>CAYFUB010000558.1:0-29126 GCA_964346195.1 uncultured Pirellulales bacterium
CCGTGCCGCCTGCCTCTTGCGTTCCGGGAACATCACGATCTCCCGACTGGTCCGGCCGGGCTGCACATCCGGGATTTGGCCGGAGCTTTCGCGATGGCGGTCGCGATCCCGTGCGGCGTACAGGGCGAATGTACCGTCGCAGATCTCGGTCATCGCAAACCGCCCCTGGTGGTCGGTCGTAGTCTGCTGGTTGGGCTGGCCCGCGCCGTCCACAACTACTCTGGCGCCTTCCACGGGCAAGCCGTTTACGTCGATTACGACCCCCGACACGGAACGGTTTCGTGGCTTCAGGATGATGGGATCGACGCGCGCAACGTCGCCTGTGGTATTGATCCTACCGCTCGTGGCTTTTCCGGGTCCACAGCCTCTGACACGCGCGGAAACATGGTATTCCTGTCTTTGCGGCAACGCCGTGATCTGCCAGCGGCCCCGCGAGTCGCTTTCGACCGGCTCCACGGGTGTGCCGCAGCCCCAACCTCTGACGAGCGACAGGCCAACCGTCGCGTGCGCAATGGGCTTGGCATTGGGATCTTCGACGGTGCCAGCCAGCGTCAGCCCCGGCTCGAGGACCAGATCGACGCTCCTTGTTTCAGGAGTGATGCCGACCAGCGCAGCCAGATTGCGCTCGGCATCGCGAGCCATAAGGCAAAGGTTCCTCATTCCGCCGGCCCAGGACGGAGCCCACGCAATGTCAAAACAGCCGTTTGCGTCAGTTCGCACGTACCGGTTGCTCATGGGCAGGGCGGCAACCTGAACGCCTTTGGCGGGATTGCCCTGGGGATCGGTCACACGCCCACAAACCGAAAGGGCCTCCGCCAATCGCACCTCCACCTCTCCGCTGGCGCTCGGCAGGCGTATCGTGCGCAGCCAAGCGGGGCTCTTGTGTCGCACACAGGCATGCAGTCCCTCCGGGTCTTTGGGCCGCCGATAGCGTATGAATACGCGGCCCTCATCATCGGTCCGGTATTCCCGTCCCATCGGATAGACGGTGACGCAGGCATTGGCCAACAGCCTGTTATTAGGGTCCCTGATCGTACACTGGGTGACCACATCCTCCGGAGTCACTTGCGCCACACCGGCAATCTTCTCATCGAGCTCCTCGATTGAAAATCCTTGCGAAACCACGATGTGCTCTGCGTCTGTCAGGATCAGCCACGGCAGGGAGCGGACGGACCAGGCGAATTTCACTTCGTCGGGGTCGGCGGCGATGATTCCGACGGGAAAAGTGACGGCGGACTCCTTCGCCCAGGTCTGGAGCTTATCGACATCGATGCCCTTTTCGTGGACTGCCAGCACCGTCACGCCCCGGTCTTCGAGCGAGGCCGTCCGCCTGGACAGTTCCTCAACGCAGTTCCGTGCCGGTCGCTGCTCCATGTCGAAGAAGCAGACCAGCACTCTGTGATTCTTGAGTTGTTCCCGACCTATGTCCAGGCCCAGGCCGTTGAGGTCGGGCATGGGCCTGCCGACCAGAGACGCGGCCATTCGCACGTCGGGCTTGAGTACAAGCTCCACCGCGCGGGTCTGGCCGTCTCGGTCGAACGTGATGCTCTGGGAGGCGGCCCCGCAACTGACGCGCCAGGACAACGGGACGTACCGGGGCGGCTCCGAGGAGGCAACGGAGCGGTCCCGCATCCGCGTAGGCAGGCCGCGGACTTCGAACCGGCCTTGCGCGTCCGTCGTCGGCATCGTCCGATGCGGTCGCATACTTCTGTTCACAACGCTATCACCCGCCCGCAGGAAGACCTGTACGTCGGCCAGAGGATTCTCTTTGCCGTCGA
This sequence comes from uncultured Pirellulales bacterium, assembly GCA_964346195.1. Classification (GTDB taxonomy): domain Bacteria; phylum Planctomycetota; class Phycisphaerae; order Sedimentisphaerales; family Anaerobacaceae; genus PLanc-01. Next base: position 1,779 of record CAYFUB010000558.1, read on the forward strand.
TCACACCGAACACGCGTCCTGTGATCGTGCCGCCTCCTTCGAGCGTGACCTTGAGATCGTGCTCGTCCGGCGACACGCCGCGCACCTGCCGGTCCACGAAGTCCTCATGGTAGAATACCAGTCGGTGATTGCCCTCGTGTTCGACTTCCAGGGCGAAGCGGCCCTTCGCATCGGTCGTTGGGGATATCCGTTCGTGGGGCTGAACAAGTCTGTCGAGACCGGGGCGGCCGTCGCTCTGCACCGTCTCAATGCCGGAGCGAACTACCACCACACCGGCAACGGGGACTCCGTTCACATCCGTCACGGTCCCGGCGATGAACCTGCCGTTGCCCTGAACAAACTGCTCGTAGGTCTTGAGCGACTGTCCCTTGACGGTCGTCATGCCGGACAGAACGTCATAGATGCTGGCGCCGTCAGGGAGGTCGGCCCAAAACAGCGACTCCGGGACGTCATCCGATTCTGTCACGATACTATTGACGTCGACGCAGATGCGCTCATAGGAATTGTACGTCGTGTCGCCCCTGCGCAGGTGGAAGGCCCTGACCCCCGTCACGGGGATCCAGCCGCCGTTGGGCAGTTGGTGAGGCGTGATATCGTTGACTTCAACAATCGGCAGGGCCTGCGGGACGGTGGGGTGCTGGTCATACGCGCAGGCACGCAGCGGTATGCCGGCCTCGGGATCGATCCAGAGCCTCAGACATGAGTAGGGGTACAATTGCGTCACGTCAACGACGTGCACCAGCCGGTTGCCGATGGTCTGTGTGCCCTCGCGGAGCACGGCGCGAGGCGGCGCCAGGACCTCGCTGAGCAGGCGGTGGTCTTCGAACGGCCGTAATCGCAGTTTGGCGGTCAGGATATGGTACCAATCGGTGCGGCTGGCGGAACCGATCGACGCCCGCATCTTGTCGGGCAGGTCCACCCGGGTCTGCGTTTTGCCATCGAGGATCGTCAGCTCGCTCCGTGCGGGCTCATTGGGACCGTAGAAGCTGCGAGAATCGACATATTGCTTTGAGCCGTTCTGGGCCCAGGTGATATTGAAATGCGACAATGAGCGGCCCCGTCCCCGGCCTCCACCCAGTTCCGGCAGTTCTCCCGTTCGGGTGAATTTAACCGTGTAGCTCAGCTTGATCGGGTCGATCAGCGCTTCATTACGCGCGACGCGCTGACGCAACGTCTCCAGAGTGACAGGCCCGCCGGCACGGGCCCGCCCTTCGGCATACCGCGCCGGTGACAAAACCGACAACAAAGTAACGGCGATGTACCCTATCCTGCTCATTATTGTCCCCTTGTAACTGCCCAACCATCATTGTCACGCCAATCGACGGGCCATTCGTCAGTCACCGCCGGTATGAGCCTCCAATTTTGCGTCCAGCTCGTCTAGGGCAAAGCCCTCGGCAACAACGGTGTGCTTTCTGTCCGTCAGAATCAGCCAGGGCAGCGACCGAACGGACCATGTGTACTTGTGTTCGGGAATGTCCTCTCCAATCGCCACGACGGTAAACGGGATACGGGACTCGCCCCGCCAGGCGGTCAGGGCGGCGGCCTCCACCTCTACGGCTTGGACGGCGATGACGACGATGCCCCTGTCCTCGAGTTCCCGTGCTCGTTGTGCCAGTTGCTCGACGCAGTGCCGTGACGGTCGCTGCTGCATATCGAAGAAGCAAACCAGAGCCGCCTTGTCACGGATGAGAGCATCCGCGTCGTCCACCAACATGTTCAAACTTGGCAGTCTGGCGCCAAGGCGTGATTTGTACCGCGGGCCCGGCCGTACTCTGCCGCTGAGAACATCATCAACCCGGTAGCGAGATCTGTTTATGCTGTCGTAGATGTCCGTATCGGGTTCCACAGGAAGACCAAATACGGTGAAGGCACGGCCCGGAACTGCCGCGCGGGATTCATAGGCTAATACCTCCAACCTCTGGTGGGCGTATCGATGACAAGGCTGCCCGGGATTGTCATCATTGTCGAATTCGGTCTCTTCCTCAGTACGTTCCACGTCTCTGACGTAGCACTGGTCCCCATGCCATTGCCAGTGAACGTGGTATTGCCTGCGGGCCTTGGTTCGTCGCTCGTCATCGTCCTCTTCTGATTCAACAAGCGACAAGATGCGAGCGGGTGGACCCATGTTCATTCTTACTTCCAGCGTATCTCTTTCGCCTGCGGCCGTATGGATGCATGTCAATTGCAGAATGGCATCATCGGTAACGGTCACCGAAGGGAAGAGCCGCGCTTTCTTGGCCCATCCTGCGTATCCGCGCAGGAATTCTGCTGGTTCCACGCCATGAAATCGATTGAATGTGTCCGGATGCATGTCATATCCGAGTTCTCGGTGAAAGATACCGATGTCGTTGTCTTCGATACCAAGATCATCACCATCATACCGGATGCCGTATTCCGGATTCTCGGCAAAGATCCATTCGAGTTGCTTTGCCCTGCCGTTGGGGCCGGAAAAAATGTCAGAGCGAGACGAATTCCCTTTGAATTGGAACTGAATGATCCTTTCTTCATCCTGCTTTTCCCATCGATCCCCTTCCGTGGACTCCTTCCGGGTTTCATGGAAGTGAGCTACACCTCGGCCGCTCTGTAGATTAGGATCAACTGCGTCGTCTACCCTCATCGCTGCTGCGACTCGTTGCAGCAAATCCAGCAGTTCCGGGGACCATTCTTTCTTGCTCTCACAGTATGCTTTCAGCTCAAGGACAGGGTTGTCCTCGGTAGGATCGTATAGGTGCTTGATTTCGGCGGCAAATAGCGCGCGCTTGAATACGGCCACCTCGTCAATCATGCCGTGCCAGAATGCACCTCTGTGCGTTTCGATGCCCCCAATGTAGAGTGTTCCCGTGAATCCGTCTCGACGCAACTCCTTCATCTGAATCAGCCGACCGTCGAAATAGACGCCTGCGCGGGTTCCATCGAAGCTGACGGCAACGTGCGTCCAATTGTCTTTCTGGACCTTCATATCATCCGTCTCTACGCCTTCATCTTCCCATTCATCCTCTTGCCAAACAATGGTATTGAACTCTATATCTCCGCCGGTCGCACCCTGTACCGCAAAGAAGGACTCAGCACCGCTGTCGAATAGAAAGACGCGCCGATTGTTTACGCCGCTGGTGGATGTCTTGATCCAGGCGGTAAAAGTGAACGTTTCCAAGTGAACATTGTCTACGCAGACGAAGCCGTCGGTCCCAGGGAAGAACCCTGCTGCGCCACATTTGCCTTCCGGTCGATATTCGACTCCATGGACCTTTCCGTGGTGGTGGTTGCCGGATAGATCGGTGAGGCTGGTGCGGAAAGGTTCGTCGAACGAATAGTAGAGCAACAGATCTTCCCTCAGGTACTCTGCCACTTCAGAGAACAACGGTTTCTTCGGATCGGTTTCCCGTACTGCCCCCGTGGCCTTGAACTCATCATTCACAGCCGTGGCCAAACACAACGCGCATAGCGCGTACGAAAGCGTCACAGCTCTATGGAAGCTCTGAGTGTTTCCCATCCGTCATCTCCTTGATCTTTTCGCTGAGTTGATGGATTCCAAAGCCGGCGGATCGGACTTTGTGCGTGCGATCGGTCAGAATCAGCCAGGGCAGCGAGCGGATAGCGAATGCGTATTTAATGCCCTGGACATCTGCTTGTACTGTGCCTACGGGGAAATCTATGCCGGACTCCTTGGTCCAGGCGGCGAGGGACTCGGCGTCCATGTCCGCCATCTGGACGTCCGCCGTAAGGACGTCCTTATCCGCAAGCTGCGACGTTCTCCGGGCCAGTTGCTGGACGTAATGGCGCGAGGGCCGCTGATTCATATCGAAGAAGCAGAGCAGCAGCTTCCTGCCCTGCGTGCGCTCGGCGGGAAGGTCGATCCGGCTGCCATCGAATTCAGGCAACGGATTGCCTTTCAGGGGCGACGCGTCGGCCGGCTCGGGTCTGACCACCAGCTCGAAGTCCTCTATCGTGTTGCCCGTCTCAAACGCGATGGTTTTCGAGATTTCGCCGTAGGAGACCTTCCAGAACCGGGGTCCATATACGTCCTTCGTGCGGTCGACGCGAATTCGTGTGGCCAGGTGCTCGACACGGAATCGGCCGTCACTGTCCGTGGTCGTCGTCCGGTCGCGGCCGAATCCCAGATGCGTATAGGAATACCGGTCGGTCTGCTCGATCTTTACCTCGGCGTGCGGTATGGGGACCTTTCGGCCGCGTTCGACCCGCACGAGCCGGCCGGTGAGGGTCCCGCCGGTCGGTAGCGTGACCCGCAGATCCCTCTTCCCGACCGGAACCTCATAGATAATCTCCGCCGCGAGGTCGTCGGGCGAGAACCGCAGGTTGTACTCGCCATCCTCCTCCAGCGCGATGGCGAAGCGGCCCTGCGCATCCGTGGTATTGCTCAGTCCCGGGAAGGAGGAGAACATCCACGTCATCCGGCCGTCTCTCATCGCCTTGTGACAGCACACATTGACAGGTACGCCCGCGACCGGCACGCCCTTTTCATCGACCGCAACGCCCGCGATGACCCGTTCGCTCCCGGCGATGATCTGCTCGTAGCTCTTACCGCTCAGGTATTGAATGGGGGAGTGTCCCTCGCGAACGACGATCCGCATGTCGCTCGCCCCGCCGTCGGTAAGGACGTGTGCCGACAGGCGTCTTCCACCTTGGTTGGCTTCGGCCTCGATATTGATCCGGCCGGCACAGACGCCCGCCAGGGTGAACGCGCCCTCGATATCGGCCTGCGTACTGCAGCGGCTGGGCTGCCCCTGCCCGTACCCCTCGATGATGGCATTGCTCACAGGCTGGCCCGCCATGTCCACGACCCGACCGGAGATGGTGAGATTCGCGACCGGGAGCGTCAGCGTGCCGATATCGAGCTGCCCATCGACCGCGTTCATGGCTTCGACGCGCACTCTCTGATTGCCGTACCCGTCGGCGGACGCGTCGACATCATACCGACTTCCGGCGGGCAATCCCGGGATAGTGAAACATCCGCCGTCATCTGCCCGGTCCTCAGTCCGGCTCAGCGGCGAGCCCACGTTCGACACGTTCAGCATGGGGCGAATCCGGGCGCCGGCAATCCCTCCGCCGTTGGGGTCCGCGACCCGGCCGGTGAGCGTGACGCCCGGCGCCAGCTTGATGTCCAGTTCTCCCGTGTCTTCACTAATGTCCACCGTCGCTGCCAGGTTGCGCTGCTTGTCTCGGGCCACTACGCAGAGCGTCGTGTCTTTCCGGCCCCAGTTCCGTCGTGTCCAGGCTATTTCGAATCGGCCCTCGCTATCCGATGCGGTCCCCTCTTGCCCAAACGGAAGGACCACGATCCGGACGCCGGGTAGAAGAGCGCCCTCAGGATCGCGCACGACGCCGCAAATGTTCGGCGTCTTTTTCATCGTCGCGGCCATGCGCCGGGTGGCTCCTTCCATGATCGTGATATCCGCCGGCCGGCCGTCGTAAACGTAGCCCTCTTTGTATACCCCTTGTAGCTGATAGGTCCCCGGCAGGAGCCGAATCCTGGCGACCCCCTCCGCGTCGGAGACACCGGAAAGCCGGCGACTGCTCCCTTGGGCGCGGAGACCCACGCTGGCTTTCTCCAGGGGCTTGTCGCCTGCGGCCACAGTGACGGCCACCTCCAGCACGCCCCCCTGGCTGAGATCGATCTTCACGTCGGTTATCGTCTTTCCGGCTTCAACGGTTACCGGGACCGGGGCCGCCACCCATTCCGCCGAACCGGCTTGCCGGTCCGCCAACTCCAGCGTGTACTGGCCGGCGGGAAGGCCCGGGGCGACAAATGTCCCGTCCAGGGCCGGCTGGATCATGTCGTACCCGTCGAGTAGGCGGTTATGGGCATCGGTCACCACCAGTTGGACCCCCGGAATCGGTGCTCCCGTGTCCCGGTGGACAACGCGCCCCTCAATGCGTCCCTCGGCCGGCTGCACGATTCGAATATCGTTCTGCCCCACCGTGTAGTGCATGGGTCCACCCCGATAGGTCGCGGGATCGAACGTGCAGACCGTCGCCCGGCCGGGCTTTTTGACCAGAAGCTCAGCGGTTGTACCGGCGGGCATGCTCAGGAACGTGAATCGGCCCACGGCATCCGTGCGCGTCGTCAGGAGTCTCCGCGCCAGGTACATGCTCAGACCATGCTCCTGTCCCCCTCGCTCGGCTCGCAGCAAGTAAATACTGACCGTCGCGTCGGAAATCGGCTCACTGTGCTCATCGACGACGACACCCCCGAGCGGCGTGGGCGCGCCCAGGGTGATATTACGCGTTTGACTGCTCTTCATGTCCCAGGAAGCGAAGCCTATGGCCAGACCCTCCTTCTCGGCGAAGAGCCATTCGTATCGGTAGCCAGAGGCCTCGGCCGGCACGCTGAAGGAGTAGACCCCATCGCCGCCGACGGTTATATCCGCCACGCGCGACGGCCCCGGCACGTATCTCGCGTCGCCGTGGGTGCACCTATAGAGCCTGACGCGTGCGCCCCGGACGGGCTGTCCGGATACATCGATCACTTTCCCCGTGAGGGTCACCTGTTCCGCCGGTTGCTGCCCCCACGCTCCGAGCAAAGTGATGGTAAGTGTGGTTGTGGCACAGACAGACAGGATTGTCGCTCGGTTCTCTCGCATGCTCGTTCTCCTTCTACCGCTCGCTGTTAGCTGGTGTCCGGAACCGTCACACAGGATACCCCATGGTAGACGCTATGTCCAGCCCCGCGTTACACACGATTTTATTTCAATCCCGACTGGGGCCGCTCAACGGGCCTTCTGAGACCGGCGCTGCTGCCACCCTCGTAAAAACGGGTCTGTCTTGACGCGTATCATCCGTGGCGAACGGGCGGAACTGAATCACGGAATCGATTATAAGGGGATTTCAGAGCAAGAGACCTGATTTCCCAGGGATCCATGGGATAGGCGGTCGGGCACAGGTGCTCTTGCCCCGGAACGGCATCGAAATGGCCATCAGTGCGACAATCGGCGGCCGGGAGGATATCATGGCCGCGTATCGGAACGGCACACTCCAGACAGAAGCCGATAACGGAGTCTTCCATGCCGGTGTCGCGGGTCATGCCAACCGTTTATTTGGGCCTGTTTGTGATTCAGAGCGACGCTCCGGCTCAACTCCGAGCAGGTCTCGCCGCGGGCTGGATCGTTTCCTCGTGCGTGCGGGGCGAGTGGACGACGTTGATGCCGTACAACTGGCAGAATGCCTCGACGTCGCGGCGGTGATTGCCGAAGAAGACGACCTGGTGGAATCCCAGCACATCGCGGCAATCCTCGATGTCGTCCATCTGTATTTCGACACTGGTCCGGCAGCCACCGGCCGGGGGCGTACTGACGTTGCCGGCCACCGTGCCGGTATCGAGATAGAGTGCATCCGGCTTGAAGAACTGCACCAGTGTGACCGGCTGTCCAACCGGCCAGAGGACCTGCGGCGAGACGCCCAGGCTCGACTCGGAGTGGCTGCGGAGGATATACGGTGCGTGTTCCTTCGGTCGATTGAGGCCGTAAATCCGCGTGCCGCTGACGCAATGAGCGGCGATCAGCACGTTCTTCACCGTCTCGGGCACGGGGTCGTTCATGAACCCCGGCTTGTCGAACAGGTAGCTCGTCAGCATCAGCGACACCGCCGGCCCAATCGCCGCCTCGCAGCCGTAGGTTACGCCGGCATCCTGGAAGATCGACGCCCCCAGGCACGGCGGGGTCGGCACTTTCCTTTGTGTGACCATGCCCAGGCAGTCGGTCGTCAGGGCATTGCAGCTTTCGTTCTTGAGCAGTTGCTTGGCCGCGATGTACGAGCGCGCGGCGTTGAGGCCGTCTTCTTTCGTCGGCTCGATGACCTTCTCGGCCTCGCGGAACCGCCGGTGGGCGACCCATTTGGCCTCGTCGCTGACCGGTGTCGCGTGGAACATCTCCTCGAAGCTCGCCCGCGGGACATACTGGAGGCGCACGAAGCCAAATTTGTCTGCCTTGCGCTCGTTGCCGCGGACGACGAGCATCTTCGTTTCTTCGAGCTGTCGCTTGGCGCGGACCATGCGCAGGGCCTGTTCGATGGCGGGTGTCTCCAGCGACGAGATGACGTGAACGCCGGGCTGGAAGGCCAGACGATTGACGTGCCCCGTGAAGGCGGTGCCGACGGGCGCGAACACGATCGTGGGCACGCCGGCCTTGGCAATCTGGCTCGCCATGCCCCAGCTTTGCAGGTGCTGGAGCGTGACCACGACGGCGTCGGGCTTCTCGGCCTGCACCCTCCTGACGAACGCCGCCACGGCGGCATCCTCTTCGAGCGGCCGGCCCTCCTGGACGATTTCGATCCCGACACGCGCCGTGGCGTCCGCGATCTCACGGGTGTACCGCGCTCGCTCACCCTCCACGTCGTAGGACGTACCCGGCCAACCGAGCCAGTACGGTGGCTTTTGGCGCGCGATCACGCTCATCACCCGGACCTTCGGGCGTGGCCGGAATGATGCGAGGTCGATCTCCTCGTTTGATTTCGGCGTGGTGTGGAGACTCTCGAGACCGGCGCATCCCGCCGTCAGCGCCGCCGTACAAGCCGCCGCCGCTCCCAGGAAGGATCGTCTGGACATCACGCAGCAACGGCACGGATGGATGTGAGTCCCGGGTTCCTCGCTCGATCTGAATTGATTACGGTTCGACATTGTCGTTCTCCTTATCCATGTCAGCACGAGGTCGCCCCCCGCGCGGTCACGGGTTCGTCTCATCTTATCTTGTGCCCCGGCCGCGTGACTCGCGCGAGTGCAACATATCGCGACGGTCAGACGTTGTCAATATTGGGATGCGATCAGATCTTGCGCCCTGCGGCCTCGTAATTTGCCGACCAGCGAAGACATCGCAGTGAGAGTGATGGTGAACATAGGACTGCTTATAACCGCGGTCATGGCGCCGGTGAGGTTGCCTCGGCTTTCGGCACGAGCCGGGCCAGGGCCCAATCGGCGTGATCGCAGGCGATGCCGTCGCCTGCGTCTTTGACCACGAGGCTGAGCTGGCGCGCCTGTCCCAAAGGTACACTGATCAGCCGGGGCGACTCGGAGGTGCGTACGACGTCACTGCGGTAGACCCGCGCGCCGTCGAGATAGACCTCGAATATGATGGTCCCACCCTCGCGCGGGTGGCCTTGCTGGTCCGTTACTTCGGCGTCCAGACCGACGAGTGCTTCGAAGAGGGCGAATTCGCCCGGCGGTATGCGGTAGACGGTTTCGGCATTGGCATGTGTGCCCAGGCCCCGGTCAAACAACTCGCGGCCCATCGTGAGCACGTGGCCGTCGACGCTCATATCCGCCCCGAGCCGGCCCCAGTCCTGGCGAGGCGAGACGGGGGTCAGATCGCTCAGGTAAACACAGTCCCGCCGCTCCGGCAGCAATTCGGACCGCTGCTTGAGTGATACCCACAGGGAGGCGGCCGACCATGATGGCGCCGTCGCCGTCGTCGAGAACCGACCGTCGAACAGAACCTCCAGCGCCTCCGGTTCGGTGGCGCCGTAGGCGACCGTGACCGGCGCATTGTCGGGGCATTCATCGATGAGGGCGAACGCCCAGGCCTCGGCGATCGAGCTGCCCTGGTGGTATCGGCCGAAGAAGCGCCATCCGTTGCGATCGTTGCCGACATACTCGCCGTCGGCCCCGCTGACCGTGCGAATGCCGTCGATGAAATCGGCCTTCAGCCACTGCTGCGTCAGCAACCGGCCGGCCAAGCCCGTCGTACAACGTTTGGACATAGTGGTCGGGAGCATCGGCCAGGTACAGACGTACCAGCGTTCGGCCCGGGGCCTTGCGAAAAAGCCCCGCGGGATCGCGGGTGAAGACGACTTCGCGTTTGACCTCCGCGTTCCAGTCCTCCGCAGTAGGAAATCCCAACAGGTCGCGCACCGCATCCGAAGTGTCGTCGAGAAGCCGCCGGCGCTCTTCGTTCGATACGTCGATGAACCCGGCGTCATCGTTGAAGGGCTCGGCCGACCTGGGGTCTGCGCAGGGTAAAGCCGTGCTATAGCGAAACGCCTGACGCATGGAGACATCGCAGTGATAGTTTTGCCGACGACCGACCCTCCACCGGCCGTATGAAAAACCGCGAACCACGCTTTCACGGGCGGGCACGGTTGGATTTCTCTGCCTCGGCGGCAACATCGTATCCCAACTCCTGCGACCGCAGGATGAGTCAGGAAGCGGGCACAGCCAACGGGAGGGAGGCGACGACACGTTTTGTAGTGGCTGGATGTCGGCGCGCAGCGGTCCGATGCGCACTATGAGGGTCCGCCGGCAAAGTACACGCGCGCCTTTGGCCTCGATGGCCTTGCCGAGTCGATTGAGAGCATGGACGTAGGCTGCCGTCCGCGTATCGATCCTTGCCCGATTCACGAACGGCGTTCTCCACCGTGCGTTTTGCCATACCGCGTACAAAGGACGGCACGCGCTGCAGGCGGGCCTGGGCCTCCGAATCCCAAGTCACTCGATGATTGACTACTGGTCGGGTGGCAGCGTCAAGCGCGGCTTGGCGATGGTCTATCGTGTGCACCCCGAAGCCATCGCCAAGGCCGTCGGCCTTGACGCTGCCACCTGCTGCTGTCCGCGATTCGCCATCCGCCATCGTAATGCCGCCGGCGAGCAGGACGTTCGACGGAGTGCTGCGGAGCAGGCCCTCGGCCTTGGAGCCCGGGCGGGAGCAGGGCTCGTGATGATGTCCGTAGCGCCCGACGACAATCAACTCCGCGTCCGCCTGCCTGGCGTGCGCATCGAGGGCACAGTAGGCTTTGCCGATCAGGAGCGACGTTTTGACGCCGCCACCGTTGTTGCCGAAGCGGCGCTCGGCCTCCTGGAGAAATTCCGTGTGCAGCTTTCCGAGACCATCATTGATGATGTCGTCGTACCTGCCTTCAACCCCCCGGTCTGTCGTAGATCGAAAGTCCCTTTTTCAGAACTGCGACGGCACCAACCCGTATAGCTAGACAAGTACGGCCTCCGAATGCAAGCTGAAAGTGCCGTATTGTCATGAGACGCCGGATGCGGACGCACGAGGGATAGGATGACGTTCAGGACCGAACAGGATTCGCTGGGCGAAGTGAAAGTGCCCGAAGATGCCTACTATGGGGCCCAGACGGCGCGCTCGCTCTGGAATTTCGACATCGGCACCGAGAAGATGCCGCACGAGGTTGTTGTGGCGTTCGGAGTGCTGAAGAAGACCGCCGCGCTCGTCAATCAGGAGCTGGGCCTGCTGCCGAAGGAGAAAGCGAATCTGATCGTCCAGGCCGCCCAGGAGGTCATCGAAGGCAGGCTCGATGACCATTTTCCCCTGAGAGTCTGGCAGACCGGCAGCGGCACCCACACCAATATGAACGTCAACGAGGTGATCGCCAATCGGGCGATAGAGCTGGCGGGCGGCGTCCTCGGCAGCAAGAATCCTGTCCACCCGAATGACGACGTCAATATGTCGCAGTCCACCAACGACGCGTTCCCCACGGCCATGCACATCGCCGCGGCCACGGCGCTCACGCAGAACCTGTTGCCGGTCGTGGAGACACTGGCCCGCCTCCTCTGGGACAAGAGCCGCGAATTCTCGCCCATCGTCAAGATCGGGCGGACCCACCTGATGGACGCGGTCCCTCTGACGCTGGGCCAGGAGTTCTCCGGGTATGCCACACAAGTCGAGCGCGGCGGCCGGCGTATCGCAGAATGCCTGCCCCGGCTGTACGAGTTGGCGCTCGGCGGAACCGCCGTGGGGACCGGCTTGAACGCTCATCCCGAATTCGCCGAGCGGGTCGCGCGGAAAATCGCCGACCTGACAGGCCTGCCTTTTGTCAGCGCCGCCAACAAGTTCGAGGTGTTGGCCGCCCACGACACGATGGTGGAAACCAGCGGGGCCCTCAAGACGCTGGCCGGGTCCCTGATGAAGGTTGCCAACGACATTCGCTGGTTGGCCTCGGGCCCGCGCTGCGGCCTCGGGGAGTTGACCCTGCCGGCCAACGAGCCGGGAAGCTCCATTATGCCGGGCAAGGTCAATCCGACCCAGTGCGAGGCGCTGACCATGATCGCCGTGCAGGTCATGGGCAACGACAGCACGACCACCTTCGCGGGGGCATCGGGGAATCTCGAGCTGAACGTGTACAAGCCTGTCATCATTTATAATGTGCTGCAGTCCGTGCGGCTTCTGACGGACGGGTGCCGCAGCTTCGGGGAGAGGTGTGTCGCCGGTATCACGGCAAACGAAGCAGTCATAGCCGAATACGTCCAGAACTCGCTGATGCTGGTCACGGCACTGAATCCGCGCATCGGCTATGACAAAGCCGCCCAGGTTGCCAGGAAAGCATACGCTGAGAATACGACATTGAAGGAAGCCGGCGTAGCTCTGGGCTTCCTCAGTGCCGAGGAGTTCGACCGAATCGTCGTGCCGGAGAAGATGACCCAACCACAAGAGGGCATCAAGAGCGAGGCGACTTAGGTTCGGAGCATGGCCATCTTGGCCATGTCTTCATGTGTTAAAAGCCCATGCTGCTGCTCGAAGAGAGGGGCTGAGCTTATGAAAGACACAGTCACCGAACAAATCCTGAACAAGCACCTGGTCGAAGGCGAGTTCAGGGAAGGGACGGAAATCGGCTTGGCCATCGACCAGACGCCGACCCAGGACGCCACGGGAACCACGGCGTACCTGGAATTGGAATCCATGGGTATCCCCCGGGCCAAATCGAAGGTTGCGGTCAGCTACGTCGATCGCAACATCATCCAGACGGACTCGCGGAACGCGGACGATCATCTGTTCCTGCAGTCGTGTGCCGCGAAGTTCGGCGCGATCTTCTCGCCCCCCGGGCAACGGCGTTTCGCACCATGTACATCGTCCGCGGTTCGGTGTCCCGGACCAGACGCTACTCGGGGCCGACAGCCATACGACGACGGGCGGCTGCCTGGGCATGCTCGCCATGGACTCCGGCGGCGTCGAGGTCGCGATGGCCATGGCGGGCCACCCGTACTATCTGATGACGCCCAAGGTCTGGGGCTTCTATGTCGAGGGCGGATTCGAGCCGTTCGTCTCCGGCAAGGACCTGATCCTCGAGCTGCTCCGGCGCTACACGTGCAAGGCGGGCATCGGCAAGGTCATGGAGTTCTTCGGGCCGGGCCTGAAGAACCTGGACATGAGCGCGCGGGCGACCATTGCGAACATGGCCGTGGACATGGGATTCACGGCGGGCATCTTTCCCTCCGACAAGGTGACCAGGCAGTTCCTGGCGCAAAGCGGCCGCGCGGAGGCGTGGCGCGAGTTGAAGGCCGGGCCCAACCCCCAATGGGACGAGCTGACGGAGATCGATCTGCATGAGATCGAGCCGATGGTGGCTCGCCCGCACAATCCCGATAACGTGGTCAAAGCCTCCGAGTTGTCGAACGTGGAAGTTCGGCAGGTCATCATCGGTTCTTCCTGCAACGGCAGCTACCGCGATCTCATGATGGCGGCCAAAATCGTCGAAGGCAAGATGAGGCACCCGAACGTCAGCTTCGAGATCAACACCGCCAGTCGCCAGACTTTCGACAACGTGCTGGCCGCCGGGGGTATCATGGCCTTCCTGGAGGCCGGGGCGCGGATCCATGAGTCCGGCTGCCTCGGATGTATCGGCATGGGGCAGGCGCCGACGACCGGGACGGCGTCGCTGCGGACCTTCCCGCGCAACTTCAAAGGCCGCAGCGGCACAAGGGATGACCGCTCGATTTCGGGCGAATGCCTCGGAGGATTCAGGTGTGTTCCGAATCCCCTCGTGTGTCGACAATCGGAGGGCGAAGCAACATTCCGAGTTTACAGGACTGATGACGGTCCTTGTGATTTGAGCAACCTCGTGCTAAAGCATGATTCACAAAACCTCCGCATTGTACCCGGAATTGCCAATGCGTCTTACTGTGAGTATAAAGTCCACTGTGCGGCTGAAGCATGCGGGAATGAACCACAGCGCGTTATCATTGCCGATCCTGCCGCGGAAGAGTCAATTCTACTCAGCGTCGTGTGCTTGGCCAACTGAAAGTCGGATTCGATGATTCGCAGCATGTCGCGCACGTCCAACCGCAGAAAATAATTTGACGTAGTTCACGACGTCTGATAATCTCTATTGTCGATTCGAGGACAGGGCAGCCGTCCAAGGTCTGACTGGAGAGCCTTTTTGATCGAGAAGTCGTTGTGTAATGGCCTCGCCGCCAAGAACTGGAAGGTTACGCTCTGTACCGAGCTGTGGGACGTATAGCTGATTGCATGCTAGGGGGATCTGCTCATGAGCGACGAAGCAACCATGATGGCAAAGCGAGTATCCAGCGGTGTTTTTAAGAAATGGTACCTGTATCTCACAGCGTCCATCTATGCGGTGGTCTGCGGGATTCGGGCGGGACAGTACATTTACCTGGACTTGCGCACGGCCGACGTGAGCATTCCGGTGGTGGTGCAGGCTCTTTGCGGTCTTGCAGCCATCGCAGGCATTGTGTTCTTCCTGAAACCTCGAATAGGGCACCACGGCTTGGTTGTCGTGGCTTGCGCTGGTCTGTATCTGGCCGCCCGTGACGGTAATGTCAAGGCCGCGATCTTCCACATGATGGTTTTGGCGGTTCTATCACTTCCGGCAGTGACGTTGCTTCGGTCCCACCGGGGCAAGCCGGCGCTATGAGAGCGTGCTTCTGAGGACCGCTCCCACGTTGGCATGATGCGGTCGACGCCCTCTGGCAGGGACTCATGATGATACCGCGACTATCCCTCCCGCATCTGGCGGTTGTGGCCTTGCTGACCGTAGAGGTGCCTGGAGCAACAACCCGGGTGCTAGCCCTCAACAGGCCGGCCGTGGTCACCTCCACCTGTGGGGTTTTGGCCAGCGCTATATGCAGACGACTCATGGGTAAAGTGACGAGGATGAACGAATAGACAAGAAGACTGATCACTCACCTATCTGGAAGGGGAGAGGCAAGTCTACAAAAGGCGCATCTACTGTGTAGGCGCACTCCAGGTTTACAGGTGTCTCGTGAAATACGAGATGGAGCATGCCACGTGATCTTTGGCCGGTTACTATGAAGGCACTGTCCACTACTTGATTGTTGGAGTATTGCCGGTAGGTGCGGCCATTGCTGTCTATGCCCAGGTGACTCAATCCGAGTTTCTACTGTGGGACGACCCCGTTAATGTCGTGGACGACGCGCTGGTGCACAAGGGACTGACTGTCAACGGTCCTCTGGCAGCCTTCAAGCAGGTGATGATTACACATTGGCAGCCGCTCACCACTATATCACACATGATGGATGTCAGTCTGTACGGGATGAATCCCACCGGCCATCACCTTGCCAACCTCATCCTGCACATCTTCAATACGCTGCTGCTCTTCATGGTGTAGCACTCAACGACAGGCGTCACCTGGCGGAGTGCGTTTGTTGCCGCGCTGTTTTGCCCTTCACCCTCTGCACGTGGAACCGGTGGTGTGGGTTTCCGGCCGCCGGGATGTGCTGAGCACGCTCTTCGGCCTGGTCGCGGTGGCTGCCTATGTATCCTATGCCAGACGTGGTGGAGTCGGACGATATGCACTTGTGGGCTTGTTTGGTGCGCTGGCTCTGTTGGCCAAATCAATGCTGGTGACATTGCCGCTGATCTTCCTGCTGTTGGACTACTGGCCCCTGTGCCGCGTGCGTGGGGCGGCAGGACAACCTTCCTGTCGGCGGAGATACCGCCGTAGTGTGCCCCTTGCAGTCTACCCGGCGCGTTGTGCTCGAGAAGGTCCCTCTGCTTCTGCTGTCGGCGGTTATTGGCCTCGTAGCGCTCCTCATACTGAGAGGTGCGAGACAAACGAAGTTAGTGGGCAAAGTGCCCTTCCCTTTGCGAGCGGCGCACGCGGTGGTGTCCTACGTCTCGTACATAGAGAAGATGATCTGGCCGACTGAGTTTTCCCCGCATTACGTGCACCCGAACCTGCCGGGCGGCACTCCGGCCGACTTCCTCGATGTCGGCGGCAGCTCGAATCCACAGAAGACGCTCGCCGCCCTGCGAATCCTCCTGAAAAACCGGCAGCTCAAGGCGGTCCTGGTGAATATCTTTGGAGGAATCACCCGCTGCGACGACATTGCCCAGGGCATCCTCATGGCGCGGGAGCAGTTGAATGTCGCCGTGCCGATGGTCATCCGTCTCATCGGTACGAATGAGGAGAAAGGCCGGGATATGCCCCAGAAGGCGGGTATGCTCGTCGCCTGCAGAATGACGGACGCGATTCAGGCGGCGGTCCGCCGCGCCCGGGGAGGATTGCAGCCGTGAGCGTCCTGATCGACGAGCGGACGAAAGTCATTGTCCAGGGAATCACCGGACGGGATGACCAGACCGAGGCCGTCGTCCTCATCGAAGAGATCGGCGGCGCAGAGGAGGAGAAAGCGGCGAAATTCATCCGGGCCCGCATGCGAAAAAAGATCGTGGCGTTTATCTCCGCGCGCACGGCGCTGCCCGGCAAACGCATGGGCCACCGAGTCCACAAGGCCAAAGACCCCCGTGCAACCATTGCGGAGCAGATGCTGCTGGAACTATCCGAGCAGAAGAATGACTTTCGACTCTACGAGTTCCTCAAACAGCTCGAGAAGAGCTTTCGCGCCCGCATGGAGGAGAAAGGCAAGCCGATCTACCCTAACGTGGACTTTTTCTCGGAGGCCGTGTACACTATGCTTGGTATTGCGCGCTATTTGTTCACGCCAATATTCGCGGTGGCGCGGTCGCCGGGATGGTTGGCCCGCATCCTCGAGCAGCGGAAGGACAACAGGCTTTATCGGCCCAGGTCGCTGTTCGTGGGACCGGGCCCGAGGCGTATGTGCCGTTGGAAGAAAGGGCCGAGGCCGCGATTTCCACGACGTGAAACACGAGGAGTTTGAAAGGAACTCAGGGGCTTTCGAGCCTCTGACAGAATGAAGGTACGCCCAGAGACGGCTCCTCTTGCTGTGCTCAAGGCAGGTTTGTCACCCCTGCGAAGGGGCCCCCACACGCATTACTTCGCGTGTGGGAACCCAGGCAGGGGTCCAGCCGACCCACGAACTGCGAATGTGCTTATGCGTGGGCACAATCCCTGCACATGAGGTGTCTGGATTCCTGCCTGCGCAGGAATGACAGAGTCGCGGCGGGCGAGTCGGCTTTCACAGAGGCCGCGAACAGGTGGCGAGTCATTCCCATTCTGTGAGGAGCCTGCAACGGACGGGGGCGCTCTATTGCTTGGACTCGGCGACCAGCGCGTTGATGGAGGTCTTGGCGTCGCCGAACAGCAACCGGGTGTTCTCCTTGAAGAACAGGGGATTGTCCACGCCGGCAAAACCGGGGTTCAGGGAGCGGTTCATCGCCTTGCACATGATCTTCGTGAGAATGAGGCCGGAGGCCCCGACGAGGGAGCCGGATACAATCAGAACGGTGTTGCCGATGACGAATCCAGCCGCGCAGGCGGCCAGACCGGAATAGCTGTTCAGCAGGCAAATCACCACCGGCATGTCGGCGCCGCCAATGGGGATGGTCGAGAGCACGCCGAGGATGAGCGCCAGCATCACGGCCCCGACCAGCAGGAGGTAGGCACGATTGAGCCCCGCCGTGTCCAGCTGGCCCCAGTCCTGCATGGCGAAGAATACGCCCAGAAGCACCACTGCAACCATGATGATGCCGTTGACAATGTTCTGTCCCTTGTAAAGCACGGGTCTGCCGGTAATCGCAGCGGAAAGTTTGCCGTAAGCCACGAGACTCCCGGCGAACGTGACCCCGCCGATCAGAACCGTGAGAAAGATCGCGACACGTGTGAACAGGCGAATCTCGCCGGCGGCCGCCCAGAGCCCGTGGTATTCCGCCCAGCCGACCAGCATGCTGGCCAGGCCGCCAAATCCGTTGAACAGACCCACCATCTCCGGCATGGACGTCATCTTTACCAGCCGTGCCGCCAATACGCCGATGACGGCCCCAGTGCCGGTGCCGGCGGCCAGCCAGAACCACCGAATCTCCGTCATGGCGGTCAGCGTGGTCGCCACGGCGATAAGCATGCCGAGTGCCGAGACGATGTTCCCACGGCGGGCCGTGACCGGCGCGCTTAGCATCTTCAGCCCGAACACGAAGAGAATCGACGCGAGGATATACAACAGCCCGCTCACCAACTCTGCGTTCACTGTTTCACCCCCTTCTTGTCCGAGGGCCAGTCCTTGCTTTTGAACATCCCCAGCATGCGCTCGGTGACGCGATAGCCCCCGACCACGTTGATCGTGGCGAAGGCCACCGCCAGGCCCGCCAGGTTCGCCTGCGAGCTCAATACGTCCATTTTCTGTGCGATGGTCGTGCGCGGAATCATCTCCAGGCTGACGGCGCTGACCCGCCGGGCGGCGAGTTCCTGGACCAGATCGCCCTTGCTGAAAGGGTCGAGATGGCTGACATGGATGCATCCGGCGCGGAGGCGCCGAATGTCGTCGGCAGACGGGACACTCATCCGCAGCACCATATCAGCGGTTGACAAGGGCGCGACACGGTCGCGAGAGATTTGTGCCCGGGCCTTTTCATACTCTTCATCAGGAACGTCGATGCCCTTGCCAATCCCGGCCTCCACCTCGACGCCGGCCCCGAGTTTCACCAGTTTGCCGGCATCCGCCGGAAGCAGCGCTGCCCGCGTTTCCTGCGGGTCTGTTTCTCCGGTGACAAGAAGCTTCATCCGAACCAAACTCCCCACCTGTGACCGACAAGATACCAGCCTTCTCAGTAGTGAATGACGGGCTCGGATCTTCATACGTGGCTTCGCAGCGAGAGTGCATGCTTTCTCTCAATTTGTGGCAACCACGATGATACATTTGCTATGCTGCGGCTTCGCGGTTATCCTCTGGCTCAGTTGGAGTCTTTCATGGTATGGGAGTAGTCGATGAACCTGCAGCGTTGTGTGCCCGCCCCGTATAGAAGCCGCATCACGATCCTGACGGTACTCGTTTGTCTTCTCATCGCCGGCCCGGTGTCGGCCGAGTCTGATCTGAAGGTCGTATTGCCCGAGCGCGGGCATCCGTATCTGGCGTGTACCACCCGGGAGTTGGGACGGCTGCGGCAGGCGTATCGCGGCCACGGCCCCGAGCATGACATCGTCGCCGCACGTGTGAAAGAGGCCGAGCGATTCCTTGATGAGCCGGTGGTCTTTCCGCCACGGGGCGGGCAGCACAACCAGTGGTATCAGTGTGACAAGTGCGAGATCGCCCTCAAGACCATCGACGCGACCCACCACCAGTGTCCCAGGTGTCAGAGTGTCTATTCGGGGCCTCCTTACGACGATGTGATCTTCGCCCATCAGCACGGCCGTAACCTTCGCCGGATGGTGACGGCGGCGTGGGCCTACGCCATCTCGCAGGACAAGCGGTTTGCTGGATACGCCAGTAAGATCCTGCTGGGCTATGCCCGGAGATACGAGCAGTATCCCTATCACAGCGCTTCATTGGATGCCAGGAGCCGCTCCGGCGGACACCTGTTCGAGCAGACGTTGAATGAGGCATCCTGTCTTGCCACCGATATCGGGCCGGCGTATGACCTGATCCACGATTCAGAGGCACTCTCGGCGGCGGACCATCAGACCATCCGCGACGGCCTGCTGCTGCCGATGTTGCGGAACATCGGCAAGAACAAGGCGGGCAAGAGCAACTGGCAGACTTGGCACAACGCCGCGATGCTCTGGGGCGGGGCGCTGGTTCGTGACCCGGCCTGGATTCAACAGGCCATTACCAATCCTCGGAATGGATTCCACTATCAGATGGACGCCTCGGTTTCGAAAGAAGGTATGTGGTACGAGAACAGTTGGGGCTATCACTTTTACACGCTCCAGGCGCTGGTCAATATGGCCGAAACGGCCCGCCGGTTGGGCCTGAACCTCTGGTCCGATGAGCGGCTCACGAGGATGTTCACGCTGCCGGTCCACTACACGATGGCCGACGGCATGCTGCCGCGTTTCGGCGACGACGTGAATTCGTCGGTCCGGCGCGTCGGTCGTCTATTCGAGCCGGCATACCACGCCCGCAAAGACCCGCAGATACTGCCGCTTCTGCCCGAGAGGCCGAGTTTTGAGAGCATTCTCCTGGGCCGGCCGGTCCATGCGACCGCGGAGCCGCCCGCCTTGAAAAGTATGGTCTTCGAGGACGCCGGGCACGCGATTCTCAGGGCGCCGGGGGAAGCCGGACTGACGGCTGCCATGACGTTCGGACCCTACGGCGGCTTCCACGGGCACTACGACAAGTTGAGCTTCGTTTTCTTTGGTTTCGCGCAGGAGTTGGGCGTGGACCCCGGCCGGGCCCGGAGCCAGGCATATCGCCTGCCCGTCCACAGAAACTGGTACAAGGCCACGATCTCGCATAATGCCGTCCTGGTCGATGGAAAAAGTCAAAAGCCTGCCGCGGGCAGACTGCGACTATTCGAGCCCCAGGACGACTACGTGGTGGCGGTCGCGAGTTGCGATGGGGCTTACGAGGGCGTGGAACACACGCGCTGGCTCGTTATGACCGGCACCTACCTGTTCGTCTGCGATAAACTGCATTCGGCTACCGAACATCGATTCGACTGGCTATACCACAGCCGGGGCAAGCGGGTCATCTGTGACCTGGCCCGTGACAGCGTGAATCCGGCGGATGATTATCCGGGCGGCCAGTACATCCAGAATGCCAAACGAGGCACGACGAGCGAGGCAATCCGGATGCGATTCGAGGATACGAAAGCCATCACGTACCTGACGATGGCTGCCGGGGAAAACACGAGGGTGACCATCGGCGACGGTGTCGGCGCCTCGGTCACGGACCGGGTGCCCATGACCATGATCGGCAGAGAAGGCCGAGACGTGTGTTTCGCGGCTGTCCTGGAGCCGGTCCCGACCGCCGGCAAGCCGCAGGTCACGGGCGTTCGACTGGCCCAGGCCGAGGAGACCTCGGTGGTTACCGTAGAGATCGGCGGTCGCACCGATCAGATAAGCATCTTTCCGGCCGGCAAGGTCTCGGTAGTGCTGGGGAAATAGCTGTTTTCGGATACCCGGCGGGCTTGTAGGGGAGGGTTTCAAACCCGCCCTACGGAGGATGTTGGAAACTATCTCAGGACGACAATGTCATTCGGAGCGAAGCGAAGAACCTGGCCTGCAAGCGCGAGAAACCTCTCCTTCAGTAGCCAGATGGTTCGCTTCGCTCACCATGACGAGTCAGAGTGTCGTTTTGAGACAGTGTCTCAGCGTTCCGAGGAGAGTTTGCGGAGGGCGGCCCTGGCCTGCTCGTACTGCTGAAACTCGCGTTCTTCTTCCATGAACCGGCCGGTGTGGGCCGCCATCCGATTGCTTTTCCAGGTCACCCCCAGTTTCTTGTGCAGCAGCTCGTGATAGACGATGAAATCGACAGCGTGCTCCGGCACGGTCTTTTTGTCCAGGACGGCATTGAGCATCACGGTGTCATGCGCCTGGTCGTAATGGCCGAATTTGCGCACGGCAAAGGTCCGACTCCATACGAGACGGGGCCGGCTCAGGCTCCCCTGGAAATACGTCGCGTTGACACGGTCGAAGGAGGCGGCCAGGTCATGATGGAGGCCGCGTGTCTGCGTCACGACGCCGCCCAGCAGCTCGAGCTCCGAGGCAATTCTCTGGTAGGGCTCACTGGTCGCAGCATCGTGAACCGGCTTCTTACTGTGGCTCCTCTTGAACGCCGCCTCGGCCAGCGCGTGCAGGAGCTCTCGATCGAAGCAGATCATGGGCGTGGGCAGGCGTACCAGAATGGCATTGTCGTGGCGGCGGATGCGGTACATTCCCTGCATCGGCCGGAAATGGACCAGGACCGCAACGGCCGGTCTCATCGGCCAGGTGCAAGCGGCGCGAAAGGCAGGCTCGGCTCTTTGCACGGCGGCGCAGTAGTCGTCGAAATTCTCCTGCTGCGAGAAAAACGCGAGCCACCCGCGCATCTCCCGCGTCGACTTCCTGAGCTGTTTCGGCCGGACATCTTTTGCCTTGATCTCGTTCTCGATGCTCTCGCTGGCGGATCGGATCAGGTCACGGATCTCCTCCAGTCGTGAACGGTCGTCATCCTGGGCCAGCCGGTCGAGAAGGTGGTCGAAGTAACCCGGCAAGCCAACGAACGACACACTATCCGGCGGGCGATCGTTCGTCGCTGACGCGCACCGGTGCTGCGAGGTGGATGTATCCCGGGTGACAACGGCATCGAAGTCCAAGTCCTTCATGAGCCGATAAGCCTTGCGCGAGGGGGCCGGCAGGCTCGCAGGCCGGGCGCCTTTCTCGCGCAGGATCCGGTCGATGGTCGCGAGGGAGGTGCCGACGTCCTCACGCAAGCGGGCCAGGCGCGCGGCGGAAATCGGCTCGGAAAGCTCCTGCCTGACCTGTCTCGCGAGTCGCACCAGCCCGGTAATACGAATTCTCTTCATGGGGTCGCCCCTGTTCCCCGCAAGGCCCTGACGCAGCGAAAGCCGTAGATGTCGTAGCCGAAGCAGACGTCCACGTACCCCGGGTTCTCATTGTAGCGGTACCCGCAACGGCAGCTCTCCGCACTGAACCGCCAGGCGCCGCCGCGAACCACTTTGGTCTCGCCGTCCGCCGGCCCTCGGGGATTCTCCGGCGGGGCCTGCTGGTAGTAGTCCACCTCATAGAAGTCGTTGCACCATTGCCACACGTTGCCGCACATGTCGTGCAATCCCCACGGATTGGGTCGCTTGCGGCCCACCGGCTGAGGGTGTCCGCCCGAGTTCTTCTCGAACCAGGCGTAATCCACCAGCTTCGAGGCATCATCCCCGAAGAAATAGGCGGTGTCGGTCCCCGCCCGACAGGCGTATTCCCACTCCGCCTCGGTCGGCAGCCGGTATCCGTTGGCGTCGAAGTTGCATTGCCACGTTTCGAGGTCATAGCAGGGCTCAAGCCCCTCCCGGTGGGAACGCGCGTTGCAGAAGCGCACGGCGTCGGACCAGCGCACCTGCTCGACGGGATTGCGGCTCCCCTTCCAGCGAGAAGGATTCTCTCCCATGACTTGCTCGTACTGCTCCTGGGTCACCAGGTACTTATCCATGCAGAACGGGCCGACGGTCACCTCGTGAGGCGGCGCGTCGGGCTCATCCTTGTCCCCCATCGTGAACCGGCCTCCCGGAAGCCGAACCAGCTCGATTCCGGATTCGTTCGTCGTTTTGTTCGGCCCGGCGTCCGGCCCCGGCGGGTTGTCGTTCGGCGCTTTCTTACAGCTTTGCAGTAGCACGATGATTCCGGTTGAGAGGAACACGGCCGTGATGAGATGTCTCATGATTCTCAATGCCTTGTTTGCACACACACTCGATGTTTCGTTCAGTAGTTCGGCCAGATTTCGTAGCCGTCAGGATTTCGCAGGCACAGCCGGCAGCGTCTGCGGACCTCTTGTGCCAGGGCGACGGCCCTGGGTTGACTCACGCACCCATAACCAGCCTCCTGAAACAGCGTCCTGGCTATCGTGTGGTACTGGGCGAGAAGACCGTCCTGCGCGCCACCCATCGCCCTCCACTTCTCGCTCAGGTCTTTGTAGGTCGGCAGATTTCGCGGGTCTTTCTTGCCGGTGAGGGCCTTGGTCCTGCGGGCCAGGTCGTCGGCGTAGTCCAAGGTCCTGATGTTTTCCTCTTGCACGCGGTAGTCCCGGGGTATCTGCTCCACGATTCGCTCCAGACTCTCCGCGAATGGCTTCAGATCGGCCGCAGAACACCCTGCCGCCTGCAGGAATTTGATCGTGTCATCGGCAAAAGCCCGGTATTCATCAATCCTTTCCATGTGCCGCCTGACAAAGTAGACCATATCATCGACAGCCCCTTCGACGTATTCTTTCTTTTCGACCTCCTGTCCCGCGTCGAAAACCACCTGTATGGTCTCCGTGCATCCACAGGTGCAGGCTCGGCGAATGCCCTCGGCTCCCCGTCGATGGTGGGTGCGTAGCTTCCGGCCGGCAAGGTCGAGAATGCCGTCACAGGTCTGCCTGCCCAGCGTGGCCTTCATGATGTCAATAGGCGTGCAGACCGATGCCGGCGTGTTCCGGCCCTCCAGAAAGTAAATGATAGACTCTCCTTTGGGCGGCACTTTTTTGCTCAGGCGATACCAGGTCTTGTCCCCATCGAACCAGACGGGGTAAGTGTACATGCCGGGCACGCCGCGCCAGATCTGGCCCCTGGTTTCTCGGAACGTGTACGTGGTTCTCACGTCGCCTTCATATAACTGGGTGACCCACTTTGCCGCAAAGGGCCTTTGCCAGTCGATTGTCACGTCCCTTTCCAGGTAAGAAGGCTTCAACGGCTCTCTGTGCCAGATGCCGGGCGCTTCTACAACGGCCAGATAGACGCTTTGCCCGTCATTGTCGAAGTCGACGGATTCAATAAGCCGGTTTTCTTGTTCTGCCTGGCCCCAATGGAGCCTCATTTGTTGCTTTCCTGGCGGCCAGGTCACAACCAGCACCCTGTTCTCTCCCTTCAGCAGTCCCAAAAAGAGATTCTCCGAAGGAACGTGGAGCACGCTTGCGGAAGGATACTGTCCGGGGTCGAATACCAAGTCGTCGCCGACGAAGCCAGGCACAACACCATACTCGATAGGGCTCAGCAGGCGGAGCCCCTTCATGGTCCCGACCGGCTTGATCTCAATGACTCCCGTCCGGCTGAAGGTCACAACGGCGGACAAGTCTCCCCCTGTGCTTGCGGCGGAAAAAGAGACGTCCAGAGCCGCCTCATCGCCGGTATTCAGCAGAATCCCGCAACGGCTGATCCGGGCTGGCTCCGTCCTTGTTTGCAGCGGCACGAATTCCAGTATCTTCCCGTCCGGGTCCGCCTTCGGGTAGACGGCGACTCTTCCTCTGCCCGACCAGAAGACCGCGATCAGGCAGTCCGTCTCGACGACCGCATCTCCCTGGAAAGCGTATTCTCTGCCGTAGTAGCCCGGATCTGAGAAGGCCTTGGACGGGTCGGCTTCCAAGGTGAAGAGATCCACAGGCACGATTTTCCACCCGGCCCTGTTTGCGAGATCAATCGTGTTGCCAAAAGACGAATGCGTGTCCCAGATCACGACAGCGTCGGTCGTTTCACCTCCACGTGCTGTTGACATTCCCACGAGGGCGATCAGCAGGACCAGCGCCGTCGTGTGCCAATGTGATTCACCCTTCCTGATATCTCGGTGTGACTGCATGGACTTCATTCCTAACTGGACAACAAGTGCTCTCGGAGCCAGTCGCTCGCTCGTCGCCACATCTGCTGTGACAGTACGTGGCCGGCGCCGTCCTCGATGTAGTGGCTGAAACGGTCAGCCGCCCCGGCCTGTTCGTAGGCGCGGGCGATGGTCTTGATACCCTCGCGGACCTCCTGGATGGGGCTGCCGTCGTCCAATTCGCCGAAGTTCAGATGCAGGGCCCGGGGGGCGATCAGGCCGGCAATGTCCGGCGTGTCGCCGTGCTGGAACCAGCCCGGGATGAAGTTCGGGAAGCAGTGCAGCAGGTACGCGCGATGGATGGCCGCATAGGTGGGCAGGCAGCAGTTGCCCACCAGGCACACCAGCCGGGGCTCCCAGGGCCCGACGAGCCAGGTGTGGGTCGAGCCCATGGAATGGCCGTAACAGCCGATGCGGTCGGTCCTGATCTCCGGCCGCGAGACGAGGTAGTCCACCGCCCGGCGCATGTCGAGGATGTTCTTCCAGGCCATGCACTTGCCGGCCACCACGTAGCGGAGGAACTCGAACCGCTCGAAGTCGCCGCCGCGCAGGTTCTTACTTTGGCGCTCTTCGAAACACAGGGCATCGGGACAGAGAACAACGTATCCCTCCTTGACTAAGGCCACGCCGGTGTGGTGCATCGGGTTGCCAGCCAGTCCGGCCGGCTCACTTTTGCCCAAATGCCATTCACCGTTGTGCTGGTGCCAGACCGCCACGGCCGGGGCCGGATAGTTGGCATCGACGCCGTCGGGCACCAGCAGCAGCGCCGGCACCCGGTCGCCCGGCTCGACTTCGTAGGTCACCGACTCGATCCGATAGCCGTCTTTGCGGATCGTCTCGCGAATCGCCGGGCGCAGCTCGCATGGCTCGGGCCACGGCCCGCCCAGGCACTTCATCAGTCTCTCTCGCAGTTCCTCAACAGCCGTCACTTTCTTGTCTCCCGGTGCCGCTCCGGCCGAATGTGCCGAGCCGATCATGGCCGCTGCCGTGGCAGCCGACCGTGTCAGAAACGTTCGCCGGGGGACCCCGCCATCGTTCGGTTTGATCGTCCGGGACATAGCTTTGCCTGAAGTCCCCTTTGTCTAATACCCATTACACATGAGTTTCTTATCGCATGTCGCCAAACTTCAGGTGGCAGCGTCAAACACGGCTTGGCGATGGTCGTGTCGCTGCCAATCCGGTGTGCCGTGCCAAACGCGTCGCTCGTGTCGAGGGCGTCCCGCCCTCGAATCGCGGGCAAGACGCCCGCGACACAAACAACCATCGCCAAGGCCTTCAGCCTTGACGCTGCCACCCGGAAACACGAATCTCTCAATCGCAGCCGGCATGACGTGGTCCGGCCCGCCTGCCTCCTTACGGGAGCAGCCTGAGCATGACAGCGCGGGCGTCCATCACACTGCGCCCGGGGACCTCCAGCGCTCGGAGGGTCAATTGGCCGCGCCCCTTTGGCAATCGAAAGACGCCCAGGCGCAACGGCTTGAAATCCTTGACGTAGGACTCGCCGCCTCGTGGGGCCCGGTCGAATGCCGCACCGACCAGCGGGGGATCATGGGCCTCGGTCACTTTGCCTTTGACGCTGCTGCCGTTGAGCCGCAGTTCGACCGTCGAACCGATGTCCCCCTCGGGGCAAGTATAGTAGACCACGGCCTCGTACGCGCCGGCATTCAGCACGTCGATGTCCCAGGTGATTTTGTCGTCCGTGCTCGTCCAGTTCGTGAAATAAGAGCAATTGGGCGCGCCGGCACTTCGTCGCACGTTGCCCGAGGGAACGCCGTCGCGGGCGGGCAGGAACACCGTGTGAAAATCGGCATGGCCGACGGGGAAGGGCCGGTCGTCCTTCGCTTTCGGCAGCACCTCCTCCTTCCACGCTGCCACGGCTGCCGTCAGCTTGGCCGTGATTTCCGGGTTTTCCCTGGAGACGTCGCGGTCCTGTCCCGGATCGGCCACCATGTCGTATAGCTTGCCTGTGTGGTCGAGCCGGTACTGTTGCGTTCTGACGCTGACCCGTCCGTTCTGGTGGGAAAAGAGCATCCGCTCCGGCCAGTTCTGTGCCTTGCCCTTCAGGAGCGGTACGAGGCTGACTCCATCGAGGGGTTTGCGGCTGACCACTGGCACGGCGGTCATCTCCGTCAGCGTCGGCAGCAGGTCAATCGCCCCGGCAATCTGGGGGATGCGCGTGCCCGACCGGATATGGCCCGGCCAGCGGATCAGACAGGGCACGCG
>CAYFUB010000559.1:0-2700 GCA_964346195.1 uncultured Pirellulales bacterium
CACCTGCGCAGCAACGAAGCCGCCGTCTGGCAACGGCGCTTCTGGGAGCACCAAATCCGTGATGAACTCGATCTCAGCAGGCACATCAACTATATCCACTTCAACCCAGTCAAGCACGGCCTGGTCACAGACCCCGGCGACTGGCCCTGGTCTACGTATCACCGTTACCTCCGCGAAGGCCATTACGGCCGACAGGCCCTCCTCGACAGAACGGATGAATTCGACGATCTCGGGGCTGGAGAGTGACGGACCTTTACGCGGGGGTTGAGAACCCACCCTACCTGCGCGCGTATCACGCAAGAACGGAAGTGTACCGACCATCCCGAGCAGCCGAATGAATGCACCGCACGTCATCGCTGGAGGGCAGAACCATATGATTCGTAGGGTGGGTTTACGAAATGCAATTTCTGTTCTCGCACAGAGCCGGAGAGAGCATAAAGCAGGTAACATAGGCTCGCGCGCTTCCCTTTGTGTGCTTTGTGGCTTTGTGTGAGAGGCAATTCCCAGGCCGCCTTCGCTATTTCCTGCGCGGCCGCGCGCTCTCACCGGCTACGGTCGCGGGCCAGACATTCGGGATGGTAGTATACGTCCATCGCCTTGTTATAATACAGGTCCGTCTTGGCAGCGGCTCTTCGGCACCCGACGCAGGTGGCCTGGCCTTCGACGTTGTGAAGCCTCTCAAAGTCGCCCAGGTCCGTCTTGACCCGGTCCGTGCCCGCCATGCCGGAGGATTTGAGCAGGAACTCGATGTACGTGAGACGAGCGAGAATCGCCGCCAGGGAGAGGAACACGATCCCGACAATCGCCAGGCCGGGCGCCACCGGCAACAGGCCGGACTCGCCCAGGAGCCCGAACACCACGCACCCTACCGCCGCGATCATGCATAGATGACCCAGGACCCGCAACGTGCTCAGCATTTCCATCTCCCCTTTCAATGCCCCGAATTCCCGGGATGCCCTATTCCTGTCCGCGTCGCGACGTCCCGGCGAGCCAAGCGTCACTTCGAGCGCCGTGGATCAGATGGCCCTGCGCCGCTTCAAGGGTCTCGGCTGTCGGCGCACGAGCCTGTCACCATACACTCACGATCCAGCAAGGAGTTCCCTGATCTGCTCGCGCAACTTGGGCACGTCCGCCTGGAGAATGCCCCAGATCGTTGCGTTTTCGACGACGGCGTAGCCATGCGCAATGATGTTGCGGAGTGGGACGATGTCACGCACTTCCGGAACGTGTTCCGCTATGGTTTCGTCCAGACGGTTTGCCTTGTTCAGGGCCTCGCCGACAATCATGCGTTGACGCTCCACCGCCGAGCGGAGCATCAAATCCGCCTCGTAATCGGCGAAGCTCTTGCCAGCGGTGAACTTCAGGATTGCCTCACAGGCCGTGAGGACGTCGAACAAGTATTTCCTGACATCAAGCTGCATAGACCTGCCGGCGTCCCTGATTGATGGATTCGAGGAAGTAGGGGTTGGTTACGGCCCGGACTTCGACCAGGTCCACCTCCCGTGCGAACAAGTCCTTCAAGGCCGAGAGCAGGCCGAAATATGCCCTGGCATGGGCCACCGGGTCCGCCAGATCGAACTCGACCAGAAAGTCGATATCGCTGCGCTCGGGCTCGAATCCTTCCTCCCCCGCCGCCGAGCCGAACACATCGAGGCGCTTCACGCCAAACCGGCGGCACAGTTCGTGCAACTGGGCCTTGTGTTCTTCAATCGCCTTGACCATACGGCACCTTCGTAGCGTTTCAGCCAACGGCATCAGACTACCCGCTCCGGATGCGTCTGTCAAACGCAGAACCGGCGTACGCCGGCGGACCGGGCTGGAACACGCGGGCAGGATGCCCGCGGCACGCAAGGGCGGGACGCCCTCGCCACGTGGCCGACCTGCTTCCCGCGCAAAAGGAAAGCCCTGTCGAGGGTTTTCGACAGGGCTCGTAAAAATTCCTGGCAATCACCTACTCTCGCCCCGGAAGGACTACCATCGGCCGGGACGGGCTTAGCTTCTGTGTTCGGAATGGGAACAGGCGTTTCCCCGCCCGTAAGGTCACCAGGAAAATCGTATTATCAGGCCCGCAGGCCTGATAAGTTTCAAGTTGGAAGTGTCAGGTTTGAAGTCAAAGAACCACGCCGGCTTCGGCGTTCGCCTTGGTCCGACTTGACACTTCAAACTTCACACTTGACACTGTTTTCTTCCTTCTTTCGTTTTGAAAGAGCCGTCGCCGGAACGACCGATCTTTGGCAGATTCATATGCGGATGCGTCAATGAGCGTCGTTGGCGTTGCAGGTCCGAGCCGGCCGACAAGCTTATCACTTGTCACCTGTCACCTGTTCCTGCCTTGACCCGTGCAATCCGTGATTGATATGGTCAAGTCGTCGAGCGTTAGTACCGGTCAGCTCAATGCATCTCTGCACTTACACTTCCGGCCTATCAACCTGGTGGTCTACCAGGGCTCTTCAGGTCCGAAGACCACGGAATCCTCATCTT
Organism: uncultured Pirellulales bacterium; assembly: GCA_964346195.1. GTDB lineage: Bacteria > Planctomycetota > Phycisphaerae > Sedimentisphaerales > Anaerobacaceae > PLanc-01. Next base: position 2,482 of record CAYFUB010000559.1, read on the forward strand.
GGGGCGGGCTTCCCACTTAGATGCTTTCAGCGGTTATCCTTTCCCGACGTAGCTACCCGGCCGTGCCCCGAGCGGGACAACCGGTACACCAGCGGTCGGTACTTCCTAATCCTCTCGTACTAAGGAAATGGCCCCTCAAGATTCCTACGCCCACGGCAGATAGGGACCGACCTGGCTCGCGCCGGTCTGAACCCAGCTCGCGTACGACTTTAATCGGCG
>CAYFUB010000560.1:0-22143 GCA_964346195.1 uncultured Pirellulales bacterium
CCCTGCCCGGTCCGCTCGCCGGTCTCGCTGCGGATGTTGGCGCCTTTGAAATCTCCGGGCGAGCCGGTGATTCGGGCGAAGCCGAGGCTGAGTTTCCTGTCCACCCTGGGCTCGAAGCCCCAGCCGTCGCCATAGGCGGTGTAGAGGTTGTCGTCGTCGGCCCAGGTGATCGGCCAGTTGTCACTGCCTTCGGCCTCGCGGATGATGGTCTTGGCCGGGGCCCATTCGATGCCGCGAATGACGGCGCTCGGGGGATACGGCGCGCCGGGCCACTTACCTTTGTCCCTGACTGACAGGGCGATGGGCTTGATGAAGGGCTCGATCGGGGCGTAGTGGGGATTGCGCTGCGAAGCCAGCGACTTGCCGGCCCGGGCGACGACGATGTCGAGAGAGGGGATGACCACGATCAAGCTGTCGTACAGGCCCCACGACCAGTAGGCATCGCGCGGGACGTTCTTCATCGTGCCGTCGGCGTTGTTCCACCAGAGTAGGCCGTAATGATCCGAAGCATTGCCGTAATCCTCCGGCTTGACCACCGGCAGGTCCTTGACCCCGTACGGCACGGTCCGGGCGGCATCGACGAACCACGAAGGAATGAGTTGCCGCTCTTGCCGGCGACCGTGGCGGAGGTAGAGGTAGCCGATACGGGCCATGGCATCGACGTTGGCACTGATCCCCGAGCCGAACTCCCGGCGCATCACTCCTTCAATCTCCTTCGGACGGTACGAGTTTGCCCGCCACCGCAAATCGGTGCGGGCAATTCCAATCGGCGCGAAGACCCGGTCGAACATGAGCTCCTGCAGGTCCCGGCCGTAGGCCAGCGTGACGCACTCGGCCAGCCAGTTCGGGCCGCCGTCGCTGTACGACCATTTCGTGCCGGGCTCGAAGAGCAGCTCCGTGTAGCCGCCGTTCTTATCGAAGCCCGCGGTCTGCGTGGCCAGGTGAAACAGCGTGATCTTGTCCAGCCAACCCTTTTCCCTATTCGCTTCCGGCGGCACGCCGAAGTCCGGGTGGTACTTCGCCGCAGGCTCGTGCAGGCTCGCGAATTTGCCGTCCATCAGCGCCAGCCCTACTGCCGTGACGCCGATGGCCTTGGTCGAGGACTTGAGGTCATACGTCTGCTTCCGGTCGCCCCAGCGCAGCACAACCTTGCCGTGGCGTGTAACGATGCCTGACCCACCGCCGGTCAAGGCATAGTCGCGGGCCTTCTGCAGCAGCGTCGCATCCATACCAGCCTGTTCCGGCGTAGCTGTTTGCCACTGCGCCTGGGGCCAGACAGACCCGCCTTCCTGCCCCACTGCTGCCACAGTCCCCACAAGGACGAGGATGGGCAAAGAACTCCACGGTCGAAGAAACGGCCAAGTCACATGCATGGCTGCACTCCCGATCGATGACGAGTTTTCATCGTTGTTCCGGTAACGCCATGGTAACCCACCGTGCCCTGGACTGAAAGCACGAACGTTCCTGCTTGTGAGTAAATGTGTCGCTTTCTCAGTAGGGGCGAATCATTATTCGCCCCTCTTGCCACGATGATCATAAATGTCGCGCAACGAGGAATGACAAGGAGGCCAGCGAGGGTACCCATCCTACTGGAGCGGCCTGAATCAGTCATCGAAGGCCGACCGTACCCGTCACAAGACCATCGCCAAGCTCCGCTTGACGATGCCACCCTTTCCGCGCGCCTTCACCAGATGCGTCACCACCGTGACGAGGCAATGCGTCGCCGCCGGCGTGGCGGCGGTGGAGATCGCCAGCCCAGCAACGTGCCCGAAAGAAAAGCATGCCGGACTTTTGTCCGGCATGCTCGTTGCCCGGGAGAACGTGCGCCCCAGCGCCGGCACAAACCGCCGGTCGGGCGAGGACGCCAGGTGTCATGACGGTTTGGCCGATTTGGCGGGTTTGGCAGCGGCGGGTGCTGCCGCGGGCGCTTCGGCGGCTGCGCCGGGCGCTGCCGCGGCCCCTTCGGCCGCCTCTGCCTTGCTCTTCTTGCCGGCCGCGCTCTTGCGGTGCGCGACCTTCGGCAGGCCCAAGACCGACTGCTCCTCGGTCCAACGCTCCTCGTCTTTCAGGATCTGGACCCGCTCGGCCCGCGTCAGTACGTTGCGGTGCCGAACCAAGGCGCCTTTCAGTTTAAGTGAACGATCTACTGACATCGAACATCTCTCCTACTGTTTGACTTTTGTCCCGTAGGTATCACGAAAGTAATGCGGCGCGAACATCTGTGAGCCCGGCTGGGCCTTGTATTTCTCGCCGAGATCGATAATCTTCATCCTCATCGCATAACCGTCCGTACCCTCTCTTTCCGGGTTACTGAACAAAGACTTTGCGATCAGCAGGTATCCGTCACCGCTACCCAGGGCCGCCGCATTGTAACCGTTCTTGGTAAAGAGCTCCCTTGTCGCGTCGTTCAACGGCAGCGGCATCAGTTCAACTCCGTTGTCGGCGAAGAACTTTATGACCGGCGCCAGGTCCTCCTGTTGCCTGGCGCGGGCCAATATCAGCAAGTGGTCGCCCTGCCCCTGCGGGGCACTCTGCGCCTGCAAGGGCGGCTGTGCCGTCGCCGACTCGGCCACGCGCGGGCCCGCGACTGGCGTCTCCGGCCGCGGCCTGCTCGACGTCATCGTGGCCGCATTCTGCGGCGCCGAACGCACCGGCGGCTGGGCCGGCACGTTATCCCGGCCCTGCCCGGCCGGATACTTCTGTCCGATCCGAAACGCACCCAGGACCACCAGAACCACCGCCAGAGCAGCCGCCAGGCCGACGTGGTACGGCACCGAGACCTCCACACGGCCGCCATTAAGCTGTAGCGCCTTCGGCCGCAGCAGGGGCTGTGCCGGCCTGTGTTGCGTCGACCGGCCAATCCCCTCGACAAGCCGCGTCTTGACAACCGGCGGCTCACACTTGTCTGCCGGTTTCTCGGGCGGTGCGTCTTTTTTCGCCAGCGACTGCCGCAGCCGTTCCTTGGCGGCCAACCTGGCCGGTCGTTTCGCAGCCGGGTGCGATGCCTCATCCGGAGCCGGGGGCTGCTTCGGGTTCGGCTCCTCGGGAGCGGGTGGCTCCTCCCCGGGCGGCCGGGCCCGCAATTTCTCCAAGATGCCGCCGCGCTTGGCCTTGGCCTGCGAGCGGCTGATTGCCTCATACAGCGCCTGCTGTCCTGTGTAGCGCTTCATAGCCACAACTCCGTAGCGGCCACCAATCCGTTCTCCGGCCGGGAGCGCGATAAGCTCAGACCATCCCTTGCCGGCACTGAATTGGCTTCTTATAACCGATACGGGGCACCGTTTCAACACAAAAGTGCGTCATTTCGGCGCGACGGGTGCGGCCGGCATGCGGCGGCAGATTCGGGCCACTGAACAGACCGAGCGTCCGCGCTCGCCCGTTCTATATAGGGGCGGGCCATCATTCGCCCCTGTTGCCATGATTATCGGAAGTGTTGTGCGAAGAGGAAGGACAAGGAGGCGAGCGGGGACGGGGACCCCAAGCGCGAGAAATCGCGTTCGGACAGGGGCCCCCAACGCGGAATTATGCGTTGGGGACCCCGGACCCACGCTCGCCCTGCCGAAGCCGTGGAGATCACCACCGTAGCGCGACCGCACTTGCCGCGACCGGCATGAAAATGCCGCTTCCAGAGGCTCCCGCCTATGGCGTCAGTTCAAAGTCCAATGGTCGGCCCGCGGCGTCGTGCCGGTTTCGGCGTGTTGGGCCAGGTAACTGCGGGCACAGGCACCGATCTGCCTTATGAGATCGGCATCCAGTGCCGCCGCGAACGCCGCGAGCAACGGGTCCACGTGCACGCCGGGCGCCCTGCGGGTATATGAGTGCCTTCCGCCGAAGCGTCTCGCCAGCATCCTTTGACCTTTTGCGATCGCCGCCACGACCTCCGTGGCCGGCCTGTGAAGGAGCCCGGCTATTGCACCCGTGTCCCTCGAATCCACAAAGTGGAATATGAGCACCTCGCGTGTGAACCGGTCGAGCCGGTTCAACGCCTCGGCCACCGCCGGCAGCCGTCCATCGGTGAAAAGCAGCGCGCCGGGGGCCTCACCTGCGTCCGCCGGCTCGCCACCCTGACGAATTACGTCCCGCCCAATCACGTCCACCATGGTGTCGACCAGCAAACCAAGCTGACCCAGGTGCTCCAACTCATCTGCCAGCAGGCATGTGGTGACCAGCGTGTACGAGGCGATCTCCCGGGCCAGGTCCCGGCTGCTGGTGAACTTGGCGCACCGGATGAGGATATACCGCAGATAGAACCTGATGAGCCATTCGGAAAGCCATAATGTGGCTCTGTCGATGGTGTGCCCTGCCGCCTGCCGCATACTCCGCCCTTTCCGTAACCACTTCACCTCTTGTCGCGTACCGGCGGATGCACCAAGGAAAAGAGCACCGCCGTCTCCACGCTCGCCTCGGGCCGGCTAGAGCCCTGTGGGACGCGAAGGACAAACGGTGCTCTCTGCAGACGCAAACAGGCATAGTCCGATTGCCTTGTGCCGAAGCAGAATCAGTGCGGGCAAATCCAGAGACACAAAGCATCGGTGCTCCTTGCGCAAAAACAAAGAGCACCGAGCCTTCCAAGCGTTCCCGATAATCAAACTAGCCGTTTGAGGCGAAACGCCTGAAATCTCAGTGACCTACTATCTCGTACGGCTGTTTTCTCCCAGCCGGCCCTCATTATACCCCCGCCCCGCCGCGCCACAACAAAGAAAATCCGGAATTTCTCCTATCCCCAGGCCCCGGCGTCATTTCTTGCCTTGCCCCTTCCAAGCCGGTACTTCCTCCTCAGCGGTCGCGGCGCGCCTGTTCCTTGTGGTACGAGGCTCTCTCCCTCTCTCCCAGGTCTCCGTAGATGTTGGCCAGCATCAAATGCGCCTGGGGGAGGTCAGGCAGAATCGCAAGAGCGCGAGAACAATGCGTTATGGCGGTGTCATACTCACCCTTTTTGACAAGATGATAGGCGATATTCGTGTGGAAATAGGGGTCGTTGGGGACAATCTTCAACTCGCGTGTGTAGAATCTCATGGAGTCATGCCAATGGCCTGTCTGCCTGAACGAGGCCGCCGCGCAACTGAGGACCCAGGCAACGCCAAGCGAGAACATAAGGCGGCGGCACAGACGCCAGCGGGACTGAAACAGACGTTCGGCACCCTCCTTGACGCCCCAGATCGCTATCAGTAGCAGACCTATGATAGGCAGATACATGTACCGGCTGGCTCTGCCCTGCACGCCGATTTGAATGAATCCGGCAACAGGCAATAGCATCACGAGGAACCATAGCCACCCGGCTATCAGGTACGGACGGCGAACCGCCGCAAAGATGACCGCCGAAACGACCGTCAGAAGCAGCAAAGCCACACATATATGGGCGGAGTTCCACGGCATCCCACCCGCCAAGTAAGGATGCACTTAGTTCGCCGCGAGCTTGGTAGGCCAGAAGGTCTTGGCGACATACCATGCATACGAGACGGCGGCATTCGACAGTCGCTGAGGAAGGGGCACTGCACTGAGATGGCTGTTCTGGGCCGCCACCCTGTGAACGAGAAACGAGACACCCGCGAATACCATCGAAATTGCGAATAGAGGCAATTTCTCGACGACCGACCCGATGATCGTGGTGGGCGACAGGTGTCGCCGCGAAGACCGGTCCCCGCCGGCAATACCGGGCCTTGGAAGATCGAATCTACTGAGAGGCCAATAGTCCAACAATAGTAGCACGAGAGGCAAAATGATGAGCATCGACTTCGAAAGTAGTCCGAACAGCAGCATGACGCAGGCCAGCGCGAACCAGGCACCGCGCCTTTGTCTCACGTATCGCAAGTAGGCGTGAATCGAAAGCAAGCCGAAGAACGCACAGAGAAGATCCTTGCGCTCCCATATCCATGCAACGTTCTCCACGTGGAGCGGATGCACGGCAAAGATAGCGGCAACGAGTGCGCTCGGCCAGCGACTACCCGACATGGAGTGGAACAGAGAGAACAGCAGGATTGTATTGAGCAGGTGAAGCAGCACGTTGGTGGCATGATGGCCGCCGGCATGGAGTCCGAACAACTCCACATCGAGCATGTGGGACAGCATCGTCAGAGGATGCCAGTGAAACGTCAGGCGCGACGTGAATGCGGCGGCGACACTCTCAAGCGTCAGCCCTTCACGCACGGCGGGATTGTTGCAGACATGCCGAAAGTCGTCCCAGGACAAGAACTCAAAGTGAAGTGTCTGTCCGTAGACGCCGATCACGAGAACGCTCAGCAGAAGGCCCACCAGCCAATCGGGCGTGACATTCTTCTGCGGATCCGGCGTGGCGCCAGTGTCACAGATACGACCGCCGCCTGCGGGCATTTCACCATCCATGAAATCTTCGTCCGTCTTCATTAGACTATGATGCAGGGTCGTTGAACCTGACGTATGGTCCCGTCATCAAGGCATGCGTCTTGCCGTGCACGCGCCCGCATAGGCCCCCGTGTGATAAGCCGCCAGACCGAAAATGAGTGCCAAAGCGGCCCACTGGATTATGACGACGACCCGATGGCGCAGGGAGGCCTGGGCGGGCGGATTGCCAATGAGAATCGCGACACCCGTCCACAGCGACTTGAGCTCATCGCGTGCCATCGTACGGAAGTGCGCTCCGTCGAGGAGACGCACCTCGTTGTCTCGGATGCCGTCCAGAATCACGTAATGTGTCAAATTGTTCGATTCAAGCAGAAGGATCGGTACGCGCGGATCATCGGCCAGCGTCTCTATGGTGGTTTTCACCGCCTGGGCGGTCAGACCCAGCTTCGCGCAGGCCTTCAACATTCCTTCGACCGTCGCTCCGCCGCAGAGACTCGTCTCGGCATAAACACCGACATCCTGAAGGGAGCACTCCTGTCCCCGAGCGCGTGCCACTTGCCACAGACAGGTAGGGCCGCAAAGCGAATTCAGACGAAAGGTCACTCGCCTCTTGTCTCGTTCGGCGGGGTGCGTTCGATTGTCGGCGGAGAATGCGGGCTGCAGCCCTGCGACCACCAACAGCAAAACCCCGGCAATAATGAATCTTGCGCTCACTCTCATGAACGTCCCGCCCTCCTTTTGGCGGCGCGCCGGTACCCAATGAGTGCGGCAACCGCTACGAGCGGCACGAGCGCCAACATCAGGCCCGTTCGAACCTGCCGGTGCGCATCAGTGGACGTTCGAGCCGCCGGAGTCTGCGAGACGTTTGGGGACGCCATGCCCTGCAAAGACTCCCCTTGCTGGTCTGCCACTTTCTCCACGAACTCGGCCTCCTCCAACGGTTCCGCTAGCTCTTCGAGCGTTTTGACCGGTGCGCCATACTGGTATGTTACACCCGCCAGCTTATCTATGACTGTCATGCCGTCGGTCACACCCAGGCCTTCCAGCGTGAACTCCGCGTCGGAGATCGTGGCATTGGGGTCGAATTCGGTAATTGTAACCTGCACGCGCGTTCCCTTGAGGGGGTACCCGGTGGCGTATAATCTGTAGTCGGCGGAGCACACGTACCATGCTCCGCCGTACCTGGCCCAGCCAACCGCAAGGACTTGTCGTGACGATTCGGCAGGTCGCTTGTGGAAGTCAAACTCGCTCGCGATGAGGACCGGGAGAAATCCTTGACGCGGGTCGGCCGACAGGCGAAACGCATGATCGTGCGGGTCCTTCCCCTCTGTGGTGCGCCAGCGAGATACGAGGTGAATTACATCGTTGCCATCGACTTGTGCGGAAAGCTCACGATCCGGACGCAGCATGATCTCCAATGCATCCTTGGCGGGCATCCCTCCCAGGTGGATGAACACGTGCGGATGAAAGTCCTTGCCCACACTGCAGTGGAGGGGACGAAAAACCGGCGAAATGGTGGCGTACTGAGGATTGATGCCAAAACGGCATTTGCTCGTTATCACGCGCGCCCACTGGCGCGGTCCCTTCGCTCCGTCCACCCAGGCAAAACTGTCCAGGCGCGACATCTGGTCATTGAAGACAAAGTCGACAATTCTCGGCTGCGGCTCCGCATCTTGGCCGGGTAAGCTCGATGTCATCATGGCAATGCCTCTTCCCGAGGGCACCAGTTCGACGTTCTCCAGCGCCGACTGTACGGCGCGCACCACGGCTTGCGGGTCATCCAGGGACAAGGCGGCGCCCGTGCCGGCGGGGCACCGCACGCAAAAGATACTTACAATCAGTGGAATGAGCGCTGGAACGCCATGCGCTATTGGCTCCCTTTGATGATTCATAACGCGCCGCCTTCCCTCTTTAATTCCCGCTGTAGCAACAGGATGATTCTCACGCTCGGGAGGTCCCCTCCCAGAATAGGCAGCAATTCCCCTGCTGCTGAAAGTCGATTGTAGACAACGCGTCGGCTGCTGTCAAGTGACGCTTTGCCGACAGGTCATCGCACAGTCAATTCTCGGTCCGGCGTTGACAAGGGCTAAATTGCGGTGCACAATCACACGGCAGATGTACTGATGGTTGGCCGGGTCCGTAAAGACCGGCTCTGGCGGGCGGACCGGCAGGTAGAAACACCGTGGTCCGGCAGGGGTAGAGCAGACGGAGGAAGGCCTCCGGACAGGTGAGATTTTCGCTTGACAGGTGGCCTCGTGCGGGGTAAACGTGATTATTTGTACCTTGGAGTGGATGGCGGTGTGGTTTTCTTTTGGATGGAAGAATCGGAGTCGTTGAGCATGTTGCCAGTCAAGAAAACGAGTAAGAGCCGTACGCGGACCCGGCGGGCGCACCACGCCCTCACGCCGGTGAACTACACGCTGTGCCCGAAGTGCAGCCAGGCGAAGCTGCCGCACGCGGCGTGCAGTAACTGCGGATATGTGAATCCGGACCTGACCCTGAAACTCGGCAAGGAGGAGACCGACTGAGCATGCGTATCGCATTGGACGCGATGGGAGGCGACTACGCCCCGGATGAAATCATCGCCGGTGCGCTGGAGGTCTTGCCCCGACTTGCCAGGGAAGATACGATCGTGCTGGTCGGACCGCAGGAGCTGCTGGAGGCGAAGCTGGCCGCTTTGCGGTACGACAAGGAGCGGATCAGCATCGTCGACGCGCCGGACATCATCGAGATGGATGAGAAACCGATTGATAGTCTGCGCAAGAAGCCGCGCAGCTCGATCGGCGTGCTGGCCAAGCTGGCCAAGCTTGACCGGGCCGACGCGGTCATCTCGGCGGGCAACACGGGGGCGTGCGTTGCGGCGTTCCAGATGCGGATGCGCACCCTGCCCGGCGTGAACCGCCCGGGCATCGCCGTCGTCTTCCCCACCACCAACGGGCCGGTGACCATCTGTGACGTGGGCGCCAACATCGCGTGCAAGCCGGTCAACCTCTACCAATACGGGCTGATGGCGAGCATCTACTCCCGGCATTTCCTTGGGATTCAGGACCCGCGGATCGGCCTGATGAGCATCGGGGAAGAAGAGGCGAAGGGCAACGAGATCGTCAAGCGCACGCGCGAGCTGCTTCGCGGCGACCCGCGTCTGAATTTTATCGGGAATATCGAGGGAAGAGACATTTTCCGGGGAGTATGCGATGTGGTGGTGTGCGAGGGGTTCGTCGGGAACGTGATCCTCAAGCTCACCGAGGGCGCCGTCGACGGGCTGTTCCGGGCCATCAAGCTCGAACTGATGCAGGAGAAGCCCCGGCTGGCGCTGAAGTTCAAGCCGATCATCATGCGTGTCTATCAAAAGCACGACTACAACGAGTATGGCGGCGCCCCCCTGCTGGGCGTCAGCGGTACCGCGTTGATCTGCCACGGGGCCAGCAAGGCCCGGACGATCCGCAACGCCGTGCTGACCGCAAGAAACTGCCACACGCAGAAGATCAACGAGAAGATCATGGAGTGTCTCTCGGAAGCTGAGGTAGGGACGACGAATGCAGAGAAAGACTGAGGATCGCCCCCCACTCGACCGCGCTGTGATTACGGGGTGCGGCTCTTTTGTCCCCTCGAAACTCCTGACTAACGAGGATCTTGCGCGGATGGTAGAGACCTCCGACGAATGGATTACCACGCGGACGGGGATCAAGGTCCGCCACGTCACGACGGATGAGGAATCGACGGCCTACCTGGCGACCCAGGCCGCCCGGCGGGCGCTGGCGTTCGCGGGGCTCAATGCCAAAGATATCGAGTTGATCATCGTGGCGACGATTACGCCGGAGATGGTCTTTCCGTCCACGGCGTGCTTCGTGCAGCAGGCGCTGGGCGCCAAGAAGGCCTGGGCCTTCGATGTGGCGGCGGCCTGCAGCGGTTTCGTCTATTCCCTGCACCTGGTCCAGCAGCTTCTGGAGAACGGGCGGCTCAATAACGCCCTGGTCATCGGGGCCGAAACGCTCACCAAGATCACGAACTGGAACGACCGGACCAGTTGCATCCTGTTCGGCGACGGGGCCGGTGCGGTCGTCCTGGAGCGAAAAAGTGACGCGGGACGAGGCCTCATGTATAGCACGCTCGGCACGGACGGGGCCTACTGGGAATCGCTGAACTGCCGGGCCTACGGTTCCCGGTACCCGGCCCGTCAGCCGCTGCCCGACCCGGAGATGATTTTCATGCAGATCAAGGGCCGGGAGGTGTACCAGCAGGCGGTGCGGCGGATCGTCGAGGCTGTCGAGGACTGCCTCAAGTACTGCGGCCTGACGATCGATGACGTGGCGATGGTGGTTTCGCACCAGATGAACGCGCGAATCATCGAATCGGCCGCCAAGCGCCTGGAGCTGCCCGACGAAAAGGTCTTCGTCAACATCCACAATTACGGCAATACGTCGGCGGCCTCGGTGCCGATTGCCTTCGACGAGTGCGTGCGGCAGGGCCGAGTGAAAAGAGGCGACGTCGTGATTTTTGTCGCGTTCGGCGCCGGTGTCACCTGGGGCGCGAATGTCTTCGAGTTCTAACTGGACTTTTGCAGGAGTCCAATTCCAAGAGGAATTCCATAGTGTCACGACGGACCAGACAGAGCGTCTAAAGAAGTCGGGTGCAAGGATCCGAACCATGAGAACCGCCTTTCTCTTTCCAGGACAAGGTGCTCAGGTCGTGGGCATGGGGGCCGACGTCGCGCAGGCGTTCCCGGCCGCGGCCGAGCTGTTCGAGAAGGCCAACCATATCATCGGTTTCGATTTGCGCAAGGTTTGCTTCGAGGGACCGGCGGACCAGCTCAACAGCACGACAATGTCCCAGCCCGCCATCTTCGTAACCTCTGCCGCCCTGCTTGAGGTTCTGCGGACGAGTGGCGCCGGCCGGAACACCGTGCCCGAGGTCACGGCCGGGCTCAGCATGGGCGAGTATACGGCCCTGTACGCCGCCGGGCTCATCAGTTTTGAGGATGCGCTGCGACTGGTCAAAAAACGGGGCGAGGCCATGCAGGCGGCAGCCGATGCGACCAGGGGAACCATGATCAGCATCATCGGCCTCGATGAGCAGAAGGTCCGGCAGCTATGCCGCGAAGCTCGGGAAGGAGAATTGCTCGAGCCGGTCAACTTCAACTGTCCGGGCCAGATCGTCGTCAGCGGCACGCTCGGCGCTTGCGAACGGGCCCAACGGCTGGCGAAGGAACGGGGAGCCGTGATGGCTATCCGGCTGGACGTGGCCGGAGCTTTCCACACGCAAATGATGTCCAGCGCCAGCGAAGCCCTCAAAAAGGCGCTCCTGCAATCTCGAATCCTGGAGCCGGCGTCCATTCGAACAGTCGCCAACATTACGGCCGATTATTATCGGACGGCCGAGCAGATCGTCGAGGGCCTCACCCGGCAGCTTACCAGCCCTATTTTGTGGCAAGAGTGCATGACGCGCCTGCTGGCCGACGGCGTTGAGGAGTTCTATGAGATCGGTCCCGGACGGGTCCTGACGGGGCTCGCAAAACGCATCAAGAGAAAGATAAGGATAACCAATGTCAGTGACCTGGGTTCTTTGCGAGCTTTCATCGAAAGGCCATAGAACCACATTTCGCGAGTTCCGCGACCATGCGGGAGGAGATTGCCTCGTCGCTATGCTCCTCCGAATGACGCAAAAGGGCATTCCAGGCCGTTGCGAGGGCGGCGTGGCAATCTCAACCGTACGATTTCTGAAATGCGGCAGCAGTCTGGAGGTAAGAAGAAGATGGCAGAGAAACGACTGGCCGTGGTGACGGGGGCGGCCCGGGGCATCGGCCGCGCCACTGTGTTCGAACTGCTCAGGCAGGGACGCCTCGTAGCGGGGCTTGACATCATCGAAGACCAACTCAAGGATCTGGAGCGGGCGGTCCGTGGGGCCGGCTTCGAGGTGATCACGCGGTGCGTGGATATCACGCAGACGGAGAAGCTCACGGAGGTTCTCGAGTCGCTGGCCGCGGAATACGATGGTATCGGCATCCTGGTGAATAATGCGGGAATCACCCGGGACAACCTGCTGATTCGGATGACCGACGAGGAGTTCGACAAGGTGCTTGCGGTCAACCTGCGGGCGGCCTTCGTAGCGACCCGCACAGCAGCCAAATCCATGCTGCGCAACAAGTTCGGGCGGATTATCAATATCAGCTCGGTTTCCGGCGTGATAGGCAACGCGGGCCAGGCGAATTACTCCGCCAGCAAGGCCGGCCTGATCGGCCTGGCCAAAACGACCGCCCGCGAACTGGCCAAGAAGAACGTGACCGCCAACTGCATCGCCCCGGGCTTTATCGATACGGAAATGGCCCGCAAGCTGCCGGAACCGGTGATCGAGGCGGCCACGCAACTTATCCCCATGCGGCGCATGGGCACCGTCGAGGAAGTCGCCCAGGCGGTGGCCTTTCTGGCGAGTGACCAGGCCGGCTATATTACCGGCCAGGTCCTCTGCGTCGACGGGGGAATGGCCATGTAAAAAAAATAAAAAACATTTGTATAAGCCTCCCCCGGTCGGTAATATACCGGCCAAAAATCGGGAGGGTGGCCGTGTAGGCATAGTCCCAGGAAACGTCACCAAGATCCGACAAGAGAATTGCGATTCCGTTAAGGAGGATACACAAGTGAGTATGGATGATGTAGATGTCCAGGCGATTGAGAATAAGGTGATTGAAATCATCAGCGAGCAGATGGGCGTTGACAAATCTGAGATAACCCGCGATACCTCCTTCATTAACGACCTGAACGCCGACTCTCTGGATACCGTCGAGCTCGTCATGGAGTTCGAGGACGAATTCGATATGAGCATTCCCGATGAGGAGGCCGAGAAGATTCAAACCGTCGGCGCGGCCATCGATTACATCATCAACATCGCACAAACGAAGAAGAAGGAAAGCGCGTAGAATCAATGGATAGACGCCGAGTGGTTATCACGGGCCTGGGATGCGTCACTGCGCTGGCCGAGTCCGTCGATGAGTTGTTTGCTGCGCTGTGCGAGGGCCGCAGCGGGGTTTCGACCATCGAATCCTTCGACGCCGGCGCCTTTCCGGTTCGTTTCGGGGGCGAGATCAAGAATTTCGATGTGACCCGGTACATCGACAAGCGCGAGGCCAAGCGGATGGACCGGTTCAGCGAATTCGCTATCGCGGGGGCCATCCAGGCGGTTCAGGACAGCGGCCTCGATTTCTCCAGGGAAGACCCCTACCGCATGGGTGTGATCGTCGGGACCGGCATTGGCGGCATCAAGGAGATCGAGGACCAGCACGTTCGCTTGCTGGAGAAGGGTCCGGGCAAAGTATCGCCTTTCTGCGTACCTCGTCTGATGTCCAACGCCGCCAGCGGCAATATCGCCATCCAGTTTGGCCTGCGCGGCCCGAGCTTCTCGGTTTCGAGTGCCTGTGCGTCAGGCAATCACACCATCGGTGAGGCCTTCTGGAACATCGCCAGCGGGCGCAGTGACGTCGTGGTCACGGGCGGGTCCGAGGCCGCCTTGACACCCATCGGTTTGGGCTCCTTCTGTGCCGCCCGGTCGCTGAGCACGCGCAATGACGACCCGGCGGCGGCCTCCAGGCCGTTCGACCGGGACCGGGACGGTTTCGTCCTGGCCGAAGGCGCCGGTATGCTGATCCTCGAAGAATACGACCACGCCCGCAAGCGCGGGGCCAGGATTTATGCCGAGTTGCTGGGGTACGGCGCGACCGATGACGGTTATCACATCACGGCCCCCCTGCCTGACGGAGCGGGCGCGGCGATGGCCATGAAAGTGGCCTTGGCCGATGCGAAGACCGAACCCCGGGACGTTGATTACATCAACGCACACGGGACCAGTACCGAATTGAACGATATCGCCGAGAGCATGGCCATCAAGACCGTGTTCGGCGAATACGCTTATCAGATTCCTACCAGTTCGACCAAGAGTTGCCTGGGACACATGCTGGGCGCCACGGCGGCCGTGGAGCTGATCGCGACAATCAAGAGCATCAACGAATCGCTCATCCCGCCGACCATCAATCTCGAGAATCAGGACGAGCGATGTGACCTCAAGATGGATTACGTCCCGTTGAAGGCGCGCGAAGCGAAGGTGGACATCGCCATGAGCAACTCCTTCGGTTTCGGCGGCCACAACGCCTGCCTGGTCGCAGGACGGGTCTGACACCGGCTGAGATCGAATTCGGCGGAGCATGGCCCCCAGTCACTGGCGTCCTATGGAACACACGGCGTGGACGGACCCGGACGTCGTGGACATTGTGGACGAATATGAGATCGACAGCCTGGAGAACAGGTCGCATGGCGGGGTGGCATCGTCAAGTGCAGCTTGGCGATGGTCTTTTGCGAGATTCGTTGGAAATAGGGACAACGCCTCCCCAGGCCAAGAAGAACCCAGGACAGACAGCCGCCGGATATCAGGGATTCAGGAACATGGCGTCGGCGAAAAGATCGGCGAAGCCTTGTTGGTGTGCGATTTCCACGTATTGAGTTTGCCGGGCGAGCCGGGCGGCCCTGTCCCGGCATTCATCGCTGATCAGCAGCATCTGCGCCCCGGCGGCGGCGGCGTTGCCGACGGACCGGATGCGGTCGAGCGGCACGTCGGGCAACAGGCCGATGCGAACCGTGCTGGCGGGCCGAACGTAGTTGCCGAACGCCCCGGCCAGTAAGACCCGGTCGAGGTCCGAGTCCGTCATCCCGAGTCTGTCGAGCAGGATTCGGATGCCGGCCCGGATGGCGGCTTTGGCCAGTTGGACCTCCCGCACGTCTCTTTGAGTCAGGATCACTCCGGGTTCGGACGCGTGCCGGTCGAATGCCAGGCAGAACGCGGGCTGACCGCTGCTTTCGAGAAGACGGGAGTAAAGAGGCTCGGACAGTGTGTTTTTCAAGGTCTGGCGGTCTGTAAAGCGGCCTCTTGCGTCAATGACGCCGAAATCCAGCAGCACAGCGACAGCGTCAATGAGACCGCTGCCACAGATGGAGCGAGGTGGAATACTGCCGATGACGTCGAGACCGATATCGTCCTCGCCGGCGACCACCGCTTCGATAGCACCGTCGACCGCCCTGCTGCCGTGTCGGATGCGTGCCCCTTCGAGTGCCGGCCCCGCCGCACAACTCGCCGCGCAAAGCGTCTCAGGGGTCGCCAGCACAATCTCCCCGTTGGTCCCGATATCCACGAACAGGACCCTGTCTTCGATGCGATCCATGTCCACGGCCAGGGCCCCGGCCGTCGTGTCGGCGCCCACGAAACCCGCGATGTTCTCCACGCAGTGGACGTTGCCGGCAGGGCTCATGTGTATCTGCAACCGGCTTGGGGGAACGTCGTGGGCATCGACCGACCAGGCCTGATACGGTGCCCGGCCCAGTTGTTCAACGGGCAGTCGTAGAAAGATATGATTCATGGTCGTGTTGCCGACGATGCAGGCCTCGTAGATGTCCGCGGCGTCAAGCCGAGCTTGGCGGCAGAGCCGTTGAATCGTCTGGTTGACGCAGTCGATGATGACTTTATGCAATTCGGCCAAATGCTCCGGTGTCCGGGCGTAGCTGATGCGGCTGACCACGTCATCGCCGAAGCGCGTCTGGGGGTTGAGGGCGGCCTGCGTCGCCAGACACCGGCCGTCCGTCATGTCGATAAGCCTGGCAACGACGGTTGTAGTTCCGATATCGACCGCGACGCCAAAGACGCCACCCGCGCCAGCCATCTGTCGGTACTTTTGGAAGACCGTGGGGTGGATTTCCGCGCCCGGGGTCAAACCATGGGCGAGGATTTTGTGCTCGTAGAAGCGTGACTCAGGTGGGACTGTGACGACCAGGTCGCTATGCACGCGGTGCTGACATGCGAGGATTTTCTGTCCAGAGGGATGGAATTGAACGGCGCATTTGCCACAGGTGCCCGTGCCGCCGCAAGGCGTCGTCAGGATGATGCCGGCTTCCCGCGCCGCGTCGAGGAGGGTAGCGCCTTCATGAATTGAGATTTCCCTGTCATCGGGCCTGAAGACCACACGGAAGTGCTTCATCTGCGTCAGGGTGCGTCTGGCGCTGCGTGCCGCCATTCGGCATAGGGGTTCCTTGCGGAATTTCCACCCTGCAAGGAAACGGTTTTTTTAGCTGATTTTGTGCCTGATCTTCCAACGCGTACGTCTTTTCTTGCTGCCGATCTTCCTTCGGCGTCTCGGCTTTGCCATGTACTTCTCCAACAAAAGGTTAAATTCGTTGCCGCGGATACTCACGGGCTCGTATAATATAGTTTAGCACGCGCGGAAGGTTTGTGTAAAGGACAAAAACATGATCCAGTGCGACAAATGCGACCTTTGCGAGATCGGTCCGGACGGCCGAAAGACGTTCAAATGCGACCCGTTCTCCACCATCAAGGAGGCGGAGTGTATCGCGAAATGGCAACTGATCCGGCTCGACATGCTCCTCGGAAGCTATCAGAACATGCTGAAATGGTACAGCAAGCTTGGCCCCCTGCAGGACAAGATTTTCAAGTATGTCCAGCGGGAAATCAGTGAGATGGAGGAGTCGGAGGGCTGGAAACTCGACGATGAGGAGCAGGAGGAAAGCCCGGATGACGATTGGCCGGCTTGATGCCGCCAGACACGACAGACGAATGACTGTGTAGTGTGGCGTTCTTCGCGATGCGAGCGAGGGTGGATGGCACATCGGGATGGTCCGATATGCGGCCGTTCGTACGGCAAATTCCTGCAATAGACCCTTGCGGGCAAGCGTCTTAAGTCTGGTAGTGAACACGGCAGATGGGTAGAAGTGTCGAGTTAAGCCGAATTATCGACGGCTGTAAATTGGGGGACGCTGGCTGCTTTGCGCAGGTGGTTGACATGTACGCCGGTCGTTGCTACGGGTACTTTTACCGGTTGACGGGAGACCGGGACCTCAGCGACGAGCTCCTGAGCGAGTTGTTCACCAAGCTCGTCGAGAAGATCGGGTCGTACAAAGGCGGCACCTTCGAAAGCTGGCTGTTCAAGATCGCTTCCAACATCTTCCACGACCATCTGCGGGGCAAACAGCGGCGCAGGAAGCTGCTGGAGGCCCACCGGACCGCGCTGGAGCGGGAGCCGGACCTGAATGAATCGCGGCTTTCCGATGAGGGAGGCGAGCGGCTGGACCGGCTCGGGGTCCAGTTAGGCCGTCTCGACCCCGACACGCGGGAGTTGATCATGCTGCGTTTTTATTCAGAGCTGAGTTTCAAAGAGATCGCCGAGTTGCGGTCCGAGCCGATTGGCACGGCGTTGTCCAAGCTGCACCGGGGGCTCAAGAAGCTCAGAGAACTCATGGAAGGGTAAGGGGTTACGGCAATGACAGACCAGGCACGAGAGAACCTGACCGAGTTGCTCAGGCGCTTTATGGATGCGGCGGCGGCCGAGACGGCCGGGAAGGACATCCGCATGGGTGAGGCAATTCTCGACGCCCACCCGGCACCGTCGCCCGATGGCCGGGTTATCGCCTCCATCAAGGCCCAAATGGCGGCGGCCACTCAGAGAAGACATAGGCACGTCCGCGTCTTCCAGGGCTCGCTGGCGACCGCGGCGGCCGTGGTCATGGCCCTGCTGATTGGACTGTCCAGCCGCGACCCCGGCAATAGACCACCTGTAGCCTATGCGTCGATTATTCCCACGGCCGTTTGGGAAAGTGATGATATCACCTCCGACGATCCGGACCTGGTGTATTTCACGTCGGAGATTCGCCAGATCGAGGCCCAGATGCAGGCGCTGGAGGCAGGTGAGGGAGAAACCCCCGGCAGCGGCATGGTGGAGGAACTCGAGATGGAACTGATGCGGATTGATACCGAGTTTTGGAAAGGATAGCACCGATGCAGTTACGTGGAGTGACCGCACTTCTGGCGGGAATGGTCATGGCCGGTGGATTTACGGCGGCGCACCTGGCGGCCGGCGAAGCGAAGCAGACCCAGGAGGATATCTGGCGGGATGAGCCCAGGGAAACGAGACGCGCCTGGTGGGAACGGGGCCTTACGGACGATGCCATCGACAGAATCATGAAGGGCTTGGCGCAGCGCGACCCTGCCAGGGCCAGAGAGTTGGCCAGGCTCAGAGAGAAGGACCCGGAGAAATTCAAAGCGGAGCTTCGTGAGGCCGGCCGGCCTGAGCTCGAGCAGATAGTCCGAAGCCGTTGGGAGGCCCGCCGGCAGAAGCGCAACGCCGACTTTCTCGAATGGCTCCAGACCAATTATCCTCAGGAGGAGCAAACGCTGAGCAGACTTAAGGAGGGGGACCCCCAGGTCTACATCAAGAACTTCGATCACCTCATGAACCAGTATGGCCACATCTTCGATGCCGAGAACTCCAATCCCGAGCTGGGCGCCGTGCTGAAAGAGGACCTCAGGCTCAAGAGGAGAAGCGATGACCTGTGCCGGCAATTGCGCCGGGAGCGGTCGGAGGCAAAGAAACAGCAACTCGGCGCCGAGTTGCAAGAGGTAGTGGCCCTGCGCTACGACCTGATCGTTCGGCGCAAGGAGATCGCCTACGAGCAGCTCCTGAGACGGCTCGACGAACTGCTAAAGCAGGTTCACGAGAGCAAGGACGACATCGCCAACTACAAGGACGCCCGCGTCAAGCAGGAAAACGTCAGACAGCGGGTCCGGGCCCTGACCGAGAACAAAGTCCGGTTCAAGTGGGACTGAGCCGGGCCCATCTGTTCACAGACCTGACGCGTGTCCGGGATCCACGAGAACCACCAACATCTTGACAACAGCGCTCCCGGAAGATATTATAGGGTCCAATGGAGTATCCCGGCTCGTCGTGCGTGAATTGGGCCGTGTCAAGCGCCGGCGGGCGAACCGGAGGCAGCGCTCACGATCATAGCTCTTTTGCTCTTTTTCACTGTCACAGGCAACGCGGGCCGGGGTCGATGAATATCCTGTCGCATCTGCGGCAGAAGGAGTGAGCGTGAAATGGTGTGTAGAGAGGGGCCGAATCACGAGCAACGGACGCATCTGTCCCATCGTGACCGAGTTGGTTCCGATGACCGGGTCGGCGTGTGGCGGGCTGATGCACCATGGGCAACGCAATTCCTGGCCGTAGACTTACCCGAAACTTATGTCGAATTCTCTCCGGAGGTGCAGCGATGAAGACACGATTCCTGGGAGCTTGTCTTGCGACTGTCTTGCTCTCGATGTTGTTGTGCGGTGCAGCGCGGGCGGACGCGCTGGAGGGATTGTCGGATGTCACCGTGGTTGGCGATGCGATCGTCAGTCTTCGCTATGCCGGGACCGAGTACGTCGTGGCCAATGGCGATCTCATGCTGGGTACGACCACGCGGTGGTATATCCCGGCCGCCACGGGTGTGCCGACTCTATGGCGTGAAGGCGACCCGACTCCCGCGGCGACCACGACCGCTGGGGCGCCTCCCAAACCAGAGGACCCGGGCTCGGAGGGCGACAATTTCCTGTTCCGATTGAACGGGGCCAACAACATGTCGTCCATCGATGCCATCAACTTTCAAGAGACAGTCTTTCCGCTTCCGACCAACACGATCTTCGTGTTCGAGCGCGGTGGCAACGACACCGGCACGTATCAGGCGATCCTTGAGGACGGTTCTCTGGGACCGGCCGTGGCGTTCGTCGCAGCCAATGTTTACGCCGACACAGGCGTCGACGTCGCCGGTCAGCACGCCTTCGGCGTGGTTTTCACCACGGATGTGCCGGTCAAAGGCGTGCGCATCACGGCGCCGGGACACGATTGCCTGAGCATCTCAGCCATACCCAAGCGATCGGACCCGAGGCAGAGCCATGACCCGCAACCGGTGGATGGGGCGACCGACGTACCGCGAGACGTGGCCCTGAGTTGGACGCCGGGAGAAGAGGCGGCGGCCGTCAACGGGCATATTGTGTACTTGAGTGAGAATTTCGACGACGTCAACGACGGCCTTGGCGGGGTCACGCTGAGCGCCGCCAGCTACGATCCTGGACGGCTCGAACTCGGCATGACCTACTTCTGGCGAGTCGATGAGGTCGGCGCCGCGCCCGGATCGGCCGTTTTCGAGGGCGACGTATGGTCGTTCACCGTCGAGCCGTCTTCTTATCCGCTGATGAACGTGACCGCGACCGCCTCCAGCGCCGCGGCCGGCATGGGGCCCGAGAACACCGTCAACGGCTCCGGCCTCAACGATCGCGACGAGCATTCGACGGACCCCCTGGAAATGTGGCTGAGCAGCGGCGTGCAGCCCAACTGGATCCTGTTCGAGTTCGACAATGCCTACAAGCTCGACGAGCTGTGGGTCTGGAACTCCAATCAGTTGGTCGAGAAGATTGTCGGCTTCGGGGCGAAAGACGTTACGGTCGAGTATTCACTCGACGGCAGTGCCTGGACCGAACTGGCCAGCGTGCCGCCCTTCGAGCAGGCCGACGGCGCGGAAGGTTATACCGCCGGTGCGCCGATCGATTTCGGCGGCGTGTTGGCGAAGTACGTCAGGCTGACCGTCAACAGCACCTGGGGCGGCATCGCACAGTGCGGTTTGAGCGAGGTACGGTTCTTTTACATCCCGGTCCGTGCGAGAGAGCCCGTGCCGGCCGATGCCGCAACGGAGGTCGATCTTGAGGCCACGCTGAGCTGGCGTCCCGGACGTGAAGCCGTCTCGCACACGGTGTACTTCAGTAAGGATCCGGACGCCGTGACCGACGGCACGGCCCCGGCGGCAACCGTCGCCGACCCCAGTTTCAGTCCCGCGGCCCTGGACTACGGCGCGACCTACTCTTGGCGCGTCGATGAAGTCAACGAGGCCGCGGTTCCCGGCGTCTACGAAGGCCCCGTCTGGAGCTTCACAACCGTGGAGTATCGGGTCGTCGATGATTTCGAGAGCTACAACGACGAGGAGAACAAAGGCACGCGCATCTACGAGACCTGGATCGACGGCATCACCAACGGCTCGACTTCCGTTGTCGGCAACTGGGACCCCCCGTTCTGCGAGCAGACGATTGTCCACGGCGGCAGGCAGTCGATGCCTCTGGACTATAACAACGTCTACTCGCCCTATTATGCCGAGGCCGATCTCCCGTTCGCTCCCGCGCAAAACTGGACGGTCAACGGGCTAACCGATCTGGCCTTGCACGTGCGCGGCCGGCCGGCCAGCTTTGCCGAGTTGCCGGACGGCGCGATCAGCATGAGCGGCGCCGGCACGGATATCTGGGACACCGCCGACGAGTTCCGCTACGCCTATAAGACCTTGACCGGCGACGGCACGATGGTCGCACGCGTGGCGGCCCGCGGCCCCGGTTCCAACACGTGGGCCAAAGGCGGCGTGATGATCCGGGACGGCGTGGAGCCCGGCTCGACGCACGCCTTCATGCCCATCACCGGCGGTGGCGGCAACGGCGCCAGCTTCCAGCGGCGACTCGTGGCCAACGCTGCCTCGGAGAACACCGATGCCAGCAGTGCCGTGGCGCCGCCGTACTGGCTGAAGATCGAGCGCAAGGGAAATAACTTCTCCGGCTATATCTCACCCGATGGCTCCGCTTGGACCCAGTTGGGTACGGCCCAGACCATCACGATGACGGCGCCGGTCTATATCGGTCTGGCCGTGACCTCACACGCCCCCGACGAGCTGCGCGGTTACCTGTTCGACAACGTCTCTACGACCGGTAACGTGACCGGTAGCTGGACCGTGGCGGACATTGGCGTAGCACAGGACAAGGGCAACGGGCGCGGCGATCTGTACGTGACGCTCACGGACAGCAGCAACAAGACCGCAACTGTGAAGAATCCCGATGCGGGCGCCGTGCTGTCGCCGGGCTGGAATGAGTGGAAGATCCCCCTGAGCAGCTTTGCCGGCGTGAATCTGAGCAGGGTCAAGCAGT
>CAYFUB010000561.1:0-7084 GCA_964346195.1 uncultured Pirellulales bacterium
TCCGCCTTGATCTCGCGGACGGTACTGATCTGGTCCGGCGTCTCCTGGTACGGGAACGACTCCTCGAACTCCATCTGCCAGCTCGTATCGTCGTCGTAGGCGATGCCGCCGATGGCCTGCCGTTTCGCCTGGACCTGCAGCAATTCCGCCGCCAGGTCGTGGACGGAGCGGGCGACTTTTTCCTTTTGCTTCTGCCAGCGCTTGGAGCCGACCTTACTCAGTGTCGGCCGCTTCGGGCTGGTGCCGATGTACTTCTGCACCAGCGCGATATTCTGGACGGAGACCTGGATTCTGGCATTGTTCGCATATTCGATGGTGAGGTACTCGGCCTTACCGCCCTTTTCGTCGATGGTCTCGGCGCCGAGGAACTTGCCGATACCGTAGGAGGCGTGGACAACGTAGTCGCCGGGTTGCAGGTCGGCCAGCGTATCCACGGGCGCCGTCGCGCGGGCCGGCCGCTCGCGCCGCCGCAGGGCGTACTGCCCGAATAATTCGTGATGGCTGACGATGACCGTGTTCAGCGACTCGATCACGAAGCCTTGATGAACGTAGCCGAGCGGAAGCTGAAAACCGCGCGGGATTTCACCGTCGATCTCCTTGATGATTTCGGTGACTCGCTGGCCCTCGGCGGGGCTCTCGCAATACAGCCAGACCCTGCTGCCCTGCTTCGAGCGCTGGACCAGCTCTTCCAGGGCGGCCTTGTGGCCGGCCCACAGCGACGTGGCCTTGCGCTCGAACTGCTGAATGCTCCGGATATCGAGCTTGAGAAACTCGTCGGGCCCGGCCGTGGCGAAGCGGCAAACGTGCAGTTGCGTGAAGCTGGCGGCCGAGTTGTAGATGTCCGCCCATGAGTAGAGGCGGTCGGCCCGTTCGAGGCGGGTGAGAAAGACCTTGGCCACTTCTTCCACGTCGGCCGGTTCTTCGAAGATGACAATCGTGTCCCGGGGCAGGATGTTCGTGAACAACTCCCGCCGCTCGATCACGGCGCCGGAAGCGGCCGCCACGATCTCGATACTGCAAATCTCCTGCGTGGAACGCTGCGTATCGAGGTTGATCTCACGGATACTCTCGACGGTATCGCCGAAGAATTCCACGCGAATGGCCTGCGATTGCAGTGCAGTAGCATGGGCGTCCCGCCCATGAGTAACACGGGCATCCTGCCCGTGCATATCACCGGTATTCATGGGCGAGACGCCCCTGCTACTGGGCCCCCAAACGCAAAAAGATGCATTTGGGGACCCTTTCACGGGCAAGATGCCCGTGCTACTGCGGCCCAGGGGCGCATAGATGTCGATGATCCCGCCGCGACGGGCGAACTGGCCCGGCAAATCCAGCGCATCGACGCGCTCGAAGTTGTTGCGGACGAGCCACTCGATCACGGCCTCCGGCGCCAGCGCCGCGTTGAGTTCCAGCCTCAGCGCGCTGGCGCGCAGGGCCGATGGCTTGGGAATCGGCTGACACAGGGCCTGAACGGGGGCCGCAAGCACTAGGTCCTGGTGTCGGCCCTCGTCGGCGTCCGCGAGCAGCGACACAAGCCGCAGCCGTTCCGCCCGCGTCTCGTCCGTCGCATCGGCCAGCTCTTCCTCGCCCTCCCAGGCCGGCAGCAGTTCAACATCTGCGACCCCGAAGGTCTTCAGGTCATCGACGGCCCGGTCGGCGTCATCGATGTGCGGGCACAGGTGAAGGATCGGTCGGTGAGTCGTCCGGGAGATATGGGCGGCCAGCAGACGCGCAAAGGACCCCCACGTTCCCTCGACTTTCACCGACCCTCTTTCAGCCCGGCTTAGTCGGGAGATAATCTCCGCAACCACCATGTCCGTTGCCAGATCCATATATGCAGAAGGGAGGACGGCAACTGCGTTCTATCCTCGGTCGTCCGCGCCTGCGTGGGATCGTCTCAGCCACCCTCTACAAGTATGGGCCGGCGGAAGAACTTGTTCACCCCGCTGCCCTCTACGACTGCTCTTCCTTGAGCTTCTGCAGGACCTTCTTGGCCATTTTGACGACGTTGTCCGTCGTGAGGCCGAAACCTTCGAAGCAGGTCTTGTAGGGCGCAGAAGCGCCGAACCGGCTCAAACCGACAAAGGCGCCGTCGTCGCCGAGCCATTTGTGCCAGCCGAAGTCCACGGCCGCTTCGACCCCGACGCGGGCTTTGACGGCTGGCGGGATGACGGAGTGTCGGTACTTCTCATCCTGCTTCTCGAACAGTCTCCAGCACGGCATGCTCACGACCTGCGAGGGAACCCCCTCGGCTTCAAGTTTCCTGGCCGCCTCGAGCGCGATCGAGACTTCCGACCCGCTGGACAGGAGGAGGAGCTCGGGTTTGCCGCTGCTGGTGAGGACGTAGGCGCCTCTGGTGAGATTCGCGGCCGAGGCGCACTTGTTCTGGTCGATGACCGGGAGACCCTGACGGCTCAGCAGCAGCGCCACGGGCCGGTCGCGATTCTCCAGGATGTACTTCCAGGCGTAGGCGGTCTCGTTGGCGTCAGCCGGCCGGATGACCAGCAGGTTCGGCATGGCGCGCAAGGCGGCGAAGTGCTCGATCGGCTGGTGGGTCGGCCCGTCCTCGCCGAGGCCGATACTGTCGTGGGTGTAGACGAAGATGGTCGGATACCCCGACAGGGCCGCCACGCGGACCGCCCCGCGCATATAGTCGGAGAAAACCAGGAAGGTCCCCCCGTAGGCGCGCAGCAGCCGCGAGACGCAGATGCCGTTCATGATCGCGCCCATGCCGTGCTCGCGAACGCCGTAGCGGACATACCGGCCGTTCCGCACGTCTTTCTGGAAGTCGACCGCGCCGGCAAACCGCGTGTTATTCGACGGCGTCAGGTCCGCCGAGCCGCCCAGGACCAGCGGCAACTGCGGCATCAGGGCGTCGAGCACCTTGCCGGAGGCCTGCCGCGTAGCCATCGGCTTGCCGGGCTCGAACTTCGGCAGAATCTTCTCGATGCTCACGGGCAGCCGGCCCTCGGCCGCGTCGGTAAACTGGTTGGCCAGGTCCGGGTACTGCACGGCGTACCGCTGAATCAGATTGTTCCACTCATTCTCGGCCTCGGCGCCCCGGTCGATGGCTTTGCGCATGTGTTCGAGGACTTCCGGCGGCACGTGGAAGTGCTGGTCCGGGTCCCAGCCGAGATTCTGCTTCGTGAGCCGGATCTCCTCTTCACCGAGCGGGGCCCCGTGGGCCGCGGCCGTATCCTGCATGTGCGGACTGCCATAGGCGATATGCGTGCGGAGTTGGATGATGGAAGGCCGGCCGACCTCGCTCCTGGCGTTGATCATGGCCCGCTCGAACTTCCTCATGTCGTTGCCGTCACCCCCAACCTTCTGGACGTACCACCCATAAGCCTGGAAGCGTTTGGCCCGGTCCTCCGTGAAGGCCAGGTCGGTAGACCCATCAATGCTGATGTGGTTGTCGTCGTAGATGACGACGAGGTTATCCAGCCCCAGATGTCCCGCCAGCGAGCAGGCCTCGGACGAAACGCCCTCTTCGAGGTCACCGTCGCTGGCGATGACATAGGTTTTGTAATCGATGATCGGAAAGCCCTCGCGATTGAAGTGGTTGGCGAGGTATTTCTGGGCGATGGCCATGCCGACGGCGCTCGAAATCCCCTGTCCCAGCGGGCCGGTGGTCAGCTCGACGCCGAGCTCGGGATGGTACTCGGGATGTCCCGGGGTCTTGCTCTCCCACTGCCGGAAACGCTGGATTTCGTCGAGGCTGATGTCGTAGCCGGTCAGATGGAGCAGCGCGTAGAGCAGCATGCTGCCGTGACCGGCCGAGAGGACAAACCGGTCGCGGTTGTGCCAGAGGGGATTGGCGGGATTGTACTTCATGTGCCGGGTCCAGAGGACATAGGCAGCCGGGGCCATTCCCATCGGCATCCCGGGATGGCCGCTCCTGGCCTTCTCGACGGCGTCCACGGCCAGAAGACGAATCGTGTTCACGCACAGCTCATCAAGCTTCGACAAACCCGGATGGCCCATGACTCATTTCCCGTAACAGACATCGATCTCCATTTTCCGTGACAAAACGAAGGTCACAGAATACCAGTCGCCGCCCGGCTTGGCAACCCTTTTCGCCGTCCCGAAAGCTGCTTGGGTATGGCGCGCCACGCCGGCAATCCACACAGCTTCTGCTCGGCGAAAGGCTCCCAAACGCGAAACGAAGCGTTTGGCGGACCCCGAGCGTCCCCGCGCGTGTTCCCGGTAGGGGCCAACCACCATTTGCCCCGACGACTGTCAAACGCGGAACACTGTGTCTGGGGCCTCTTCGCCTTGCCACGCAGAACCTCTTTCGCGCCAATTCCAGCCACCCGAGTTTATCACAACCCTTCTCGCAACTCGGCAATTCGAACCGGCTGATTGGGGATTTTGCTGATGTGATTCAATACAGTGCTTGAGTATTGTTCGGCAAGACGGACGCAATGACCCTCTGCAATGGAGATCGTATCCACAGCATTATACGTTGACAGGTAGCAGGAGTGGGATGCTATTCAACTCCTTCAGCTTCATGGTGTTTCTGGCCATTGTGCTGCTGCTCTACTACTCGCTCGAGCACAAATGGCAGAATCGCCTGCTCCTGGCAGCCAGCTACGTGTTCTACTGCGTGTGGGACTGGCGGTTCCTTGGGCTGATCTGGTTTGTCACCCTGGTCGACTACCTCGCCGCCCCGGCCCTGGAGCGTGCCATAACACCCGGCAGACGCAAAGCGATTCTCGCCGGCGCGGTGGCGGCGAACCTGGCCGTGCTGGGCTTCTTCAAATATGCCAATTTCTTCGTGGCGAGCTTCTCGCAGGTGTTGTCCCTCCTTGGCATCCGGGAGTCTTTGCCCGTACTCCGTATTATCCTTCCCGTGGGCATCAGCTTCTACACGTTTCAGGGTCTGGGGTACGTGATCGACGTGTATCGGCGCAGACAAGACGCCGAGCACGATTTGCTGACATTCGCGCTTTATATCGCCTACTTCCCGCAACTGGTTGCAGGACCCATCGAGCGGGCGCAGAACCTCATCCCGGCGTTGCGAAGGAACCGAACGGTCCGTGTCGGCAATATGACAGCCGGCGCAGAACTCATGCTTATCGGCTACCTGAAAAAAGTGGCGATTGCGGACGCGGTCGCCCCTTATGTGAACGCCTGCTTCTCGAATCCTGAGAATTGGCGCGGCCTCAGTCTGCTGCTCGGATTGTACCTCTTTGCCCTGCAGATCTACGGGGATTTCTGCGGATACAGTGACATCGCGCGGGGTGTCAGCAAAGTCATGGGAATCGACCTGATGGTCAACTTTCGCCAGCCATACTTCTCCAGCGACATCCGGGAATTCTGGCGGCGCTGGCACATTTCCCTGTCCGGCTGGCTGAGGGACTACCTGTACATCCCCCTGGGCGGCAGCCGCCACGGCACCCTGGCAACGATCCGAAATCTCATGCTGACGATGCTGCTGGGGGGCCTGTGGCACGGCGCGGCGTGGCATTTTGTCCTATGGGGCGGACTCCACGGATTCTATCTCTCTATCCAGCGGCTGCTGTCCGGTACGCACGAAACGCCGGGGAATGCCTCGCGCTGGAAGATCCTGAAAATCGCGGGAACCTTCCATCTGGTCGTATTTACATGGCTGTTCTTCCGAGCCGATACCCTAGCAGATGCCGTCAGTTATCTGGGAGCCATGCTGCACGTCTTGGCCCCGCCTTCAAAGCAACTGCTGGTGGTCACGCCCTTCTACTACCTGCTCATGATGGCAGTTGACCTTCCGCTGTATAAGAGCGGCCTGGACGTGTTGCCGCTGAATGCCGAACGGTGGCTCACGAGAGGTCTGGCGCATGCGGCAATCGTATTGCTGATCCTGTTTGTCGGTGACACCCATGCCGAACCATTCATCTATTTTCAATTTTAGCGTGTTCCAAGCTCTTTCAGGCCTCAGGAAATCATTTTGCCTGTCACTCGCGCTCGTCCTGGCCTTCGCCGCCGCGCTGCATCCGCTGGGAGTCTTTCTCAACGTGAGAGACCCTCAGTCACGCATCGCCAACTCCATCCGGTATCTCAAATCACAGGAGGCCGCGAAACCCAGAGTCTTGTTCTTCGGAAGCTCCCGCACGATGTCCTGCGTGGACGCAGAAACTTTCGCACGCGAGAATGGAATGCCGCCCGGCACGGTCTTGAATGTCGCACGTCCCGGCATGGGACCGTGGGAGACACTCGTGGTCCTGAGGAACACGCCATCCATCCTTGATTCCGTGGAGACCGTTATCGTCGAGGTCGTCCCGGCGCCGTTCAACGACAACGCCATCCATCCCATCACCCACAAAGAGGAAAGACATCCTGCGGAATTTGACACCTGGGCCACCTACCGCGAGCGAAAGGGGCTCAGCGATCCGGCGCTTCGATACACACTGCTGGCGAAATACGTCTTCTCACTGACGCAGCGCAGAAATCTCGTCAGGTGGCTGGGGATCGGAAAAGCCATACTGACCCGAGAGCCCTGGGCGGGCCGGATGCCACCCCCGCCGTTCCATGCGGACCCTGTGAAAACCGCGATCCTGGCGCGCGATCCGAGCTTCCAGGCAACAACCATTTCCCGATGCCACTTGCGGAACTACCATTTCTGCCAGCAGCGGGCCATGGTCGTACGGGAATTGCTTGCCTTTCTCCGCCGCCGCGGCGTCGACGTGGCGGTACTCCACCCACCCGTTCGCAAGGAGTACTATGACCATGTGGCTTCGAACGCGCCTCTGTCGACAGAGTTCGGGAAGTACCGAAGCGTCATGAGAGACTTGGCCGAGGAGTGCCAGACGATATGCTGGGAAACCGTCGAGGACTGCGGCCTCGACGATTCCGTCCTTGTTGACTACGGGCACTTCTCGCGCGACGGCGCCATCGCCTTCACAAAACGGGTATCTGACGAGATGCGGACGGGCAAGACCTCTCAGAAGGTGTGTGAGAAGCTGAAATAACTGCGCCTCCACGATCTGACGGGTGGCAGCGTCAAGGCCGAAGGCCTTGGCGATGGTGTTACGCACGATAACGCCCCCAGCGCCAAGCTGCGCTTTACGATGCCACCCGGGAAACGCGCAGGTTCTCACACACCCTC
>CAYFUB010000562.1:0-6064 GCA_964346195.1 uncultured Pirellulales bacterium
GGGGCCGGCGCAACTGGTTCTATGCGACCGGACTGCCCTTCTGGGCGCGAATGGCTCAAGGTTTCTTCGGCGCCCCGAGCGCCGAGCAGGAACGGGAAGCCCTCAGGCAGCAGTCAAAACAGCTCCAGCAGTCTCTCGATGCCATCAACAGACGCCTTGAAGACTTGGAGAAGGAGAAGTCCTGACGGCAGAAACGTGTTTTGAAGCAACGGAGATCGAGGTGGGCTTTCACCCGGATGGGTATCGGATCGACAAGACCGCCTCTCCCATGAATCGCTACACGAAGTGGGAGATCGTCCCCGGCAACCGATGGACGCATCCGACGCCCGTGTGTTTCCACGCCCTTCCGCCCAGCGGCTGGATCAAAAAGGACAAATTCGATTGGGATAAAGGCTCGATGGAGAGTGTAGGATGAAGATCGCCATCGCCAGCGGCAAGGGCGGAACCGGGAAAACGACTATCGCCACGAACCTGACCGTGTCCCTCGCGCGGTCGGGCCGGGTGGTCCAATACCTGGATTGTGACGTGGAAGAGCCCAACGGGCACATTTTCCTGAAACCTCACATTGATCGCGTGGAGGAGGTGACCGTGGGCGTGCCCGAGGTCGATGAGGGCAAATGCACGGGCTGCGGCCGGTGCGGGCAGCTTTGCCAGTACAGCGCCATTATCTGCATCCAAGAGCACGTGCTGACCTTCGAGCAGCTCTGTCACTCGTGCGGCGGGTGCATGGCCATCTGCCCGGAATCCGCCATTACGGAAAAGCCGCGAAGGATTGGCGTCGCGGAGTACGGGGCCGTGGATGGCATGGCGTTCGGTCACGGCAAGCTGGACATCGGGGCGATCCAGACCCCGGCGCTCATTCGCCACGTCAAACGTCATGCAAAGCACGATGGGGTTGTCATCCTGGACGCTCCGCCCGGGACGTCCTGCCCGGTTGTCGAGTCCGTCAAGGGCACGGACCTCGTCCTGCTGGTGACGGAGCCGACGCCGTTCGGGTTGAACGACCTCGAACTGGCCGTCGGTATGGTCAGAACGCTGAGACTGCCTTTCGCCGTCGTCGTCAACCGCTGCGATATGGGTGATGACGGCGTCGTACAGTACTGCCGCCTGGAGGGAATCGACGTAATTATGGAGATACCGAACGACCGGAGGATCGCCGAGGCCTATTCGCGAGGGGCCATGATGGTCGATGTCAGGGCCGAGTACGCGGCGAAATTCCGTCGGCTCTACGAGCGTGTCACCGAGAGGATCACAGTCCAATGAATGACGATCCCCATTTCATGGAACGGATCAACCGTGATCTGGCGGCTCGGAAGGCGGCCTGCAGGATTCTCAATGTTGAAGAGGACGCTGGCCAAAGGCAGATCAGGCGAGCTTACAGGATCGCCGCGATTCAATACCACCCGGACCACAACGGCAACAGCACGGACGCAAACAAGATGTTCGCCCTGGTCAAGTGCGCTTACGAGCTGCTGGCCTTTGACAAGCCGTGTAACGAGTTGCTTGCGGAGATCGATTCCTGGCCGGGTGTGCCTGAGGATGACAACTACAGGCTCGATAATCTCTGGGGGCACTTCTGCTGGTGGCGGGAGAAGTTCTTCGGATAGGAATGGCATTCCATGAAGGAACTGGTGGTCATCAGCGGCAAGGGGGGAACGGGCAAGACGAGCATTGCCGCGGCGTTTGCCGCCCTGGCGGGCAACGCCGTTCTGGCGGATTGTGATGTTGATGCCGCGGACCTGCACATCGTGTTGGAGCCGAGCATACGCCAGACGTCCGATTTCTCCGGCGGCAAGCAGGCGGCCATCGACCCGGACACGTGCATCGGCTGCGGCCGGTGCGCGGACATGTGCCGCTTTGACGCGATTCACCTCGACGGACGCGCCAACGACGTTATCGGGAATACGTACGCCATCGATCCGGTTGCCTGCGAAGGGTGCAAGGTCTGTGTGGAGTTCTGTCCCGTCAAGGCCATCGAGTTCAACGATGCTGTCAACGGCCAGTGGTTCCTCTCCGACACGCGGTTCGGGCCGATGGTCCATGCGAAGCTGGGGATCGCCGAAGAGAACAGCGGCAAGCTCGTGACCCTGCTCCGCCGGAGGGCTAAGGAGATTGCCGAAGAACGAGAACTGGATCTGGTCATCGTCGACGGCTCACCCGGTATTGGATGCCCCGTGATCGCCTCCATCACCGGGGCCGACCTGGTGCTGATCGTCACCGAACCCACCCTCTCCGGACGGCATGATCTCGGGCGCGTGGCCGAGCTTGCCGCCAACTTCAGTATAAAGACACTGCTGTGCATCAACAAAGCGGACATCAATCCTGAGATGACGGCTCAGATCGCTGAGGAAGCCCGCCGGCGGGGAATCACGGTCGTCGGCGAAATCCCCTATGATGACGCCTTCGCCAAAGCCCAGATCATGAACGCCACGATTGTGGAGTATACCGGCGGCGAGATCACCGGGCGAATCAAGGCCCTGTGGCGGCAGGTCACCTATGCGCTGGGATGACACTTGACGGCATTTTCGGATAATTGAAGTCTCGTTTTGCAGAAAGGAGGAGTTGTTTATGGCCGGTGGCATGGCCCCAAGCCGACCCAAGCAGGAACAGCAAAGACAAACGCAGGCCGAGCAGGCCCAGATTCGCCGGCGAATGGCGCAGATCAAGCACAAGATCCTGGTCCTCTCCGGCAAGGGTGGCGTCGGCAAGAGCACGGTCGCGGTCAATCTGGCCATTTCGTTGTCGCTTGCCGGCAAACGAACCGGGCTCCTGGATATTGACATCCACGGCCCCAGCGTGCCGAAGATCCTGAACCTGGAGGGCCGGATGGTTCAAGCGGTGGCCGATACCATTGTGCCCATGGAGGTGGGGAAGAACCTCAAGGTCATGTCGATAGGGTTGCTTTTGCCGTCGAGAGATGACGCGGTGATATGGCGCGGCCCCATGAAGTATCACATGATCAAGCAGTTCCTCAAAGATGTGGCGTGGGGTGAGTTGGATTTCCTGATCGTCGACTCGCCGCCCGGCACGGGTGACGAGCCGCTCTCGACCATCCAGCTCCTGGAGAGTGCAGATGGCGCCATCGTGGTGACGACCCCTCAGGAGGTGGCGCTGTCGGATGCACGCAAGAGCATCACCTTCTGTCGCAGCCTGAATCTGCCCGTGCTCGGCGTGCTGGAGAACATGAGCGGATTCGTGTGCCCCAGGTGTGGCGAGAGGACCGACATCTTCACAGCCGGCGGCGGCGAGAACATGGCGCTGTCGATGAACGTGCCGTTCCTCGGGCGTATCGCCATAGACCCGCAGATTGTCGAAGCGTGCGATTCCGGGCAGCCGTACGTGGACAAGTACCGGCACAGCCAAGCCGCCCGGGCCTTCAGCGAAGCGGTCACGCTTCTGGTTGGTGCGGACAGTGAATGCAACAAAGCCGATAGCTGGAAAGGAGAGCAACACATGCGTATCGCGATTCCCCTGGCACAGGGCCGGTTGTGCCTTCACTTCGGGCATTGTGAGGAGTTTGCCATTGTAGACGTGAACTCGCAGGAGAAGTGTGTTTCCGGCATCTCCCGGGAGATCCCTCCAGCTCATGCGCCCGGCGTCTTGCCCCAGTGGCTGGGGCAGCAGCAGGTGAATGTTGTCATTGCCGGCGGGATGGGCAGCCGGGCACAGACGCTCTTCGCCCGGAACGGCATCCAGGTGGTCACCGGTGCGACGGCCGGCGGGCCGGAGGAGATCGTTGCCGCATATCTGAACGGCACACTCCAGACCGGGGCCAATATCTGCGATCATTAGGCTTGATACACGGTCCCAATGAACGTACTGAACGCGTCTGGCTTTGGAGGAGTGAACATGGAAACGGAATCCCATTTGACGCAGGCGGGACAGTCGGCCCGGAGTACAAAGCCGGGGCGGCAGTTCCACTGGTGGGCTTTCATATCGGTCACAACCGTCCTGTCCCTCGTGGCGATGTCGGTCGCCGGCGTGGTGCTGTTCGTCATGCCGCCCGGTCGCATTCCACACCGGACAGATTGGCGGATGCCCTGTTTCGAGGAGATGCAGTCCGGCCAGGTGGTCATGGAATACGGCACGCACCGCCGGTTCCGCCAGAGGAAGAAGACCTCTGGTTCTGAGGTAAAGCCGCGCTGTTCTCCGTTGCCTGCTCATCTGCCGGATCCACCACACGCCGAAAGCCAATCGTCGCGCAGCGATCCAGCCCGCGCCGGAGAATGACGCGACAATACACCGCTGGATCGGCAACATGAGGCGGAGAATCGACCGGTCTCACGGGTTCCAGCCCATCCGCGTGCCAAACACGTTCTCCCAGACGAGCGTGCCGCTGCCGTTCATCCAAGCCACCTGCCGCTCGGCGGTATGGTCGTGGCTCCAGCGGTGGATTTGGTGCATCATGTACCGTCGCTCGAACCATTTGTCTCAGAGTGTACCTGGCGCTTCGCTGTCTCGGAACCACTGTGCCCGGGACATATAATGATCGTGCACGCGTTCGACCGGCAGTGTCAACTCCGATTCCCGGACGACTCCGGGGCAGACATTATCGAGACGGTCGCACAGCTCAGTCGTCCTTTCGCGAAGCGTATCCGACTACTTCGGTTTCCTCCGCACGCCGTGGCCCATTTGTTCCAAAAGGCCCCGCGCCTCTCTTTTGCCCATGCGGCGAAGTGCGGCGATCCGTGTCAGTTGCTCTTGACGCGGCCGGGCTTGCTCATGCTCCCAGTTGTAGATGGTCTGGTCGGTTACTCCGATGAGCGCCCCATAATCCGCGGCAGAGAGCCCCAGACGCTGCCGGTGGGAACGCAGGCCTTTGGCGGCGAATCGCACACGCCCGATGTCAACTTCGGCGGGTTGAGTCGAGAGTTCCTTCTGCACCTGCCTTTCGAGGAAGGAGACTTTGCGTTGGAACTCGGCTATCCGGCGTTTCATCTCGGCGATATCCCTGCGGTACTGGGCGGAGGCCTTCTTGAGAACGCTCGTCTGTCTGCGGATCTCCCTGCGTGCCAGCCGCGAGATTTCCTCTTTGAGTGCGGTTGCGATGTTCGGCATGTCTTTCTCCTGTTGGCCCTATTGAGTATCACGTCGCCCGAACCGGCGTGACGCACGATATAGAATAACAACAGCGCGACCGATGCCGTGTCAACAACAAACCCGCGAATTGTTTCAGTTTGGCCATCCGAAGCCCAAAAAGCAGAGCGGTGAACTGCCCCGGGGTCACTCTTTACGGATGCTCCCGGCCGAGACCGAGAGTTCGCTTTGAGAACGTGAGAAGAGGTGAAGTGTCCATCATCTGCTCCGTGTCCGAGCAATAGACTTATGCGAGAGGATCTGCAAGGTCTCCGGCTGTTTTCCGCGCGGCTCCGACCACAGCCCTGAGAAATGATGACCTTATGGACTCGGCGGCCAGCGCGGCTTTGAAGGGGGGCGATTTTTCCAGAACAGAGACGACCCGTCGCAGTGCCCGATGACTGAACCTGCCAGGATCGTCGAAAAGGAGATCGGCCAACTTCCCACGTTCTATGGCCATCGCGACTCTCTGGTCAAAAACGGTTTCCGGCACGAGCACTCGCTGTGGGCGAGACCTCATCACTGCCGCGCCGGTCGGACAGACGGTACTACAGACCCCACATCCGAGGCAAATCTCTGCATCGCAGGCAGCCACTTTCACCTGCTTCTTTCCCGCCGTCGTCTCCTCGATTCTCATTGCTGCCACCGGACATGCCCTGGCGCACTTGCCGCACCCTTTGCACTTTGAACGGTCGATATCCGCGATCCAGTTTGATGTGACAATGCCCGGCAGCGGAACCGCCTCAATCCGCCGGGCGTACTCCCTGGTCGCCTTCTTCCGGTCGGCGTGTGGGCCGCCGTTATGGATTCTGGCCATGTCGATCAGGCTCTTGCCCTGGCCGTAGTGACGCAGACAGGCCGAAACGACCTGACGGGCCTTGCCCGGGTCCTTCGCCTCCCGGTACTTCCAATCCACGCCGAGGATTCGCGTGCCATCCTGCCAGTACCGCCGATGGATCTGGTAGACCCCAATAGCCCGGCCGCAATC
>CAYFUB010000563.1:0-3795 GCA_964346195.1 uncultured Pirellulales bacterium
GGCGTAGTGGAACGTCGCGACGCCATCGGGCGACATCTGCCCGGTTGAGAACGGGTAATCGCAAAACGTCGGGTTCTTGAGAATCTGGGCGTCCATGCCGTTGGTGACATTGAAATACAGGTGCTCGGCGAACTTGCCCGTGAGACACCGCGGCACGGCGTACTGCGACGCCTCGCCCGCATGCACGACCAGCGTGGCCTTGTCCGGCGAAGTTGCATTCTCGCCGGCTCCCTGCAAATGACGGGACGGCACGCAGAGCAAAACAAGCGTGGCGCCAACAACTGTTGCTTTCAACGTGCGGCCGAAGCGTCTGCTCATCATGAGTCCTCGAATCACGGATTTACCCGGATGGTTCTTGATCCCACATCGGGGGCGGGTTTGAAACCCGCCCCTACAGCACGGCAGGCATGATACACGACACAATCCGCGCAAGCAACCCAACGCCTTTCTACAGCTTGTCAGACCCTCGGACGGAATGAGTGCAACACGGCACTCAGTAATTGCCATCCGCCCCGACCCCGTCATTCCTGCGCAGGCAGGAAGGGTTCCCAAACGCGATACATCGCGTTTGGTGGGGTTCCCAGAAGCGATGTATCGCTTCTGGGGTCCCGGGTCCCCAATCCAGACACCCTACGCAGGGATTGTGCCCGAATCGCAGACACATCACATTCGTGGGTCGCGAAGCACGAAACAAATCCAGGATGCGAGATTGAAATGATAGAAGCCCTGTTGCAAACTGTTGCGGCGTCTTCAATTTCTGGTTTTGGCTGTTCGAGTTTGCTTCGGATTTCGATATGTCGATTTCGTATTTCCGCCCCAATCATCAATAATCAATCATCGATCATCAATCGCGGCGGCTTCCCACCACAGGTGCGGGTAGTCCTTGCCTTCGTCAATCCACCAGATGTCTTCGACGCCGTTGGCCGTCTCGCCCACGAAGTCCCAGCCGAGCGCCAGGAATGTCGCCGCGGTTTGCATCTCGGCGGTCGTCTTGCCCGTCCCTTCGGTACTCTGGGCCTGGCCCGAGGTTTCCCTGTCCCAGAAGCACGCGCTGACTGTAGCACCCATATAATCGTCGCCCACGAGGCCGCCGACACGCTTATCGCCTGCGACGGCGCCGGTGCTGTAACTCATGGCGATGTGGGCAGTAAAATAAGTGAGGCCCACGAGACCACCGACACAGATGCCACCCCTGGCGGTACAGGTGCTGTAGCTGGTAGCGATGCTGCCGTAGTTCGCGCCCACGAGACCGCCGATGTCTCCGCCGCCCGTGACCGTGCCGGCGCTGTAGCTGGCGACGATGCTGCCGTAGTTGGCACCCGCGAGACCGCCGACCTCCCAATCCCCCGTGACCGTGCCGACGCTGTAGCTGGTGGCGATGCTGCCGCCGTTCCTGCCTGCCAGGCCACCGACGTTGGCGCCACCCTGGACTATCCCGGTGCTGTAGCTCTCAGAGATGCTGCCCTGGTAGTTATAGCCCACAAGGCCGCCGACACACCTGCCAATCCCATTGACATCCACCGCTTCCAGACCCAGACCGGCGACCTGGGCTCCCCGGTTCAAACGCCCGAACAGACCCACGTAATTGCGCCCACGGATGCGGAGATTGGTGATGACATGGCCGGCGCCGTCGAAGGTCCCGCCAAACCAGGGGACAACGGCTAGCGACCACGTGCTCCCCGCCAGATCCACAGACTGCACCAAACGGTAATGTGCCTCGGGCTCGAACCACACGGTACCCAGGTCCCGGGCATCGCGAATCAGGTACGGCTGCTCGGCCGTGCCCGCCCCTTCCGGCATCACCGGGCCCTTGCCGGCATAACAGCGAAATTGCGGATACTCGCCCGGCATAATCTCCCAGTAGTCGCAGGTGCCGTTGGCCGTTTCATCGGCGAAATCCCACCCGGTACTCAGGAACGTGTTGACGTCCTGCATCTGGGCCGTGGTCTTGCCGGTGCCGCTCGCGCTGCTGGCCTGGCCCGACGCCTCGATGTCCCACAGACAATCGGGCGCTGTGTCAATTTCTGTCTGCGGCACTTCCCCCACCAGCCCGCCGACATACAAGTCGCCATGAACCGCCCCGGCGCTGTAGCACCGCCACAGAGTGCCGGCCCTGTTCCTGCCCACCAGCCCGCCGACGCCGACGCTGCCCCAAACGGCCCCGGTGCTGTAACACTGACTCACCTCACCTTCGTCGATGGAGCCCACCAGGCCGCCGACGTGGCTGACGCCATGGACCGCCCCGGTGCTGTAGCACTCGCTCACCTCGCCCGTCTCGTCCTCCATGAATCTGCCCACCAGCCCGCCGACGCCGACGCTGCCTCCGACCGTACAGGTACTGTGGCTCACGGTGATACGGCCCTCGTGGGTGCCCACGAGACCGCCGACGTGGTTGCCTCCTTGGACCGTGCCGGCGCTGTAGCTCGTGGCGATCCAGCCGTCGTTAAAGCCGGCGAGGCCGCCGGCTCCGTTCCCCGTGACCATGCCGCTGCTCCAGCTACCAGTGATGCGGCCCCAGTTCACGCCCACGAGGCCACCCACATAATCGTCATCTCGGAACGTGGCCCCCAAGCTGTCGATCACGCCACCGACACTGTAGCAGTTCCTGAGCGTGGCCCGACTGGCCCCCACCAGACCGCCGATGTAGACGCCGGTCCCGCTGACCTGGGCCCCGTCCAGACCCAGGTTGGAAATGGTCGCTGCCGACGTCAATTCTCCGAACAGCCCCAGGCGTGCGCCGCCCCGGGCGCAGAAATGGCGGAACGCGAAGCCCCGGCCGTCGAAGGTCCCGCTAAACCAGGGAATAGCGCCCGCGAGCCACGTCATCTCCTCCAGATTCACGTGCCCCGCCAGACAATAGCACGCCAGGGGCTCGAACCATACGGTGCCCAGATCGAGGGCATTGCGAATCACGTAGGGCTGCTGGGCCGTTCCCGCACCCTCCGGCATCACCGGGCCGGCGCCGGTATGATAACGCAGGCGGGGATACTCCCCCGGCGTCATCTCCCAGTAGTCACAAGTGCCGTTGCTGAGGTCCTCGGCGAGATCCCAACCGGCGTTCCGGAAGGTGTAGATGTCCTGCATCCGGCAGGTCTCCAGGCCCACGCCGCCATCACTATTCGCTTGCCCGGAGGTCTCCGTGTCCCAAAAACTGGCGACGACCCAGTTCTCCCGATACCCGCCGCAGCCTACGAGGCCCCCGAGCCATTGGCGGCCCGTGACGCGGCCGGTGCTGTAACACATGGTGATGCTGCTCTCCCTTGGAGTCTGACCCACCAGGCCACCGACATACTCGTCTCCGTTGACCGCACCCGTGCTGTAGCTCGCGACAATGCTGCCATGGTTTTCTCCCGCGAGACCGCCGGCATAACGACCATTGAGGATGGTGCAGGTGCTGTAGCTCGCGACGATGCTGTCGTAGTTTGCTCCCACGAGTCCGCCAGTACAGTTGCCCGTGATCCGGCCGGTGCTGTAGCTGGCGACGATGCTGCCGTCGTTTGCTCCGACCAGGCCGCCGACGGCTCCCGATCCTCTGATGCGGCAGTCCTCACTGTGGCTCAGGGCGATGCAGCCCCGGTTGTAAGCCACGAGGGCACCGGCGTAACCCTCGGTGGCGTTCACGTCCACGGCTTCCACGCCGAGATTGATGATCTTGCCTCCGAGGCCCAATTCCCCGAACAGGCCCACGTAGCCCCCGCCTATGGAGATACCGCCCACCAGCGACAGATGCGAGAGCGAGTGTCCCTTCCCATCGAAGACGCCCGTAAAAGGCGTCCCGTCGAACACCCAACACTC
>CAYFUB010000564.1:0-4101 GCA_964346195.1 uncultured Pirellulales bacterium
ACCTCCAGGCCGATGTCCTGGATGGTCTTCTTGAAGAGGTCGCGTTCCTCGGCCCTCTTGATGGAGCGGAGATTGGCCCCGAGCATCCTGACCTTGTACTTCTTGAGCACGCCGCGCTCGGCCAGAGCCACGGCCGTATTCAAACCGGTCTGCCCGCCCAGCGTCGGCAGGAGACTGTCGGGTCTTTCCCGACGAATCACCTTCTCAACCACTTCCGGCGTAATGGGCTCAATATAGGTTCGGTCAGCCAATTCCGGGTCCGTCATGATGGTCGCCGGGTTGCTGTTGACGAGCACGACCTTGTAGCCCTCCTTCCGCAGCGCCTTGCAGGCCTGCGTTCCCGAATAGTCGAACTCGCAGGCCTGACCGATGACGATCGGGCCCGACCCGATCAGCAGAATCTTATGGATATCCTTGCGTTTCGGCATAGTGTCCTACTGCACAGTCCCCGGTGGCCTCTTGGTATTCATGGGCAGGATGCCCATGCTACTGCTGTGAAGCTTCGGCGCAGGTGGACCTGCATACCGGCCGCACTGTGACGGTCTTCGTGTATGGTGTGAGGTCCACACTCTACCCGCTGCCTGGCCTCCCGCTGTTCTACGGAGCGTACGGGCAGGGAGTTTGTCGCGTCGCTGGGGATTGGGCTCCAAAACGCCATTATCGTGCCTCGGGGCCCGTTTGACGCAACCAACGATCCATGGCCGCCGCCGCCTCACGCCCGCTGTTGATCGCCCGGACCACCAGCGAGGCGCCACTGATCGTATCGCCGGCCGCAAACACCCACGGCTCACTGGTCTGGCATTCGCCCGCCATTAGATTCCCTTTTGCATCCAGTTGCAAGCCTAAATCTTGCACCAGGCCATCGTGGGCGACGTGCAGGAAGCCCAGGGCCAGCAGGACGAGGTCGGCTTTGAGCACGAACTCGGTGCCGGGCAGCTCTTTGAGCTTCCAGTTGCCGTCGGCGTTGAGCCATTCGACCCCGCAGCCGTGCAGCTCCTTTATGTCGCCGTTGTCGCCGGCGAAGGCCCTGGTCAGGACGGACCACCGCCGCTCGCAGCCTTCCTCGTGCGAGGAGGAGGTCCGCATGATTCGCGGCCACGTCGGCCAGGGCGTGTCCTGCGGGCGCGTTTCCGGCGGTTTGGGGAGGATTTCCAACTGGTAGATCTTCTTGGCTCGCTGCCGCCGGGCGGTACCGACGCAATCGCTGCCCGTGTCGCCGCCGCCGATGACGACCACGACCTTGTCGCGGGCCGAGATTCTCGGCACGCCGTCGAGTGGCTCGGCGGCACAGAGTTTGTTCTGAGCGGTCAAGTAGTCCATCGCGAAGAAGATGTTGCCGTGGTCCCGCCCCGGAACCGCAACATCGCGGGGCTGGCGAGCCCCCATCGTCAGGCAGATGCAATCGAACATCTTGCGAAGATAGTGCGCGGAGATATCCCGACCGACGTTGACGCCCGTCTGGAACTCGACGCCCTCGGCCTGGAGCTGCTCGAGTCGCCG
This sequence comes from uncultured Pirellulales bacterium, assembly GCA_964346195.1. Lineage (GTDB taxonomy): Bacteria > Planctomycetota > Phycisphaerae > Sedimentisphaerales > Anaerobacaceae > PLanc-01. The sequence continues at coordinate 1,501 of CAYFUB010000564.1, forward strand.
GTCGATGATGGACTTGCCGAGCTTGAAGTCGGGAATGCCATAGCGGAGCATGCCGCCGGCCCGCTCGTCCTTCTCGAACACAACCACGTCGTGGCCGGCCCGGGCCAACTGCTGCGCGGCGGCCAGACCGGCGGGACCCGAACCGATGACGGCAACGCGCTTGCGCGTCTTTCTGGGTGCGGGCAGCGGTCGGATCCAGCCCTCCTGGAACCCGCGCTCGACAATCTGATATTCGATGTGCCGGATCAGAACGGGCTCATCACTGACGGCCAGCGTGCAGGCCGTCTCGCACGGCGCGGGGCACACCCGTCCGGTAATCTCGGGAAAGTTGTTCGTTTCGTGCAGGATGCGGCACGCCTGTTCCCATTGGCCCTTGTATACAGCCTCGTTCATATCGGGGATATTGTTACCGACGGGGCAGCCCGCCCCGTGGCAGAACGGGATGCCGCAATCCATGCAGCGGGCGGCCTGACGCCGAATCGCGTCCGGGGTCAGCGGCAGATCGATCTCGCTGAAATCATGGACCCGCTCCTCGACCGGCCGATGCCCGACCGGCTGACGCTCGTATTTCAAAAACCCTTTGAGTTCACCCATAAAACACCTTCTGAGGCACTCCCCTCCCACGGGTGCCATGTCCACGCTTGCGTGGACATGTTCCACTCGTCAAGAGAAGACATACTTGCGCAAGCGTAAGCATGGAACCCGGCGCCGGTAGGGCGAACGTCCCCGCTCGCCATCCCGCGCGTCAAGAAATATCGTGGGGAAACGCACGATCTACGAAGACACGGCCAAGATGGCCGCGCTACAGTAGCATGGGCGTCCCGCCCATGAAGACATGGCCAGGATGGCCATGCTACGTGACTTTCACCCATGGAACACCTCCTCCGTCGCCGGGGTGGTCTCGGTATCGCGATGCTCGACGGCCCACATCCGCTCGAGCGCCTTGCGGTAGTCGATCGGGATGACCTTCACGAACCGCCCGACCATGTCCGGCCAGGCCCGCAGGATGAACTTCGCCCGCTCGCTGCCGGTCCACTGGAGGTGCCGCTCGATCAGGTCGTACAGAATCGCCTTGTCCCGCTCCTGCCAGACCGTCTCCAGCTCGACCATGTCGAGATTGCACAGCGTATCGAACAACTGCATCTCGTCGAGCACGTAGGCCAGGCCGCCGCTCATGCCGGCCGCGAAGTTACAGCCGCTCTGGCCCCGGACGACGACGGTCCCGCCGGTCATGTATTCGCAGCCGTGGTCGCCGACGCCTTCGACGACCGCCGTCACGCCGCTGTTGCGCACGGCGAACCGCTCGCCGGCCATGCCGTTGATGAAGACCTCGCCGCGGGTGCCACTGTAGAGCAGCGTGTTGCCGACGATAATGTTCTCGTGGGCCATGAAGGGCGAGTCCGGCGGAGTCTGCACGATGATGCGGCCGCCGGAGAGGCCCTTGCCGAGGTAGTCGTTGCTGTCGCCGATCAGCCGCAACGTCACGCCCGGGGCCAGGAACGCGCCAAAGCTCTGCCCCGCCGAGCCGTGCAGGACGACTTCGAGCGTGCCGTCCGGCAGGCCGTTCGGGCCGTACTTTTTCACGATGTGATGGCTGAGGATCGCTCCCACGGTTCGGTTGACGTTGCGAATCGGCATCTGTATCCGCACGGGCGTTCGTGCCGGGCCTGCGCCCATGCGAATGTTGTCGTCGCGTGGCAGCGTCAAGCCCCGACGCGCAGCGGCGCTGCGGGCTTGCTTGGCGATGGCTTCCGATAAAGGCCCGCCATCGCCAAGGCCTTCGGCCTTGACGCTGCCACCCGGAACATCGGGGCCCTCGATCACCCAACTAATCCGTTGAAGGATTTGCCAGTCGAGGTGGTCGGCGAGCCGGTCGGCCTGGGTGACCTTCAGCCGGATGCCCCGACCGTCCGAGATGTCCGGCTGGTGGAAAATAGCGGAGAAATCGAGTCCCCTGGCCTTCCAGTGGGACAGCGCCTTTTGCATCCGCAAGCGGTCCACCCGCCCCACCATGTCCTCGAACCGGCGGAAGCCGAGTTCGGCCATGATCTGCCGCACTTCCGCGGCGACGAAGAACATGAATCGCTGAAGATACTCCGGCTTGCCGGCGAAACGTTTGCGAAGCTCCGGGTCCTGCGTCGCAATCCCGAATGCACACGCTCCTTCATGGCACTTGCGCAGCAGCGTGCACCCGAGCGTCACCAGGGCAACCGTGCCGAAACCGAACCGCTCGGCCCCCAGCAGCGCCCCGATAACGACGTCGCGTCCGGTGCGTATCTGGCCGTCCACCTGCACGCGAATGCGGTCGCGCAGACTGTTCATCACGAGTACCTGCTGCGTCTCGGCCAGGCCCAGTTCCCACGGACAGCCCGCATGTTTGATGGAGGAGAGCGGACTGGCGCCGGTGCCGCCGTCGTGGCCGCTAATGAGCACTTCATCCGCGTTGCCTTTGGCGACGCCCGCGGCGATGGTCCCCACGCCGACCTCGGCCACCAGCTTGACGGAGACCTTCACGCCCGGATTGCTGCACTTGAGATCGTAGATAAGCTGGGCCAAGTCCTCGATGGAATAGATATCATGGTGCGGCGGTGGCGAAATCAG
>CAYFUB010000565.1:0-12908 GCA_964346195.1 uncultured Pirellulales bacterium
GAGCCCGGAATCGTGGTCCGCTGCATCTCGAGCCACAGGTCGTTGCCCTCGCGGGTCCGCTCGCCGACCCCGGCGAAAACGGAATAGCCGCCGTGCCGGGTCGCGATCCGGGCGATGAGTTCCTGAATGACGACGGTCTTGCCGACGCCGGCCCCGCCGAACAGGCCGGTCTTGCCGCCGCGTACGAACGGGCAGAGCAAGTCCACGACTTTGATGCCCGTCTCGAACATCTCGCTTTGGGCCGTGAGCTCGACAAGTTTGGGCGGTTCGTGATGGACGGATTTCTGCGTCCTGGCTTCGACAGGGCCCCGTTCATCAACCGGCTCGCCGAAGAGGTTGAGGACCCGTCCGAGCGTTTCCGTCCCGACAGCCACGGTCAGGGGCCCGCCGGTATCGACGACCTCCATTCCGCGGCGCAGACCCATGGTGCTACCCAGCGCGATGGCCCGCACCCGGCCGCCGCCGAGATGCTGTTGCACTTCGCCGCGGAGCGTCTTGGTCCGGCCGGCGAAATCAAAGGTGACCTGCAGTGCGTTGTACAGGGCCGGCACCCGTTCCGGCGTGAAGCGCGCGTCGAAAACGCTGCCGATGACCTGTGTGAGCTTTCCGGTGTTCATTCCAAAGGTCCTGTTCCGCTGACGATGTCCAGCAATTCAGAGGTGATCTGCGTCTGACGGGCCCGGTTGTAGTCAGTGGTCAGTTGCGTGATCATGTCCTCGGCATTCTCGGTCGCGTTTCTCATGGCGATCATCCGCGCCAGATGCTCGCTCAATGCCGCGTCCATGAAACAACTCTGGATCGAGTAGTGCATGAGCATGCGGGCCGCGCTTTCGACAATCTCGTCGGGGGACGGTGACATGTCGAAATCCTCGAATGTCAGCTCCCACGGCCATATCACCTGGGCCCGCGTGGTGAGATCGTCCACCAGCTCCAGCAGCGGCATGATCGTCAGCGTCTGCGTGTGCCGGCTCGAAGCGGAATAGAACCGCATGTAGACGATGCCCAGATAATCGAGGCCGCCGGACATGTACTGCCCGATGAACTCCTCGGCTATCGTGCGAATCTGCGGGTCGGCGGGCATTTCATCGAGGTCGGTGTAGATCTTGGTCGGCGTCAGGCCGTGATACGCCACCATCGATTCCAGCCGGCCGGGCGCCAGGTAGATATCCAACTGCCGGCCCTGCGCCCTGGCCTGCTGAACGTGGACCTCGACGAGACGGCAAATCTCGGAGTTGTACGAGCCGCAAAGGCCCTTGCGCGAGCCGATGGCCAGAATGGCGGCTCGGCCGGACGAATTATTCTTCAGCAGAGGATGGTCGATCGGCCGCTGGGGCGTGGCCAGCAGATAGGCGATCCGGGCCAAGGCGTCCCTGTATTCGCCGATCAGGGCCCACCGATTGGAATAGCCTTTGTAGCGCGCCGAGGAGATCATCTCGAGCGTTCGGGTCATCCGGGCGATGCTGTCCACCGCCTTGCGGCGCAAGAATATCTGTCGAATTGGGGCCATAACTCAACGTCAAATCCAAAATTCGAATATCGAAATTCGAAACAAATTCGAATAATCAAAATCGAAAATTCAAAACAGGCTGTCGCGTGGCGCAAACGTTTTCGTCATTCGGATCTGGTGCTTCAAACTTCAGTTTTCGGCAGCATTATTCCTTCTTATACGTTGTTTTATATTCCTTGACGCGCTCGATGATTCGGGCGGAGAGCTCGTCGTCGAGCTTGCCGGTCTTGTCGATCTCGTCGACGAGGTCCGGATAGCGCTCCTTGAGCCAGCCCAGCATCCTTGGGGCAAAGCCGCTCACGTCATTTACAGGGACATCGTCGAGCAGACCGCTGGCGCCGGCCAGGATCGTGACCACCTGCTCGCCCACGGACAAGGGACAGAACTGGGGCTGCTTGAGCAGCTCCACCATCCGGTTGCCGCGTTCGAGCCGGCGCTGGGAGGCGCGGTCCAGCTCGGTCCCCAGCCGGGCGAAGTCCTGCAACTCGTAATAAGCCGCCAGGTCGAGTCGCAAGCGGGCGGCGACTTTCTTCATGGCCTGGACCTGGGCATCCCCACCGACTCGGCTGACGCTGACGCCGACGTCGATGGCCGGCCGCACGCCCGCGTGGAAGAGGTCTCTCTGCAGGTAGATCTGGCCGTCGGTAATAGAGATGATGTTCGTCGGGATATAGGCGGAAATCTGCCCTTCGAGCGTCTCGACGATGGGCAGGGCCGTCAGCGAGCCGGCGCCGTGCTTGTCGGAGAGCTTGGCGCTGCGTTCGAGCAGCCGGCTGTGGAGATAGAAGATGTCGCCCGGGTACGCCTCCCGGCCGGCGGGCCGCCGCAGCAGCAGGCTCAACTGCCGGTAGGCCACGGCGTGCTTGCTCAGGTCGTCGTATACGCATAGTGTGTCGCGCTGCTGCTCGTACATGAAATGCTCAGCCACCGCGCAGCCGGCATATGGCGCGATGTACTGCATCGGGGCGCTGTCGGCCGCGGCCGCGGCAATCACGATGGTGTACTCCATCGCCCCGTTGCGCCGGAGGATATCGACCACCTCGGCGATGGTGGAGTCCTTCTGGCCGATGGCCACGTAGATGCAGATAACGTTCTGGCCTTTCTGGTTGATGATGGTGTCCAGCGCGATGGCGGTTTTGCCGGTCTTGCGGTCGCCGATGATGAGCTCGCGCTGTCCCCGGCCGATGGGAATCATCGAATCGATGCTCTTGAGCCCCGTCTGGAGCGGCCGGCGGACGGGCTGACGCTGGGCGATATTGGGGGCCTCCGATTCCAGCAGGCGCGTGGCGCGCGTCTGGATCGCCGGGCCACCGTCGAGCGGCAGGCACAACGGGGTCACGACGCGGCCGAGCAGTTCCGCGCCGACAGGCACGGACATCAACTGTCCGGTCGCGCGCACGTCGGATGCCTCCCGGACCTTCGTATAATCGCCGTAGATGACGGCGGCGAGCGAGTCCTCCTCCAGATTGAAGACCTCTCCCATGATGTCGTTCTCGAACAGGAGCATCTCGCCGGCCATCGCGTCGCTCAGCCCGTAGATGCGGGCAATGCCGTCGCCTACCTCGACGACGCGTCCGACCTTGACCACGTCCAACTTGGCCTCGTACTGGCTGATCTCCTTCTTGAGAATGCCGGTGATTTCACTGATGTCGATCTTCATAAGCCTTCCAAGGGATTACCGATGATGGATGATCGATGATTCAGTCCGTCCCCTCCGCTTCCAATCATCCATCATCCATTGTCCTTCATCAATTGTTGCTTGTGCCTATTCTCCGGGTTCGCGATCCGGCCCACGAGGCGGGTGAGCCTGCCTCTGACGGAGTTGTCCAGCATCTTCTCACCAAAGCGAATGATCACGCCGCCGACAATGGACGGGTCCACGTGCACTTCCAGATCGATTCTGGCATTCAACGCCTCGGCCACCTCTCGTGCGAGCCTTTCGGTCCGTTTCTGGTTCATCGTTTGCGCCACAGTCACCTTCACGGTCTGGTAACCCTGATGCGCACGATGAAGCTGCTTGAACCGGTCCATGATCTGAGGTAGAAACCCGCCGCGGCCGTGGTCGATCGTGACGGACAGGAAGTTGAGCGTTAGGCGGTGCAGCCTGCCCGCGAACACGCTGCGGACCAGATCCCGTCTGGTTTGCTCGGTGAAATAGGGCGAGGCCAGAAAGGTCTGGAAGTTCGGGTTCCGCGTCACGAGAGCCGCGAGCGCGTCGAGATCGGCCGCGACGGCCTCGACCGCCTGCGACTGGTCGGCCAGGTCCAGCAGGCTCTGAGCGTAGATGTCCGCGATGCGGGTCGCCGTGCCGGTGGTCACCGTTGACCTCCGTTCTGTCTGATTTTGGCCACGGCCTCGTCGATCAGACGCTGGTTGTCCTGCTCGGTTAAGGTCCGCGCGAGTACCTCGCTGCTTATGCGCAGGACGATATCTCCGGCCTGTTGCCACAGTTGCTCCACGGCCGCGGCCCGCGTGCTTTCGATCTCCTCCTGTACCCGTCGGCGCATGGCGAGGGCCTCCTGGCGGGTCCGCTCCGCCGCCTGTTGCTGGTACTGCTGGGCCTCCTCCGTTGCCTGCCGGACCACCGACAAGCCCTGCTCCTTATAGTCCTCGAGCATATGCTCGGCCCGCTGGCGCGACTCTTCGGCCGATTTCAACTGCTGCTCGATGTGGCTCTGTCGGGCATTGAGATTGGCGAGCAAGGGCTTCCAGGCCACCCGGCCCAGCACCATCAGCAGGGCGGTGAATGCGACCACCGTCCACAGGGCGTCGCCGAACGTACCGCTGAAGATGCCGGACTCGGAGTCGTCGATTTCGGCGTTGTGTTCAGCCCCGGCGACGCCGGATGAGGAGAGCACGACGACAACGATGCAGAGCAATAGGACCTTAGCCATTGGAGTTCGTGCTCAGTGTTCCCAAAACACGGCCAGAAAGCAGATCAGCAGCGCAAAGAAGGTCACGCCTTCGATCAGTGCCGCGGCGATGATCATGGCCGAGAAGATGCGGTTACCGGCCTCCGGCTGGCGGGCAATGGAGTCGACCGCCTTGCTGCCGATCAGCGCGATGGCGGTGCCGGCGCCGATGATGATCAATCCGCAGGCAATCATCGCGCCCAGGATCGCCCACGATGCGCCCGGTATGCCCGCAGCCAGAACAGAACAGATCGCATGATTCATTTCCTAATCTCCCAAGAACAGACTAATGCTCTGTGCTGACGGAAGACCCGATGTACAGAGCGGACAAAAAGGCGAAAATATAGGCCTGAAGGAAGGCCACCAATAACTCCAGGAACGACAGCGCCACGGAAGCAAGTACCGAGATCGCCGCCACGCCCAGATTCTGGAAGATGAAGATCAGGCCGAGGATGGTAGCCAGGACCATGTGTCCGGCGACGATGTTGGCAAAGAGCCGGATGGCCAACGTAAACGGCCGGACGAACATACTCAACAACTCCAGCGGATAAACCAGGGGCAGCAACCATCCGGGCGACGGAGGCGCCAGGTGGGCCAGGTAATGAAAGAACCCGTGCCGCCTGACCCCGTAGACGTTCACCATCAGGAACGTGATGCATCCTAAAGCGCCGGTGATCCAGATGTTGGCTGTTGCGGGACCCCCGAAATGGCTCCTTCGGCCCGTCACGAGACAGATGATCTTCTCCGTGGGAATCATCGCCAGCAGGTTGAGGCTCAGGATGAAGAAGAACACCGTCCACAGGTACCCCACGTACTGGTCGGTATGTGGCCCGAGGAGGGGGCGCGCCATCTCTTCCCGCAGAAAGACGCAGATGGATTCGACGAGGTTCTGAAACCCTCTGGGCACAATCTTCGGCGAGCGCATCGCCAGCGGGATGCCCAGCAGAAGAACTAGGGCCGTCACCGCGACCATGGTCGCGTGATTGCTCACGACGAGGTCCCATGCCCCCAGATGAAGGGTGACCAGGGGCACCGACGTTATCGGCTCCAGCGGATTCAGCTCAGCCAAAACCGCGATATATACCGCACTTGCACACACATTCATTCGCGCGCTACCTGTAGCTCCAGGGACGTTACGAGAGCCGCACACGAAGAACAGTTGGACAAATCCGCGCAAGGCGGCTCACGCTGGGGCACACGGGCGATCGAAATAAACAAAGCGGATAATATACTACGTCGCCCCCCAGGCAGGCAAGACATACCGGGGCACGCGCGACATTTTTTTCCAGCCGTTGTTCCTTTGCACTCGCTCAACCCGCGCGGGACGTCCGGACGTTGTGTGATATGAAGACTGAAAAATCCTTGCGCGACAGGATTCTGCCGCACCTTGCTGCCAGGAATCCAACCGTAATCGGTACTACTTGTTGTTGACCGTCACGCCGGGCCAGGCGTCGGTCCGGAACGGCGAGGCCGGCAGACCTGCCTTGTTGTACAGATTGCAGACGGGATTGTCTGCCCAGGCGTAACGCGCCGCCACCGGGTCGACGACTTTTTCGCTGCTGACAACCACAGTATCGCCTTCGATCCTCGCCTCGGCCCAGACAAACTTGCGGTCCTTGCCCGCGATGGCGAAACCTTTCAACGGCTCGTCGTCTCGGCCTACCAAGCCGCCATCGACGTAGTCGAAGTGCAGGATGATCTTGTTGCCGGTTTTCTCCATGGACCTGTAGATCGGGCCGGAGTACACCACATCCTTGCCGTAGGTTCTGGCCAGTGCCCATAGGGCCAGCCGCTTGCCGACGTCCTGCTTGTTCTTCGGATGGATGTCCTTGGCTTCGCCGATATCGATGGTAACCGCCATGCCGGTGTTGGGCAGGCTCGACGTCAGCAGTTGCGCCTCGCGCAGCTCGGCCCAGTCACTGTCGCCCGGCTCGTCCTTGACTTCTCGGAAGTTGGCCAATTGGACGAACAGGAACGGGAACTCGTCCCGACCCCAGCTATCCCACCAGTTCTTGATCATGGCCGGGAAGAGCTCCCGGTACTGGTAGGCCCGGCCGGCGTTCGATTCGCCCTGGTACCATATCGCGCCACGAATCGCATAGGGTATCAACGGTGCGATCATGGCATTGTAGAGGCCGGCCGGCGCATGGGGATGCCCGGGCCCGAAGGGCGCGTTCGGCCTGCCTGGCATGGCTTTGCCCGCCGCCTTGGCCTCCTTGACGGCTTCGTTCCACTTCTCGATTTGCCCCTTGTAATTGACCATGGCTTTCGGATAGACAGCCACGGCGTCCTCATAGCGCTTGAGGATGGGCTCAAAGGCGGGATTCTTCTCGAGCATCGGCCGGCTGGTCCAGGCCTCCGCGGGCGTGCCGCCCCAGGAGGTATGGATCATGCCGATGGGCATATCCAACTGTTTGTGAAGCTCCCGGCCGAAAAAGTAAGCGACGGCGGAAAAGTCACCGACCGTCTCGGGACTGCATTCCACCCATTTGCCCTTGCAGTCGGATTGAGGCGTCTCGGCGACCGTGCGCTCGACGGCAAAGAGCCGCAGCTTCGGATAATTGGCGGCGGCGATCTCCTGTTCCGCGTGCGCCGAGTTCCGCACCGACCACTGCATGTTGGACTGGCCGGAACCGACCCAGACCTCGCCGACGAGGATATTCTTGACGGTTACCGTGTTCTTGCCCTTCAGCGTCATCTCATAGGGTCCGCCGACCTCGGGGGCCGTGATGCGAAACATCCAACTGCCGGTGGCGTCGGCCTGAACCGTCCACGTCATCTTGTGCCAACTGACGCCGACGTTGACCTGCTCGTTCGGATCGGCCCAGCCCCAGAAGGCCACCCGATCGCCTCCCTGCAGGACCATATTGTCGCCGATGATGGCCGGCAGGCGAATATCAGCGTAAGATGTTGCGGATAAAAGCGTTAGGCCAAGACAGAAGACCAGGACAAGAAAGTGCGGGCGAACAACGTTTGTGTGACTCATTTCTGTACTCCTTCATTCACGGCGGGCCACGACACGGGGAGCTTCCAAGCGAGAGGAAGATCCGGCTCCAACCCGGCGGGACACACGTTTTCAGTATACGCCGGCGTGCCAGTGGCGTAAACAGCAAATGAAGAATCGCCTCACATTCACGGGTGATTCCCCTGGCGCCGGGCCGGGTGAATCCTGTTGCATTGCGACAGCCGTCCGGTAGATTGGCGGCGCGGTGCCGCATCTGCATTCGCGGCCGAGTGAACGAAACCTGCATGTACGGGCCTAAACTCGAGTTGTGGACCGAAATATCGACCGAGGCCAGCTCTGATACCTTGCATATATCCGATAAAATCGCCAATCGCGGTGCCAGAGAGCAAGAATTCGGCATTTTGTACCATGCCAACCATGGACCGCCGCTGACGGAAAAGGGCGCTCAGTTCATTGCTCCGGCCAGACAAGGACGGCATTGCTTCGCCCCTCGCGGAAAATCGAGTGGATTCAAGCGGGACGCGACATATAAGTGGACGAGAGGCCCCTTCCGGCCGAATGGCGGCTTCCGGTCATGCGGCGGGTCGCATCCGAACTGGATAGACCTGTGCTTCGTAGGGCTGTTGGCCGGCGCCCGTGGGGGAAGTCCCAAAATTCATGACTTTGGCCTTTACGAGCCGACAGGACAGAGGTATAGTGGCCGGTTTGGAAAACTGATCCCAGGGAGGATTTGTGTATGGCTGCGACAAACAGGCAGAGTATTTACCTGGTTACCTCGCTGTTTCTGGCGTTCGTGCTCGTTTTGGGCGTGCTGCATGGGTGCAAGAGAGAGAAGGCGGACAACGGGTCGCCAAACAGCGTGGGGCTGGTCTCCACTGAAGGTGGGTCGACCGACCCGATCGACGCCGCCGCGAGTCTGTTCCGGGAGCCGAAAGCGAGTATCCAGAATATCGTCAAGGCCGCCCAGACGTGGAACCCATCCTTCGAGGATTGGTGGGGCCGGCCCGCACCGGATTTTACGCTCGCGGATATCGAGGGCAAGTCCCATAAGCTCAGCGATTACCGCGGCAAAGAGGTCATCGTGGAGATTTGGACGACGTGGTGTCCGACCTGCAAGCTGGAGGTGCCACACCTCAAGGAACTGCGGGGTGCGTTCGATCCAGATAATCTGGCGATCCTCGCCGTGTCGAATGAAACGCCGGACATCCTGAGGGCCTTCGTGACGGAGCAGAGCATCAACTATGCGGTTCTGTCGAGCACGGGCACTCTGCCGGCGCCGTTCGGCAAGGCCGAGTTTATCCCGACCACCTTTTTCGTCGACCGGGAGGGCAAGATCAAGGTGGCGGGAGTGGGAGTCATACCGGCCACCGATGCCAAGGCGATCCTCCAGGCGCGATGATTCCCGAGAATTTGCGACAAGCGACTGGACAAAAAGATAACGGACCGCTATACTTATTTGTTTACGCGGTTTCGACGTAGAAAAGTGTACTACGTAAGGTCCGGGTTAGGCTTACTTTAAGGAAGGAAAGATCGTCTTCGTGATTTTTTCTTCCGAAGTGGTGAGCGCCTGACGCACAGTCAGTCAGGCTGATTATTCAAGGAGATCGCAGAACCGATTTCCTTGGATGATATAAGCCTAATCTCCATTTTGCAGAACTCCTATCCAATAGAAAGCAGAGGTACCAGCCATGGCACATAAAAAAGGACAAGGTTCTACGAGAAACGGGCGGGACAGCAATGCCCAGTTCCGGGGCGTGAAGCTGTACGGCGGCCAGGCGGCCAAGGCCGGCTCGGTGATTGTCCGGCAGTGCGGCACGAAATTCTTCCCCGGTGCCAACGTCGCGATGGGCCGGGATTACACGCTGTTTGCCGTGGCCGACGGGACGGTGCAGTTCCAGGGCCGCAAGGTCCACGTCGTTTGATCGACCGACGTATATCGTCATGTGATGTTGAAGGGATGGTCTGGGCCATCCCTTTTTTGTAGGCAGCGCTCGTAGTGCATTTCGCCCATGTTCATCGACGAAGCGCAAATCCAGGTCAAGGCCGGCGACGGCGGCAACGGCTGTATCAGCTTCCGTCGGGAGAAGTTCGTGCCCAAGGGCGGGCCGGACGGCGGCGACGGCGGCAAGGGCGGAGATGTCTATTTCGAGGCCGTCAGGGGCAAGGACACGCTCCTGGACTTTGCCGGCAAGCATCACTGGCGGGCCGAGAACGGCCGGCACGGACAGGGGAAGAACAAGCAGGGTGCCGATGGCCGGGACCTGGTGATCCGCGTCCCGCCGGGCACTCTGATCTACGATACGGACCTGGGCCTGCTGCTCAAAGACCTCAATGAGGTCGGAATGAAGGTCCTGGTATGCCGGAGCGGCAAAGGCGGCAAAGGCAACAAGGCCTTTGCGACCGCGACGAACCAGGCTCCGCGCCAAGCCGAACCCGGCAAGCCGGGCCAGGAACGCAATCTCCGTCTTGAGCTCAAGCTTATCGCCGACGTTGGCCTGGTGGGCATGCCGAACGCCGGCAAGAGCACCTTGCTTTCACGCTGCTCGTCCGCCCGGCCGAAAATCGCGGCCTACCCCTTCACCACACTGGAGCCGGTGCTCGGCATCGTCGAGCTGAGCGATTTCCGCCGCTTCGTGATGGCCGATATCCCCGGCCTGATTGAAGGCGCCAGCAAAGGCGCCGGCCTGGGCCACGATTTCCTCCGGCACATCGAGCGCACGAAGCTCATCGTTCACATCCTGGACATCATGCCGACCGACGGCTCCGATCCCGCCGCCAACTACCACGCGATCCGAAACGAGCTGGCCCAGTACTCGGAGGCCCTAGCCTGGAAGGAGGAGGTCATCGTCGCCAACAAGATCGACCTCGACTCCGACGGCAGCCGAATCGAGGACCTGCGCAACCGGCTGAGCCAGGACATCGTCCCTATCTCCGCCGCGACCGGCCGGGGCATCCGGGAACTTACGGAGCTGCTCTGGCAAAAGGTGAGACTGTCAAAGAGCGAAGAAGGCGATAAAGCCTGGCACAGGCAGGATAGAGGCCTGTAGAGCGGTGGCTTTGTCACGAACGACCGGACTGATCTATCATTGATGGCCGCCATCTGTTTTGGTAATATGGTGGTGAGGCGGCCGGGTGGCGGGATTCCCGTCGGTATCGGACCGTCTCACGATAAGGTGATCAGATATGGTAGTCGAGACGACGATCGCAGCAACCGTGCGGAAGTGCCGAGCGGCCCTCGAGAATCACTATGGTTTGAAGCTCAAAGGCTTGGTTCTGTACGGGTCCATGGCACGCGACCAGGCCGGCTCCGGCAGCGATATCGATCTGCTCGTCCTTCTTGGTGAGCCATTCGATTATTTTCGGGAATTGCGTCAAATCATAGACTTGTTGTATCCGATTCAACTCGATACAGACCGGCTCATTTCTGCCAAGCCCGCCGCTGCGGATCAGTTCGAGGCGGGGACTATCCAGCTTTATCGAAACGCAAAACGGGAGGGGATATTGGTCTGATGTCGAATCACGAGCAAGAGATCGCCGCCAATCTCGAACGGGCCGAACAGTCGATCGCGGCGGCGAAGGAACTGGTGGCCGGCGGCTTCCATGATTTTGCCGCCTCACGTGCATACTATGCGGCGTTCTATGCCGCGACCGCTGCCTTGCTGACCGAAGGGTTGGAGTTAAGCAAGCACAGCGGAGTCATTGCTTCAGTACATCAGCGACTAATCAAGACGTGCAGGTTGGACAAGGAGAAGGGCAAAGAGCTGAACTGGCTCTTTGAGTTGCGCAACGTGGGCGACTATGGAGTCACAATCCACGTATCGCAGCAGGACGCAGAACGAGCGATTCAGGTGGCGGCGGACTTCCTGCGTGTCATCAGATCCTTGCTTCGGCGAGACTGACGAACCCCGTTGTTCCGACTGCGGCGATGACAGATAATTGACGACGGAGAGGTAGAAATGAGGCGCAAGTATGTTTACGGCATTGCGGCGGTGGTCCTCTGTCTGGCCGTGCTGCTTGCGCTCGGCCTCTACGTGGTCCCGGCCCGGCTGGTTGGATCGGCTTCGGCGACCTCGAACCCTGATATTCGTGTCTATCAGGTCGATCGGAAGGTTTGCGACTTTCCGCCGGGGGATGATTTCTCTACGCCGGAAACGGCGTACGCGGCGGCCAACCGTGCGCAGGCCGATGGCGACCAGGACGTATGGCGGCGGATCAGTGTCAAGGAGTTGGCGGATATCCTGCCGCCGGCGGCGGGCCTTCAGAGATATGTCTCGCCGGAAGATCAGCAGAAATATCTCAACACCCGCATTGTGGAGGTAAGGGTCTTTCGCGAGACTCACGCCATGGTGATTGCCAAGGCTCCCTCCGGCGGCATTTGGCCTCACTATGAGATACGCAACTTCGTCTTCGAGGACGGCAAATGGCGGAACCGGGGCCAGAGCGGGGCGTCGACACTGGGCCGGGCGCGGGCCGCCTTCGCGCAACGCTGCGAGTATGTCGAACAGCAGACGCCGCCGCACCTGCCGCCCGCTGATCCGCGCGCCCATCTCCAGACCTTCGTGCAGTTCCTGACGGACAAGGGCGAAGAGCCGCAGTCGTTTGTCATGCGCGCCCTCGCGCGCTACAAGGTCGTGATCATCGGCGAGGTCCATCATCGTCCGCGCTATTGGGCCTTCAATTCATCGCTGGTCACCGACCCGAACTTCCCGAAACGTGTCGGGGCCATCTACCTGGAGCTGCCGTCCAACGATCAGCATCTTGCCGATCAGTTTCTGGCGAGTTCCAAGTGTGACACGGCGCCCGTGCTCGAGATGCTCCGCGACAACCTGTGGATGGGCTGGCCGGACCAGGCCATGCTTGATTTTTTCATCACCGTCTGGATGGTGAATCGGGACCTAACACCTCAACAGAGGCTGCGCATTGTACTGGTCGATATGCAGCGACCCTGGAGCAAGATCGAAAAGCGCCAGGACTGGAGCCAGTACGAGGTGGACCGTGACCAGCTCATGGCGAAGAACATCGTCCGCGATGTCCAGCAGGACCCGAACGACCAGCGCAACAGGCTCTTTATCGTCGGGGTCGGACACGCGCCCCTGAACTCGAAGTTCCTGGTGGGCTGGCCCATCCTGACGGCCGGTTGGTATCTCCGCCAGCAGTTAGGCGCGGAGAACGTCTATGCCATTTTCCAGCACCGGCCGGTCATGACCAACGCGGGGCGGGTGGACGGTCGGCTCTGCCTGGGCCTGTTCGAGTCGGCCTTTGCCGCTATCGGCAATAAGCCGGTGGCCTTCCCCCTCGACACCGGCCCGTTCGGCAAGGAGCCGTACGACGCCGATCCTGACAGACCCGTAGGCAGCACCTACGCCGACGGTTTCAGTGCCTATCTGTACCTCGGCCCCCTCGAAACGGAGACCTTTTCGCCCCTGATCGCCGGCTTTTACACGCCGGCGTTCGTGAAGGAACTGGACCGTCGCCATCGCATCATGTTCGACAAAAGCTGGGCTGAGTCCTACGGTCGGGAGGA
>CAYFUB010000566.1:0-4571 GCA_964346195.1 uncultured Pirellulales bacterium
CAGTCCCAATTCTGGCCCAGGATACGGGTTGATTGAAAATAAATCGCCGTACACTCCTGGGGTTTCGGGGCCAGAATCTCACTGCGGGCATTCAAGGCATAGAGATATCTGGGGTCAAGCCTGGCCCCGGCGGCAATGGCCTCGAGCGACTCCCTCGCCGGACTGAAAGTCGACCAGTCCTGCGTAGTGGAGGCCAGCTTAGCGATAATCGAACTGTTGACCGGATCGTCGCTGTCGGCCACGGCGATCAGGTGATCCAGCTTAATATCCGACAGGGCGGTATCACATTCGGCATTGACCGCCGCGGCGTCCACCATGTTGCCCGTCGGTAATTTGTTGTAGGTGTTCTTAACGTAGTTGCCAAACCGATTGGTTATTATGTGATCGGTATATATTGTATCCCAGGGGGAATGATTTTCGATGCTCCAGATCCCCAGGATCCTCGTCCAAGTTTTACTGTCGACGGTGGCCTGAACCATGACTAGGGCGTAGCTGCTGCCGGTCGTATAACCCGTGGCGTCAAGGTCGATCGTGGTAACATGGAAGCCAGTCTTTCCGTTGTGATCTTTCGAATGGGTAATCCCGGCGGTAATGGGGGTGGTACCGTGATCTTTGTAGACTTCGAGCGTACCCCCCGTGTAGGTCACCGCCGAGCCATCAGCGGCATAGGTATGCCAGTAGACCTCCACAATGCTACCAAGAGCAATCGTGGCATCGTTGCGGTCCCCCAGATAGACGGACTGGGCATTGACCGCCGCGGCCAAGAGCATTCCGAACATCGGAGCGAGAATATGGAGCCGGATCATTCCGTTCCCTTTCGCAACAGGTTAACCATCTCGGTTAGCAGCTTCGTATGTTCCTGCAGATGCTTGTCCATCCGGTCAACGCTGACCTGTACGGTCTCCAGGAACTGCATTTGTTTGTCGAGCAAGGGCCGGACATTTAGGAGCGGAACCCCACTCGCGTCCACGGCCTCGTGGGCTTGCCGCAAACGGGCGATATCGTCAGCCATACGGTGCAGATCGACCGATGGCACTGTTGTCCCAACAGTGGCGCATTCGGTTTTCCGCTTCCGAAAATCCGTGATGAACCGGAAAACCAGGAAGAGGATCAGGGCCACGGCCCCGTAGTCGGTCATATCCGCGTCAAAGGGCACGGCGCTTCCTTCAAGCTCACCGCCGGCGCCGGGCGAAAAAGCCGCGGCGCCGACGGAGAAGCGTAGCGAGCCCGGTTAGAGGTACGGTGCGCCGGCAGCGCCCGGGACATCCCCGCACCTCTAACGGGGCGAGCTATTTACGGCTGTACTCCAGCCAGGCTCCGTACAATTGGGCGTCGTCGGTGCCCAGCTCCCCATCCTTGGGCTGAACTAGCAGATGGACCACGCCCGGCGGGTCCGGGACATCCGCAGCCGCGATTGTGGCCGTATATTCAGTCAGTGTCGTTCCGCCGGTGACTTCCGGATCGGTTCCGGCCTTGTCGGAAGTCGAATCGTTGAAGTACACGTTGTGGGTCAATTCCGGGCTATCGTTGCCCGCCGACATCTTCGCCTGGAAGTGGACGGTGACGTCCTTATCGGCGTCCAGGTCCGCAGGGAGGGCGGCGGACATACTGATCGGCGTCGGGGTCGCGTGATTGTTCCAGCGGATGCACCGGCCGGAGGTTTCCTGCTTAATGCCCGGCGCTGGATCCGCCCCATCGGCGAACTTGGCCAGAACGGTGCCGTCGTCCAGAGTAGTCAGGCCCCAAAGCAGATCGATAACGCCTTTGCCTTTGGCCCCGCGGTCCAGGAGTTTGACATTGACCGTACTGTCCCCGCTGGCCGCGGCGCTCCATACTACGCCGGCATAAGGGTGCTCGACCGTGGTAGTCTCGGCCACGACGTAATCGTTGGTCATGTCGTAGCAGACATGAGCCCCCTGGACCAAAGCCCCGGTGGTTTTCTTCAGGGCGAAAACCGAACCGGCGCCGTATAGCACACCCTCCGCCCCGTTGGCGATATCGCCGTGGGCGATATACAACTGCCCGTTCAGATTGACGACCCCGCCGGACAATACCGTCGAACCGGTATCATTGGTCCAGCGGATCGTTTTTCCTTCTTGAATCAGATTGTTCATGGTTTGCCTTTCTTGTTAAGCCCGGTGCCACTGTTGGGACAACAGGGCCACCCCGGGTCCGCCTTTCTTCCTACGCGCCCGGACTCTTGACCATTCCGCGGTAATCCGCCGGGCCAGCCCCGACGCAATGGCGGACCTTCAACTTGATGCCGTCGACATCGTCGCCGTTGGTCCGTTCGATGGTCGGCTGCCGGTACCCTTCCAGGAAAACGACCTTGATCGTGTTGACGCCGCTGTTTGTGCCGACCATGACGTACCACGCGGTATCGCTCGAGCCCGCGTAGGCCGCGTTGGCGTCCAGCAGCGGTTCCGCGATGACCTGGAGTTTGTTATAGAAGGGGTTCAGCACTTGGCCGGCCGTAGCTCCCGGATCCGTGACGGATCCGACGAGCTTTTCAACGAGAGTCAGCAAGGCGACGGGCACCAGGATGAACTTCGCCTGGATGTTCAGCAGTTCGCCGGCCTGACCGGTCTGTTTGGCGAGGGTCATGCGGGCCACCCCGAGGGAATCGACATCCGGGGTCGTCTCCGTGGTCAGATTGGCATGACTGGAATGGAAGATCGGATTGCCGTCCGACATATCGACGCCATTCGCCGCCGTAATCAGCGGGGAATAGGCGATTAGATTTTCCAACCGGCGAGCCGCGGCCCCCATCTTGTTCGGAATCTCGGTGAAAGCGTCAAGGTCGTCTTTCAACAAGGCCTCCCAGGTCAGCGAGATCATGCGGCCGTATTTGATCACCGCGATCTTTTCGCGCTCTTCTTTGAGCGTCGCGTACCCGTACTCCTCGCCCTCCAGGACCTTGGCCAGGGCCGGGAAGGCCCCGAGGTCGACGAGTTTCACGTCGTCGAAATCCGAGGTCTCTTTCGTGGACATCCACGCCGACCAGGTGTGCGGGGCTTCCTCGTAGCCGCCGCGCAGGCTTTTCTTGGCGGTGTCTTCCAAGATGTACGGGAAGTCCGCGGTACTGTGGCTGAAGGTCGCGCCCGCGTAACGCCCAAACATGGCCAGCTTGGCCACCCGCTGGCGGGGCATGGTGAAAGCTCCCGGCACCCCGTGCAGGGCCAGATGTTGCCGGGCGAGGTCAAGCAAGCTCAAACCGCGCAGGCGGTTCGCCCGCGGATGAGCTTGTTCGAGGATTTGCCCGCTGACCGGGTCCCGGCGGGTCAGATCGAAGCCGGCCCGCAAGAGCAGGGCATCGCGGACCGCAGGGGCGAACGAGGCGGCGTTCAGATCGTTGCCCACTTCAATGTCACCCTCGGCCTCGGTCTCGTCGGCCAGGTGGTCGAGAATCTGCCGGTTGAACTCCGCCTCAGCGGTGCCGTTCTCGAGGGCCTGCTCGATCATTTTGTCGGGCAGCCCGTGCCGGCGGCCCAGGGCCCGGATATGGCCCTGGCGTTTGCGTTCCGCCTCAAGGGCGGCCTTTTCAACGGCTTTAGTATCGAGCGGCTCGGGTGCCACTGTTGGGACAACAGGGCCATCCGGCGGCGCGGCCGGGGCAGCCGGTGCCACTGTTGGGACAACAGTGCCATCCGCTTCTTTCGGCGATAGCGAGTCAGGCATAGCGATCTCCTTTGTAATTGGGGCCTGTGGGACGGTTGCCCCGTTAGAGGTACGCTGATCCTCCAGCGCTCGGGCCATGCCCGCACCTCTAACGGGGGTTGTCCCAATATGTGTCACTGTTGGGACAACAGTGCCACCCACACTCGCTACGCTTGCCCCGTTAGAGCTACGCTGATCCTCCAGCGCTCGGGCCATGCCCGCACCTCTAACGGGACTTGCTCGTAAGCCGGCCAGCTCGCCCGCCCGGGCGAGGGCCAGGTCCGTGTCACCGATACGGTCGGCCAGCCCGTTTTCGAGGGCGGCCTCGGCCGCGAAACAACTACCGTCGGCCAGCTTGGCGATGGTCGTCCGGCTCTGTTCCCGACCGGTGGCGACGTGTTGGATGAAGGTCGCGGCGATCGCGTCGATATACTCTTGCATCATAGAGAGATTCGCCGCGCTGATTTCGTGGCCGGGCACGCCGATCCCTTTGTGCGGCCCGGAAGCCACGACGTGCACTTCGAGGCCCGCCTCCTGGGCGGCTTTGGCGGAATCGATCACGACCTCGAGCACGCCAATCGAACCCACAATCGCGGTCGGACCGATCACGATCTCTTGGGCCGCGCTGCTCAGCCAATAGGCGGCGCTGGCGCTGAGGTCCGGGGCCAGGGCGATCACCGGTTTGCGCTGGCGGGCGGCGCTGATTTTCTCCCAGGTCTCCGCGATGCCGGAGATCTCCCCGCCGGGGCTGTCCACGTATAGTACGATGGCCTTAATGCCCTCGTCTCCGAGGGCCGCTTCCAGGTTGCGCTGAATGTCGACCACCGCGGTGGCGTTGCCGAACAGGCGATCGAACCAGTCCAGTTCTTTGGTCAGAAACCCGACGATGGGAATCACCGCCACGTCCCCGACGG
>CAYFUB010000567.1:0-4472 GCA_964346195.1 uncultured Pirellulales bacterium
AGATCATGAGCAACCCGTTTGAAAACGTGAAATCCAAGAGGAGATGAAAGCCCTATGGAATGCCGACAGACAAAGAACCTGAAGAACTGCAACTGCTCCTACCCCGGCTGCGACCGCAAGGGCGTCTGTTGCGACTGCCTGAGCTATCACCTGTCCTCGAACCAGTTGCCGGCCTGCTGTTTCCCGAACGACGTCGAGAGAACCTACGACCGCAGCTTCAAAGCCTTCGCCAGGGCGTGGAAACTGTCCTGATTGCGGATTGACGATTTCGGATTGCGAATTGGCGCCGTGGTCCGGCAGGTGGCAGCGTCAAGCGCGAGCCTGGCGATGGTGGTACGCACGAATGCGAGAGAATCACCGAGAAGGTCCTTGCGTCGCGTCTCAGATCAACCGGACTACGGCTCCACAGGTAGAGGCAGATCCTCCGGGACGGCGTCCTTGACGCTCAGGTCGCCATAAACGACTCGATAGGTGTCGGCATCCTTGAGCCTATACCAACAGACGATGCGGTCCTGGTCGCCGAGCCTCACGCCTTTGCCCAGATACCGAAAGCTGTCTTTCACGGCCCGCTCACGAAGAAAGTACGCGACGGGCATTTCATTGACATTGGCCATCATGTACCGGTGCGTCGTATCCAGGAGCCTCTGCTCAACCGGTGTCCGCTCCTCCCTGGCCTTGTCGTGAATCGCGTTGAGTCTATCGCTGGAAACATCGAAGGGAGGAATCGCATGGTCAGGGAACGTGCCCTCATAGTACTCAGCCAGAAGGCCGAGCCAGGCGACCATCTCCGCCTCCGTCACCTGCGGACGGCCCTCGACCTCGACAACGTAACCGGCCGGAGGTTCGAGACTGAAAAGCGAGTCGTTCAGTTCTGCGTCGAACCGGATGTCGTGGTCAATGAAGCAAATCGGCTCGTAAAACAACACCTCCTTGCCGGTCCGGTTCTCGTCGGGCATGTTCTTGGCCGCCGGATCGTTCTCCGGATCGAAGATGTCGGAACCCGGAACCTGCAACGCGACCAATTGCTTCGTCTCGGCGTGTATCCAGAAGTCATAGCTCCAGTCCCGGTTGTTTGCTTCGTCTCGGAACGCGGCCCGAAACACATTGACTTCTCCGCCAGGCGTCTGCTTAGTACCCGCCCATTGCAAGTTGTGATTCTTCATCTCTTCCATCACCCATGCGAATGGCCCTCGCGCACCATGAAGTGTCGCCATCTCGCGGATGGTCGCTTTCTTTTCGCGCGGGTTTACGGTGACTTCCTTCTCGTTCGCGCCGTCCGTAATCGTCCAGTAACGCGTCTGGCCATGCTTATCCAGGAATACGTCTCGATATCGGCCTGGTGCCTTGTAGGCGCAGTCTCGCACCTCGGTCTCAATCCACGTCCTCTTGCCGTCCTCGCTCGTGACGCGGGTGTAGAAGGTGATCTTCCATGTGACGGCCTTCGCCTTCCCAATCTGCTCCGCCATCTGCGCGAAGGCCACGTTCTGGTTGTCGTGACGCCCGAGATGAGGAAGACCGAGGCAAACGCCCATGAATATGACGGCCGCGGCAGCGATTTTGAGTGTACGAATCATGGTTCGTCTTCTCCTCGTCGAGGCAATCGCGGCCCGCAGCATAGCCGTAGCCGCCGTAGATCTCGCCGGCCGATTCTCCAAGACCGGAGCCCCGTAGTGCGGACATTGCCGGGTCGCATCGGCCGGCGCGGAGCTTTCGTACGCCCGACGCATCTTGCTCACAATCTGTTCATCCTTCGTCCCATCCGTGCGAACAGAGGCCTGCTTCGCAAATTCCTCAATGTCATCGTGCGGCTTCATTGCCATACCTCACCATTCAGCAAAGACCGCAGTTTCCGGAGGCCGTAGCGATACCGGCTCTGCACGGTCTTGATTGATGTTTCCTGCCACGCGGCGATTTTTCGAAAAGGCATCCCGCCGTACAGATGCATGCTCATGACCTCCCGCTGCTCGGCCGGCAACTCGGCCATCGCCCGGCTGACCAGACGGAACTCCTCGCTGCAGATCAGCCAGCGCTCGGGCCCGCTCTCAGCAGCGACCAGCCCCATTGACTCGTCGAGACCGGCAGCCTTCCTGCGTCGCCCGGCCTTGAGCACATTGCGCGCCGCATTGGCGACACAGGTGGCCAGATACCCCTTGAGGCTGCCGGTCAGACGGAACGTCCGTGCCGAGCGGGCGAAGCGGACGAAGACGTCCTGAACGACATCTTCTGCCGCCGCGGGCTCGCCCAGCAGCGACGCCGCCAGGCGCAGCAGATCAGCGCGGTACTTTTCGTACACGCTGGCCAGCGCCGTCGCATCCCCGCGGTTGAGCCGCCGGACCAACAGCCTGTCTTCCACCATCACCGCAAAGGCCCTTTCGCCGAGAACGATCGTCTCTCACCAATATAACAGCCGGAGCAACGGCTTTGCTTTAATTGATGAGAGGAATTCTTGAGAACGGAGGATGCCGCACCGGTCTGGATTCGGTTCAATTTCTATAGTGCCGGCACGGGGTAGCGAACCGTGGCGGCAGCGGCAACAAGAAAGGCCGGGCACTCGCGCCCGGCCCATCGGAAGGCTGTGGAACACTCCGCACGTCCTGGCTTGCGGACCAATTATCCGTAATACTCCGCTACGGCACCCACCCCGGATAATTGGGATCGAACAAGCCCTCCCGGAACTCGGGATGGGTCTGGATATATACACGTGTCAATGTCGTTTCCTGGCCAAGTTCCCACTGTCCGTTCTTATCATTCCAGCTCGCTGATCCTTCCCGAAGTGCCACGGGATACGGCTGTCCTGTCTCAAGGCGGCCGTATTCCACGACTTCCCGTACGGAGGTCGGCTCGGAAGGCGTACTGTACGGATCGAATTCCACTTCGGTCACCCTTGGGTGAAGTTGACCAGGCGGCACCCTGTACTGGTAGATTTCCCGGCGCATGCACATGTAATCGCGGCTGGGGGCAAGGTAATACAACGTTCTTTGTGCAGGCTCGATCAGTTTGCCCTGCTGGACGTTAGCATGGCTGAAGGTCTCGATACAGACGAGTCCCCGTTGGGCGGCATAGGCATTCTCGATTAGCCTGCCCCCTACCTTAGGCCAACCCAACCAATACAGTCCCTCACCCGAAAACCCGTAGCTCCGATCCAGCTCTATCTTGTCCTCAACGTGCCATGCTCCGTCATAGTACGAAATATTCTGCTTGTACCTTCCATCGCAGAGTGATTTCACAAGGCGCGAATATTCCTGTGCATGTGCCCATTCCTGAATCGCCTTGAAGCCCTTTGAGATGGGAATCGTATCTGCGGACGCCCTGGTTTGCCCATAGGGCAGATAACGGCACTCCCAGCGCTCCTTCTGGTTGTCCACGTATACAATCGTGACGTCTCGTATCGTATCGTCTGCCTCCGTCTTCACGGCAATGAGAGTCCATTGTTTGGGCAAACGCTCCCGAGCGGCGTCATACCGCCCGAGTACCTCAAGAGTCTGGGCGTCCGGCTCGCTGCGAGACGCCGCAGGATCGGCAACCAGAACTCTGGCATTCCGCGGCGCACCGGCCTCGTAGATGTCCGTGGGACCGGAATCAGGATAATCGGCAACTCCCGAGGCGACTGCTCTCCACCCCTTCTCCGGGTGTGTCTGTTTCCACGTCAATCTCCGCAACAAGCAGGTATCCGGATCTACGATCATCGAAAGAACGTTGCGCATCTGTCCCGGCGGATGGTAGTCCAGAGTGATGGTCGTCGCCGGACGCCCCTCATAGACCCCTTTTCCATACTCGACTTTGGCGCCTTGCTTCTCGGCATTGGCCAATTCCTTCTCGAGCCGCTCGATCACGCTCATCTGGAGGTCTTCCGGAGAGGCAGGCGACCCCTGCTCGACGACAATGACATTGCTCTTGGGGTCATAGCGTGACACCCTTCCCGTATCCTGCTCCATGCAGAAGATCCTGCCGTCGGCATGTTTCTCAATCCGGCGCGGCGGATGGCGTGAGGTCCAGGATTCCCATCCGTCGGGGCGCTTCCCCATGGCGGTTTCTGCAGCGAGATTCAATTCCTCGATCTTCAGGACGAAATGGCTCCACTCCACCTGCTTCATGGCCTTGCTTATCTCGTCCAAGCCGAAGGCAGGGGCTGTCATTCTCATCCAATCACTCATTATCACCAGCACGGCCACCAGGATCACAGCGGCCGCCGCAATCTTCAGAGTACGGGTTATCGTGAACATCCTTTCTGTCCGGGCAATCACCGGCGAGTCGGGCTGCTTCACTTGAGAGCGAAATACATCGATCCGATCCCGGTGTTCTTGTTGCCATCGCTGGAAATCGAAGGCCGGTCTGTGTCGGCCGATGGCACCGTGAATCAGATCGTCAAGTCTCTCGTCAGAATGCTCAGTGCTCATGGCATATCCTCCAGCACGCCTTGGCGGCGCAGGTATTTGGCCAGCTTGCGTTTGGCCCGCGTCAGCCGGCCGTTG
>CAYFUB010000568.1:0-3056 GCA_964346195.1 uncultured Pirellulales bacterium
TGGGGCTCCCCGAAGGTAACGAAAGACGGGGTCTCGGTCAGCAAGGAGATCGAGCTGCCGGAGCCGTTCCGGAACATGGGCGCCAAAATGGTCAACGAGGTCGCCAGCAAGACCTCCGATGTCGTCGGCGACGGGACCACGACCTCGATCGTACTGGCCGAGGCCATCTATCTCGAGGGTCTGCGGCACGTGGCCGCCGGGGCGAATCCGATGGCCATCAACCGAGGCATCGGCAAGGCCGCCGAGATCGCCGCCGGCTTCATCAGGGAAGTCAGCGTTCCGGTCAAGGGCCACGGCGATATTGCCAAGGTGGCGACCATCAGCGCCAACAACGACCCGTCGGTCGGTGAGATTCTGGCCCAGGCCATCGACGCGGTCGGCAAGGAAGGTGTCATCGAGGTCGAGGAAGGCAAGGGCCTGGAGAACGAGCTGACCGTCGTCGAGGGCATGCAGTTCGACCGCGGATACATCTCGCCCTACTTCATCACGAACCCCGAGACGCTGGAGGTGCTCTTCGAGGACGTCTACATCCTGCTGCACGAAAAGAAGATTTCGAACGTGCGCGAATTCGTGCCGCTGCTGGAGAAGATCGTCCACACCGGCCGGCCGCTGCTGGTGGTCGCGGAGGACGTCGAGGGCGAAGCCCTGGCCGCCCTGGTCATCAACCGCCTGCAGGGCGTGTTGAAGGTCTGTGCCGTGAAGGCCCCCGGTTTCGGCGACCGCCGCAAGGCCATGCTCCAGGATATCTCCATCCTGACCGGCGGCGGCGTCATCACGGAAGACCTCGGCATCAAGCTCGAGAACATCGAGCTGTCCCAGTTGGGCCAGGCCAAGAAGATCGTCGTCACCAAAGACGATACGACCATCATCGAAGGCGCCGGCAAGAAGAAGGACGTGCAGGCCCGTTGCGACCAGATTCGCGCCCAGATCGAAAAGACGACCAGCGATTACGACCGCGAGAAGCTCCAGGAACGGCTGGCGAAGCTGACCGGCGGCGTTGCCGCCATCAAGGCCGGCGCGCCGACCGAGACGGAGATGAAGGAGCGCAAGGACCTGCTCGACGACGCCCTGCACGCGACGCGGGCGGCCACGGCCGAGGGCGTCGTGGCCGGCGGCGGTGTGGTGTTCCTGCGGGCCCTCAAGGAAGTCGAGAAGGCCCGGGCCAAGGCCCGAGGCGACGAGAAGATCGGCTTCGATATCGTTATGCGCGCGCTCAAGGCGCCGACGGCCCAGATCGTGGACAACTCGGGCGAGCAAGGCGAAGTGATCGTGGCCGAGCTGCTCGAGAAACTCGACGGCAACAAGAATATCGGGTACGACGCCAACACCGGCCAACTGGTTGACATGTTCAAGGCCGGGATTATCGACCCGGCCAAGGTGGCGCGCACGGCGCTGGAAATGGCCGCCTCCGTGGCCGGCCTGATGCTGACGACCAACGTACTGGTCACCGAACTGAAAGACAAAGAGCCGCAGCCGGTCCCGGGCGCGGTTGGATAGTCGAGATTCCGACGTGTGGCTCTTCAGCCACATGTATGTTCCGCCCAGGTCGGGTGGCAGCGTCAAGGGGTCCCCAACGCGATACATCGCGTTGGGGGGCCCCATGCGGAGCTTGGCGATGGTCTGGTGCAAATGCCGTGAAACGATCGCCAAGGCCTGCGGCCGTGACGCTGCCACCCGCTGACACGGCCATGACGGTCGTGCTGCGATAAGAGCTTATGGCCAAACGGGATTACTACGAAGTACTCGGAGTCGAGAAGAACGCCTCGCCCGATGAGATCAAGCGTGCGTACCGGCGCATGGCGATCAAGTACCACCCGGACAAGAACCCGGGCAACAAGGAGGCCGAGGCAAAGTTCAAGGAGTGCGCCGAAGCGTACGAGGTCCTCAGCGACGCCGAGAAGCGCCGGCAGTACGACCAGTACGGCCACGAAGGTCTGCGCGGGACCGGCATGCACGATTTCTCGCGGATGAACGTCGAAGACATCTTCAGCATGTTCGGCTTCGACGATTTCTTCGGCAGCGTTTTCGGCGGCGGGCGACGCGCCGGCCGCCGCCCCGGGCCGGGCCGGGGCTATGACCTGGAAACGAGCGTCGAGCTGACACTCGATGAGGTGGCGCACGGCACAGAGAAGACCATCGAGTTCACGCGCCAGGACCGTTGTCCGCAATGCAACGGCAGCGGCGCAGCACCGGGTACCCAGCCCACCCGTTGCCCCTTGTGCGGCGGCAGCGGCCAGGTGGCCAAGGGCGGTGGGTTCTTCCAGATGGTCTCGACCTGCCCCCAATGCCAGGGCACCGGCCAGATCGTCAAGAATCCTTGCCCCCAGTGCCGCGGCGGCGGGCGTGTGCCGAAGAAGCGCACCGTCACCATCCGGATCCCGCCGGGCGTGCACGAAGGCCAGGGCATCCGCGTGGCCGGCGAAGGCGAGCCCGGCCGCGACGGCGGACCCAACGGCGATCTGTACTGCTACGTCCGGATCAAGCCGCACGAATTCCTCGAACGCGACGGCAACAACTTGATCGCCGTGGTCCCGATCAGCTTTACCCAGGCGGCGCTCGGCGCGACGGTCGACGTGCCCAGCCTGGAGGGAACGCGGCAGCTCAAAGTCCCGCCCGGGACCCAGTACGGCAGCCTCTTTCGGATTCGTGGACAGGGACTGCCGGACGTGCGCACCGGCCGGACCGGCGACGAACTGGTCCAGGTCACGGTCGAAACGCCGACGAACCTGAACGCCCGCCAGGAGGAATTGCTCAGAGAATTTGCGAAAACGGAAAACAAACACGTCTCCCCGAAGGCACAGGGCTTCTTCGAGAGACTGAAACGGCATCTGGGTAACCACTCATGAGAAAAGAAGAAAAGACCAAACCCAACCAGGAGCAGCAAGGTGTCGAGGGCGTCCCGCCCTCGGAGCACGGGCAGGAGGCCCGCGACGAGGAGTTGAACAAGCTGAGCCAGGGGCTGGACGCCGTACGGAAAGAGAAGGAAGAACTCTTCGACCGGCTGCAACGGGTCTACGCCGATTACGCGAATTTCCAGAAGCGCGTCCCCAAGAACA
>CAYFUB010000569.1:0-2778 GCA_964346195.1 uncultured Pirellulales bacterium
TGGGCAAAATGGGGTGTGATGGGGACGGTTGGCCTGGGCCTGTTGGGCGGCCTGCTGTTCGGCAAGGACGTGGTCAGTTACGTCAGAAGCTCGGCGAAGGGCGTCCGGACCGTGGTGAAGGACTCGGTTCCCATCGAGTTCGAGTTGCGGCGGGCACGGGACCTGCTGGAGGACATTATCCCCGAGATGCAGGCGAATATCCGCCTGATCGCCGAGGAAGAGGTGGAAGTGGCGGCCCTCAAGGGCGAAATCGCCAACAACCGCGAAGCCCTCGACGACGAGCAGTCGAAGATCAGGACGCTGCGGGTCGCGCTGGCGAACCCACGGGCCCAGTATTGTTTTGCCGGCCGGGACTACACCCATTCGCAGGTGAAGCAGGACCTGGCCGCACGGTTCGAGCGGTTCAAGGAGAGCGAGATGGTCCTGGCGAGCAAGGTCCGTCTGCTGGAATCCCGCGAGCGGTCGCTGGATGCCGCCCGCCAGATGCTGGACAAGACCAGCAGCGAGAAGCGGATTCTGGAGAACCGCATCGAGGCCCTGGCGAGCCAGTATCGCATGGTCAAGGCCGCGTCCGTCGGCTCCAAGATCCAGGTGGACAACAGCAAGCTGGCCCAGACCGAGAAGCTCATCGCCGAGATTCAAAAGCGTCTGGACGTCGCCGAGCGTGTGCTGGCCCATGAGAGCAAGTTCGTCGAGTCGATCCCGGTGGATACCGTGGTCGAGTCGGACCTGGTGGCCCAGGTGGACGAGTACTTTGACAATCGCAACAAGCGCAACACCGAGAAGGAAGGCACGGTCGTGACGATGGTCGAGCCCGAGCCGTCCGCCCTGTAGATTGACGATTTACCGTTGACAATTTATAAATAGAAAATCGTAAATCGTAAATTCAAGGGGTTCCTGCCGTGTTAATCCTGCGAATCAGACAAGCGGAGTGCGCGTTGGCCGACGGTCGGCTTGATGAGGCTTTCGAGATCGCCCAGGCGGACGATATCCGACGGCACCATCACGGCCAGCGGCTCATCGGCCGGCTTGCCCGGGCCATCATCCAGCGCGGGCAGGAGAACCTGGCCGCGAATCGCTTCCAGCCCGCGTTGCTCGATTGCACCAAGGCCGAGAAGCTGGCGGGCAATCTGCCGGAGATCGCCCAGCTTCGTGCGGCGGTCTGCGAGGCCGTCATCAAGGACCAGCAGGCCCGCCAGCACGAGGCACTGCGAATCGCGCAGGCGAAACGGCACATCGAGGACGGCTGGCTCTCCGTCGGCGGGCGGATTCTCGACGAGGCCCCCGCGGACGACGGCCAGGCCCGTCTGGTTCGCCAGGAACTGGCGGCGGCCCGGCTCCACGCCGACGACGCCGTCGCCAAGGCCGAGCTGGCGTTGCAGCAGGGCGACATCGAAGAGGCGATTCGCATCGCGCACGGCGCCGGGGTCGGGCAGAGCAAGAACGGGCGGGCGGGCGAGCTGCTTCGCCGGATTCGGAGCCGGGTCGTTGAGCGCGTTCGGACGGATATCGAACAGGGACGCCTCGACCGGGGGCGGTCGTTTCTGCGGCGGCTGCCGCTCGGCAGCGATGGAACGGACATTGCGGAGCTCAAAGAGGCGCTGGCATGGTGCGGCCAGGCGGCGGAGCACATCGCCGTCGGCAGGCCCGGCGGCGCTTTGCCGCTTTTGCGCAAGGTCAAGGCCATCTGCCCGTCGGCGCGCTGGCTGGACGTAGCGATTTCCGACGCCAAGCGGGCCGCCGAGGCATACGAGGAACTGGATGCAGGTCCCTTGGGTCTAAGCATGATGGACGGATCACAAAACGAAGGACGAAAGGCAGTGGGTGGCAGCGTCAAGGCCGAAGGCCAGGTTCGTAGTGTGCCCGTAAGGGCATATGAAGAAACGCCTTACGGCGTCACTACGAACGGGCATGATGGTGCCGCCGGGAATCCGGACTCGTCTTCTTTGCCGTCAAGGTTCGTTTTGCAGGTGGACGGCGTGGCCAGCTTCGTGGTGTTCCGGGACGCCCGGGTCACGGTGGGGCCGATCAGCTCTTCGGCTCGACCGATGCTGGCGCTGATCGCCGACCCGAACATGCCGGCCGTCATGCTGGAGCGGATGGAAGGCGATTACTTCGTCCGCTCGGCGACGCCGATCGAGGTCAATGGCCAGTCCGTGACCGAAAAACTGCTCGCCAACGGCGACCGCATCGCCCTGTCCTCACGCTGCCACATCAAATTCCACCTGCCCAATCCGGCCAGCACGACCGCCGTCCTGACGGTTTCCGGAGCGCGGCTCAGCCGGCCGGACATCAGGCAACTGATCCTGATGGATCGCGATATTCTGATCGGGCCGTACACCAACAATCACATCCGGACCGAGCAGTTGAAAGATACGGTAACGCTGTTCGCACAAAATGGCCGGCTGCTTTGCCGGACCAAAGAGAGTATACTGGTCGATGGGTGCAACTTTGACCCAAGCGTGGGTCTTGCCGTGGACAAGCCTGTGAAGATCGGCAGGCTGTCGATGGTCGTGGCAAGGCTCGGGGAGTGAACGAGAACGTGTTGAAGTAATCCGGCGATAAGAACATGGACACGTATCAATATACCTATGGAGATCGGCCGCTGGAAGGGTACACCATCCAGCGGGCGGCGGGACGGGGCGGCTTCGGCGAGGTTTATTACGCCGTCAGCGACAGCGGCCGCCAGGTGGCCCTCAAGGCCATCCAGAGCTACGAGCAGATCGAGCTGCGCGGCATCAGCCAGTGCATGAACCTCAAGAGCCCGCACCTGGTCAC
>CAYFUB010000570.1:0-8461 GCA_964346195.1 uncultured Pirellulales bacterium
GCCATCCTGGCCCTGCCTTCACGGGCGGGACGCCCGTGATACTCATGGGCAAGATGCCCATGCTACGTGAGTGCAGGCGCCCGGCTCGCGAAGCGATTCGAATCCGCCACTGAATGCCGGCCGCACCCGAAGGCCGAATCAGCGTCTTTTCAGTTGCCCGGCCGAATGTGCCATGTTACGATGGCTACGATAAGAAAAGGGAAACAGACTGTGGATGAGCCCGTGAGTCGTTTCGTGATTTGCATTAACAACGAGAGCAAGCAGGCAAGCTTGATTTTGGGCAAAGTGTATCGCACGTTGCCGGATGCGGCAGCGGAAGCGCACAACATGCTTCGCATCATCGATGAGGACAAGTCCGAGCCTGACGGCTATCTTTACCCGGCATCCATGTTCGCTCCGATTGAGTTGCCGGAAGCGGCGGAGCGGGCCCTGATGGCCGCGGGGGATTGAGTGAGGAGCCGCGTCGGGCCGTTTGGTCGGCGTCAATCTACGACCCCTTTTTCTTTTGAGCCGATGATGAAGCAGAGGGTCTTGCCTTCGAGATGGTAGAACTTGATCATCGCATTCTGGGTCTCGCTCTGGCTGGCCTTGCTGCGGATTTCCACGGGGACGTACCAGAGGTCGCCTTCCCGGTAGGGAGCGCCCGTGATGGCGAATTCGCTGGCCCATTGGCCGGCCTCTTTCATCTTCCTGATTTGGTCCCAGATCGAGGGTGGGTAGAGACGGAAGAACAGGTCCAGCTTGCAGAGGGTGGCCTGGTCCACGTCGATGAGTGCCTGGCCCGTCTGCTTGACGATGGTCAGGCACGCTTCTTCCTGTGTCATGCCGTCCGCGACGAGGCCTGAGTCGGGATCGACCAGGCAATCGACCTCCTGCTTGACGACCACAGCGTCGCCGGGCCTGTCGAAGATGCCCGCGGGCGGCTGCTCATTGTAGCGGATCTCCTTGAGGTGCTTGACGGCCAGCAGCGAACGGAGCTTTTCCAAGCCGTAACGGTAGCGACTCAGGATCGTGTTGATGGACACATTTTGGCAATTCGCGATCTCCCGGAATCTCATTCCGCTCTGCAGGTGCAGAATGATGGCCTCTCGTTGATCGTAAGGGAGCTGCGCCATGGCCTGCTCGATGAGCATCGTTCGCTCACGCCGCAGAGCCGCATAGTCCGGTGCCGGCGGTTCGGCTGCATCGTCAGTCGCGTCCGGCGGCGCGGCCCGCCGGGCGCTCACCTGGTTCAGGCTCCGGACACGGTTGGCGACCGCACTGAGCAGATAGCTGCGCAAGCTCGTACGCAGCCGCAGCCTCGGCGAGAACTGCACGAACGAGACGAAGGCGTCGTGCACGGCGTCCTCGGCAGCGGCCCTGTCATTCGACAGCGTCACGGCCAGCCCCAGCAGATCATGCCTGTACTTCTCGTAGATCCGCCGCAGGGCGTCCGCGTCGCCGCGTTTGAGTCTACTGAACAGCAGCCGGTCTTCCACCATCAACGTTCGGCCCTATCAGTTTCGAAACCAACGACCGTCGGAACTAAGACAGCCGCGACTACCGTTTTAGTCTACGCCGAATCGTGTTTTTTGGCGAGACCCGCGGTGCTCAGGGCTGGGGCAGGGCACGAATCGCACGCCTGGAGAAGTGTGCGGGGCCGGTGGTGACGATGACCGCGATGGCCATGGCCCAGGACAGGACGCTGTGGGTGTGGGTGGGCAGTGCCGGTGCGAAGTACCCCGTGATGACTATCGAGGCGTGAAACACCCAGACGGGCGGGAGGCTGCCGCCGGTGTTGTTGTAGACCCAGGTGAACAAAATGGCGGCGGGGATGGTGGATGTGACCTGCAGGAACACCGCCGGCGCGCCCGGAGCCATCTGCTTCTGGGCGATCCAGGCGGGGACATGCCACAGGCCCCAGAACAGGCCGATGATGATGCTGGCCACCAGAGCGCTGTACCTGGTTTGCAGCCTCGGCAGGGCGAAGCCGCGCCAGCCGAGCTCTTCGCCCAGGGCGTTCGGAAGGGCGACGAGCGTCACGACCGGCAGCAGGGCGGCCGCTTGCGGCCCGAGCGCGGCCAGCACCGGACTTGGCCTGAGGTCATACGTTCGTCCGAGCAGCCGGTCGATGCCCAAAGCCGCCAGCCATTGCACCGTGGGAAACACAACGGCGAACGCATACCATCCGCGGCCCACGCGCCAGTAGCGAAGGGGACGCAACAGCCCGCGCACCCCCGCTCTTCCACCGACCAGTGTGCATACGATGAGGGCGGCCAGGCCGGGGGCCCAGACGGCCAGCGCATTCAGGGGCGAATTCAGCGGGATTGCCGGGATGCCGTGGCCCAGTCTTGCCAGGGCCTGGGGGATCCAGATGACCCACGACGCCAGGCTCAGGCCGAAGAATAAAATCAATTGAGACCGAAGCGATATACGGTACGCGTCCACGCCCATGACTTCACACTCCTATAGGCACGCCCCTTTCCCATCGCTCTGGGAGTCGGGTGGCTCATGAAAAGATAGCACAAGAGCACCGAAAATGCTACCATGCTTGGCTTTGGAACTGTCCTGGGACGAAGGAGATGTGTGTGAAATATGGACTGATTTTTGACGTGGACGGGCTGATCGCCAACACGGAGCCGCTGAACGCCAGGGTTACGGTCAGGGTCCTTGATGAGATGTTCGGCCTGCGGGACGTCCGGCCGGGGGATTTTGTGGCGGGCTTCGGCCGGGGGGCCGAGGCGTTCGTCAAGGCCGGGGCCGGGGTCCACGGCCTGGAACTCACCGACGAACAGGCCCAATCCGCCGCCGAGCTGCGCGAGCGGTATTTGACGGAGGCCGTGCGCGAGGAGGGCTTGCCCGCGTTCCCCGGCGTGCTGAATCTGATCCACGCGGCCCTGGAAGATGGCGGTTTTCGCCTGGCGATTGCGACTTCCGCGACGCGAGAGTTGTCCGAGGCGATCCTCGAGGCCGTGACGGTGCCGTATCAGAACATGGTCTACGTCAGCGGCAGCGAGGTCACGAAGAAAAAGCCCGACCCGCAGATCTTCCTGATCGCCATCCGCCGGTTGGGTCTTGAGGCGGCCCGTTGCGTAGTCTTCGAGGACGCCCCCAGCGGGGTCCGGGCCGCCAAGGCCGCTGGCTCCAGGTGCATCGCCGTGGCCAACACTGTGCCTGCCGAACAACTTGCCGGGGCCGACTTCATCTGTGATTCCCTTGAACAGGTTGACCTTGGGGCGATTCGGCGACTTGTCGAATAGGGGTCGGGGTCCACACGAGACCACCGAGAGGACCGAAGGCACAAAGATACGAGGTGCGGATTATCCGGGCCTCCCCGTTGACGCGCCGGACGTGCCATCCTATCATCTTGGTCATAGCCAGCGGAGAAGCCGATGTTGGAAACCACGTGACCTTTGTTCGCATGAGGACGACCTGTGTGTTACTACTGAATACCCATAACCATCCCCATTCTCTTTCTCCTGGCTGCTTTCTGGATTGCTGTACGCAAGATATCGCCGGCATTGATTGGAGGGAGATATGATCAGAAGGTGTCAGATTCACGTGATCGCACTAACCATTCTCGCGCACACTGTGTGCAGCCTGGCCCAAGACAGAGCGCCTGACCCACCTCCGCCCCCAGAGCCAGCAGTGAAATCGATGACGCAGCTCAAGACGCAGGTCGACAAGCTACTGGCTGGCGGTGACCCGGTGATGGTTCGCAGAAACGTAGGAGACGTCCTCGCTCTGGTGGACCGGCTGGTCAAATCTGGGCGGCAACAGGAGGCTTTCAACTATCTTTCTGCCGCGTTGAAATACCACCCCTGGGCGTTGGATTATCAGCTTCTCTTCGCGGAAATGCTTCTGCCGCGCGGCATGGGCGACCTCGCGCGAGAAAGGGCAGAACTGGTGCTGAAGTACGCCGAGCAGGATGACCAGGTCAATCGCGCACGCAAGCTCCTGCAGCAGGGTCTTCTCCCTCCGATCCCCAGAGCGGAGATCCTTTCGGGTGACACCACGACGCTCGTGCTGGTCCCGGTCGGGACCGTCGCTACCTGTGTCCTTGAGGAGTTGCGGGGAATCCTACAGGCGAGACTCGCCATTCCAGTGCTCGTGCAGGATGCGCGGGTTTATGTCCCCAAATACAGGAAGGATCCTTTCCAGGATTATCTGGCCACGGCCCGGAAATCGCTCCAGGAGAGAATGGAAGAAGATGAGCGACTGATCGCGTTCTTTCAGAACAGGGGAATCAGTCCCGACGATCTGGAGCAGGATTCCGTACTCGTGCAGGCATGTCGCGAAGTGGCATTCAGCGCGGGCAACGCCGATGTACTGGCGAAGTTCGATGCCACCCTGGATTGGCTTCGGAAAGCGGACAAGCAGTGGGATATGGACGATCTTCTGCATGGTCTCCGAGCAGGGGTTTCTCCGTTCCGGCAGAAGCGCGTCTACTTCCTGGGCGTTGCCAATCTCGATGCTTTCTTCGACCAGAGCAACTTTGCTTTTGGCACCGCCGAGACCGGGGGACATCATGCCGTGCTGACCTATCGGCGGTTCACTGCCGCTTTCAACGGCGACACTCCGAGCCGTCAACGGCTGGTTGGCCGGATGCTCAAGCAGGCGCTCTCTTCCATCGGATTCATGTTGGGCATCGGCAGGTGTTCAAGCCCTGTCTGTGCACGCGCGTATTCTCACAATCTGCGGGAGCACGACGCGAAATCGACGGAACTGTGCCCTGCCTGCAGGGCTGGTTTTGAGCGAGTCCTTGGCACCGAGTTGCCACCCTCGGGCCAAACACAACCGTGATGAGGCAACGAGCGGCCTGGGGCGCGGGTGGACTGTGGGGCTTGAGGTAGATGTCGCCATCGCAGGCAGGTGGCGTGTAGGAAGGCAACGAATAGCATCATGGGTGCCAGGAGACGCGCGTATCTTACGAGCAGTCGTGGCAGCGGACCTGGGAATGCAGTGGGCCACAGGGAGCACCGAGGTACAGAGATAGGAGATACGGATTCTTGCGCGTTACCGGTTGACGAGCCGGACCGGCTATGCTATCACCCAGGCCATGGCAAGCGCTTGAGACAAATGAACCGGAGTTTGAAGTGATCATAAGAAAAGAAACGGCGGCAGATATTGAGGCAATCACCCAGGTCACAATAGCCGCCTTCAGGACGCTGGCGATCAGCAAGCACACGGAGCAGTTCATAATAAGGGCATTACGCGACGCAGGTGCGCTGACTCTCTCGCTGGTGGCGGAAATTGATGGACGAGTTGTCGGACATATTGCTTTTTCGCCTGTGACAATTTCTGACGGTTCAACAGGCTGGTACGGCCTCGGCCCAGTCTCTGTATTGCCGGAGTATCAGGAGCAAGGCATTGGCAAATCACTTATCGGCGAAGGATTGTCTTTGCTGAAAGAGTTGGGCGGCCGAGGTTGCGCTCTGGTGGGGGATCCGAACTACTATAAGCGGCTCGGTTTTCGGAATTATCCACAACTCGTTCACGAGGGAATTCCTCAAGAGGTCTTCCTGGCCTTACCGTTTACCGAAAAGGTCCCACAGGGGATCGTCAAGTTTCACGAAGGATTCCTGGCAAGTAGCTAACAGGCCGGCGCACCGGACGGCAATTCCGCTGCGCTCCATGGCCGCCGCTGAGCCAATGAACTCATCGGCCTTGCCAACTGGCACCACATTACCGCCCACGGTCTGTACCCGCCAGTACCGCTCGTACGATTGGCCGCAGAGAGCACCGAGGGCACAGAGATACCAGATATGGATTTTCGTGCGCCCCTCTTGACTTTCCCCGACGGGCCTGCGTGGTAGCGTGAAATTGATGAATTGCTCGACCGGCTTTTCCATAGGCTCGTGGGGCCCTGCATCCACGGACAGGGCCACGCGAAATCTCCCGGTGCCTCGAAGCCGCGCAGACTCGCGACTCGCCAGATATTCGTCTCTTTGAATGAAACCCACGGGACGATGCGATACCATTGTGCGGCCATGCCGAGTCAAGCGGCTGTTCGGAGCGGTCTGCGAGGCCTATGATCCTTGACGCCAGAGGGCGGATGGTTTAGGATGCGGCTTATGGGTTCTGTGAGGGAGTGCACATGGCGTTTGACCCATTTAGTTGGGCGATAGGGTTTGCACTGAGCCGCACGGCCGGTCGGGTCCTGGACAAGGCCGGGGCCAAGACGTTCGCCAGCGACCTGCGCAGAGAGGTCTCGCAGTGGGCGCGGCGGTTGCCTGAGGAGCTGTCCGACCTGGTTCCCGATGCAATTGCTGCACGCCTGTTCGAGGGGGATGCTGAGGAGCTTGGGCCGAAGAGGCAACAGCTCCAGAGGTGCTTTGAGGAGGGCACGATCCCAGAGGAGCAAATCTGGTCCGAGGCGATCTCCGAACGCAGGCAAGAAGTCTACGGTGAGCTAAAGGACGACGCTCAGCGTTTCTTCAAGGCGGATTCCGCGCAGGTTGAGCCGCACATGAAAAAGCTTGCCAAGACATTGCATCAACAGTGCGTTCGGAACGAAGGCTTCTTCCGGCCCACAGTCTATGCCATGCTAAAGGAACTTGTTGAGCGGGCGCGAGACGACAAGCCCAAGGCTGCGGCCAGACCTCGGCCGATGGGCGGGTTGGGGGTATTGAGCGGTGTGCCACAGTTGCCTGATAAGTTTGTGAAGCGGCCGGAGTATTTGGGCCCGCTCAAGAAGAAGCTGTTGGGGGCCAAAGGCAAAGCGGTAGCCGTTACCGGAGCGGGGAAGCGAAAGGTCGGCGTACAAGGGATGGGGGGCATCGGCAAAACGGTCCTGGCGGCCGCTGCCGTACGCGAGGATGATATCCGCAAGGCATTTCCCGACGGGATCCTCTGGCTGACGTTAGGCCAGCAGCCGAATTTGATTGCCAGACAAGTACAATTGGCGAGATGGCTGGGGGACGAGAAGGCGGCTTTCCAGGATAGCCAGCAAGGCAGAGCACGATTGGAGGAGCTCTTGCGGAACTTGGCCTGCCTCGTGGTGCTTGACGATGTTTGGGATGTGCATCACGCGACGCCGTTCGATGTGGCCGGTCAGCAAGGGCGACTGCTGATTACGACGCGGTTTAGGAATATCGTCGCTTCGGTCGGGGCCCGGGAGCAGCGGCTGGATGTTCTCGAAGAGGACCAGGCATTTGCGCTGTTGGCCCAGTGGGCCGGGACGACTGTGGACGAGCTTCCTATATTGAGCGCACATGAGGTCGTGAAGGAATGTGGGGGGCTTCCTTTGGCATTGGCGATGATTGGTGCGATGATTCAGCGCCGGCCGGAGCGGTGGGAAAACGCGGTGGAGAGGCTGCGCAACGCCGATATCGACAAGATAAAGCACGACTTTCCGGATTATCCCTATCCCGACCTGCTTCGCGCGATTGAAGTCAGCATTGACGGCCTGGATGAGGCAAAAGACCGCTATCTCGATTTCGCCATCTTCCCGGAGGATACGCCGATACCGGAGGCGGTCCTTCAAACACTCTGGCAGACCGATGAACTGGATAAGCACGATGTGCAGGATCTTATCGTCCTTCTGGAAGACCGATCAATGCTCCGCCGGGACGAAAAGGGCAGAATCACACTCCACGACCTGCAATTCGATTACGTCCGCAAACAGACCGAAGAGACGCTCGCAGACCGGCATGCAAAATTGATCGAGGCTTACCGCGCACAATGCAAAGATGCCTGGCACACCGTGCCTGACGACGGATATTTCTATCAGCACTCGGCCTATCATTTCTTCAAGGCGGGCCGGCAGGATAAGCTACGCAAACTCCTATTCGATTATCGCTTTCTCCGAAAGAAAGTGGAAGTTACCGATCCAAATGAAGTCCTTGCCGACTACGAGTTTGTTGCGGATGATCCCGAATTGCGATTGGTTCAAAGTGCCATTCGTCTCTCCATCGGCGCGTTAATCAAAGATGCTTCGCATTTGGCGAGTCAATTGTGCGGGCGCCTGATGTCTGAGAAAGCAAAGCAAGTCCAGTCGCTTCTGGACGAGGGCGGCAAGTGCCAGAGTGCTCCGTGGTTGCGACCAATGACGCCCAGTCTAACGCCGCCGGGTGGACCGCTAGTCCGTATTCTCGCAGGGCATACTGGACCTGTGGAGGCGGTAGCGGTGACACCCGATGGCCGCTATGCGGTATCCGGCTCGCAAGACAAGACCCTGATCGTATGGGACCTTACCACCGGCAAAAGGCTGCGCCAACTGAAGGGCCATGCGGACGGGGTGATGGCGGTAGCGGTGACGCGCGATGGACGCTATGCGGTATCCACCTCGCTGGACAAGACCCTGATCGTCTGGGACCTTACCAATGGCAAAAAGCTGCGCCAATTGAACGGACGTGCGGGCAAGGTGTATGCGGTGGCGGTGACGCCTGATGGGCGCCGTGCGATATCCGGCTCACAGGACGAGGCCCTGATCGTCTGGGACCTTACCACCGGCAAAAACCTGCGCCGATTGAAGGGCCAT
>CAYFUB010000571.1:0-14469 GCA_964346195.1 uncultured Pirellulales bacterium
CCGGCAATCTGACGCTCGGCGGCGCCCTGGGAATCACTCTGGGCGATACAGTAGAGGTCCAGGACGGAAGCCTGACTCTGGAGGACAACACCGCCGTTGCCGCCACGGACGGCAGCGTAAAGGCCAGTCAGAATGTGGTTTTGGCGAATGGCAGGACTCTGACCGGGACAAGCTCGCTGCTCGTTGAGGCCACTGCGGGCGAGATTAGCGCAGCCGGCCTCGGCAGCGTGATAACTGCAAACGGCGGCTCACTGACCCTGCGGCAACTCCTCGATTTGGATTTGGCTCACTTTAGCTTTGGGAACCAGGTGAATACCGATCTGGTGCTACACAGCTCCGGCGGTTCGATCACGATCGTCGATGCGGCTCACGGCGGGAAGACCGAAAACGCGGCGGATCGATGGAAATCTATTACCGCCGACGCCCACGGCCAAATCGCGCTGCAAGGCTCGGGCAGTGTTGTGACCTGGGCGCTGGAGTCTGCCACAGGCAACATTGAGGTCCTTTCAACCGGCGGCGACTTGATCGTCAACGGGCCCGTAAATGCAGACCGTTCTGACTCGACCGGTGGAGGCGTGGGCCTTGTGGCGGATGCCGGCAGGATATACACAGATGATACCTCCGGGACACTGAATGTCTCCATCACCGGCTGCTCTGACGCCGTTGCAGAGACAGGGGTGGTTTTGCCCTTCAGCACGGACCCTCTGGCGCGATTCTGGGCGGCCATTGTCATCCGCAGCAAGGGCGGCCTGGTATTGGGTCCAGATGCTACTTTGAAAGCGTACGGGACATACTACGCCGACGTGGATGATCGCCCCGGCGTCGGTTTCCTGACCCTCGGCGAAGGCGCCGGCGATCTCATCGACGTGGCGATCTATCTGGGAAGTTCGTCGACATTGGAGCTGTTCAACGTCGATGTTCGTTCCAAGGTGGATTTCCTCGCAGACTATGGGGGGATGGTGATAGACGGCGGCGATGCCGTGACTTTCAAAGATGCGGGAAGTCTCTTTCTGACTTCAGAAGCCTTCGACCTGACCAATCGGCTGGAGGTCGTCTCACGCAGCAGTATCACTAAAGAGGAGCTGGTGCTGGGCCGCCCTGTCGACCAGCCCAAGTTGCCTTATGCCGAGGACCCCGAGGGCATCAGGACCGATTGGCCGCTGTTTACCGGCACGTACGTGCTGCGGGGCGAGCTGGGAGTGGTAGGGAACGCACGCCAGCTCGACTGGACAGACTCGGTTCCGCTGGCGTTCCCCAAGCCCCTGGAGCTTGAGGAAAGCGGTAACGTGGAAGGCCCGGATGTGGAGAGCCTGGTCGCGCTATTGAGCGAGTTGGGAATTGGGGTTCAGCCCTACCTGGCGGATGCCTACGCAGGCTCTCTGAGCACGGACCTGCGTCTGCTCAAGGCGGCCGAGAGACTGCAAGGGCTGATTGTGATGCTCGAGGACGCCGACGGAAGGCGGACCGCCGCACTGCGGGCGGTGGTGGGTGAGTCCTTCCCCACACTGGACAGCCTTTCTGAGGAGCAGGTAGATTCATTCCGTCGGGAACTGGCCGGGCACGCTGGGGATGGGACCGACCACGACTTGGCCGGCCAGACCCTTTCCGCTCTCACAACATACGTCGGCATCCTGAGCAATGACGTCGGGTGGCCCATGGACCGATCCGTGGGATTCGTTATGGCCCGATACGTCCCGCGATTGACGGAGGGGGATGACATACGGACCGCCGTGGTTCAAATGCAGTTGGAGCAGGCGTCAGGCACATAGCTGCACCAACACCAGGGGCACCGGCAACGTCGCTCTTGAGGACGAAAGGCCGAATCAGAAGTCGCGCGGCGCGTCGTGACAGCAGCTTCCGCGATTTCGTCTCGGCCGTTTATCTGGCCAAAACCATAACGCGGAATCCGACGTCACCGTCCCGGTCATTGAAGTCCACGTTGTAGTCGGCCAAAGACTCAAGGAGTATATACCTCAGCGGTGCCACACAGGAACCGCCGCAGATCTGGGGCGGGGCACCATCGGTATCGCTGCTGCACCACTCCCAAACGTTCCCAATCATATCGTACAAACCCCACGCATTCGGCTTCGCAGCGCCGGCCGCGGGCCAGGCCGAACTGTAAACGCTCTGGTCATCAACGGCTGCGGCCGTGTCCAACGTCCTGTCCTGTTGATAATCCTCCACCGCTCCAATGGGGGCGACCGGCAGGGGAGGAACCGTTCGGTCTTTATCGCGGTTCCACTCTTCGGCGGCCTTTTGCCAGGCGGTCCCTCTCACGTGCGCATAGCCGACGATCTGCGAGGGGTCATTGCCCCAGGGAGACACGGTATTTGTGCCTGCCCGGCAGGCATATTGGTGCTGGGAAACCGTGGGCAGTTGCCCGCCCAGCCACTGCGCATATGCTTGAGCGCCGTTGATGGTTACCCATGTCACCGGGATATCGGCATCGGCATCGGCAACCGCAAAAGTGTTCGCCGTCCTGTCCCATTTTATGGCACAAGAGGGCACATCGGTGGCGGTGCACTGTATCAGCCTGTTGTTACTCGCGTCGGTGAATATGGACCATCCCTGCAGGTTGGGCCCGCTCCGTTTGGCCCCGTACTTTTCGAGGAAGAGCCTGTATTGGCCGTTGTTTATCTCGCGCACGGCCATATAAAAGGGTTCAGGATTGCCGGCGCTCGCGGGAATGAACCTGAGTATCACGCTGGGGTCTTTCTTGGACACAATGTAATTCGGCCAGCCGACATTCTTGACGTTCGCGAGATCGACCGTTTGAAAGAAATCGAGCCATTCCTTCTGTCCCTCATTCACTGCTTGTCTGATCTGCTCCCAGTCGGTGACTTGGACCGTTTTGTTGAGCAGTTCCTTGAGGGTGGCGAGCGACGCCATGCTTTGGCCGGAATCCTTGACTCGTCTAAGAATATCGATGCCTGTCTCGATGATTGTTTTCTTCTCGGTGGCGGACGGCAAACGGCTGATATTGATGGGTTCGAAATCCGCACTCAATTCTATTCTGGCGGCGAAAACCAGACGCTGGGTCTCACCTTCCAAGAACTCCAGGTACTTGCAATATTCCGGCTTGATTATCGACGCAACCGCCGCTTCATGAGCCAGCAAGGTTTCCCAGAGCTCTCTGCATATATTCGCATCTATTTGGTCTTTGTTCTTTTCAATGGCAGGCAACGCGAGAAGGGCCTCTATCTTCTGCGTCGTGCTGACAAACTTGGCATATTCCTGCTCGAGCCTGGCGAGATTCTGTTTCGCAGAGCCGGTCAGCGTGCTGCCGATCGAAGTCACAAGCTTTGTGATGCCGGTTATTCTCGCCCCCCAGGAATCCCGTTGGGGCTTTGCGACGTTTTGTTCTGAGGGGCCGGTTCGCGTTCGGCCCAGCTCATCTTCGATAAGTTTTGCGATCTGCCCGATCTTTTCGTCCCACGAATACGCATTTCGTGGGTCTTGCGGCAGCTTCTTGTAATCCTTAACCTCCTTCAACCAGTCCCGGAAGGTCTGAGCGGTGACAGGCTCTTTGGAATTATGAACATTGCTGGCCTCGAAGAAGATGTCCTTGCGGATTTCATCGTTTTGCCAATCCGCACCGCAGACGTAGTCGGCAAGCACTATGGAAAGACGTTCGAAGTCTTCAAGCTCACTTGGGTTATAACCGCTCGTTGCTTCAGCGGCGAACCGTCCAAGCTCTGCGAGAATTCGATCTCCGGAGCGGTTCTTTTCAATCAGCGCTATCTCACGTTGAATTGCCGTTTTGGCCAGGTTGTCAAGAAGTTCGTTCTTGCGGGCAACGGCCTCAAAGTCGGTCCTGAGCCTTTGCCGGACTTCTCTATCCTGGCGGAGGCCTTCGTATTTGTCCGGCCATCGAGGCTCCGTGAGTTTGCCAAGCTGCCTCCAGGCCGCATAGACGGCCTCCGTATGCAAGCGCAGGTCGAGTGCTGCCTGGACGAGTTCTCGCTCGTCGCTGGATTCTTCGATCTGCTCCAGTGCCGTCACCCTCGCCACGGGCTGCGCAAGGGCGTTGCTGACCCTCGAATCCTGAACGATAGGAGTGTCCTTCCATCTCTGCCACAACGACCGAATGGTTTCATCGCTTTGGGGCAGGTCGTCATCGAGGAGATAGAAAAGATCCAGTGCATCCTCTATCGCACCAAACGCCGCAGAGACTCCGGCCAGATTTTCTCGCCATTGATCGAATTCGGAGAACTGGGCAAGACGAAAATCCCTGAAGGGGCCGTCGTTCACGTCCGGTACACTATTCGGCAGCGGCATCTTTTCGAGAATCCGAGCTATCCGATCGT
Organism: uncultured Pirellulales bacterium; assembly: GCA_964346195.1. Taxonomy (GTDB): domain Bacteria; phylum Planctomycetota; class Phycisphaerae; order Sedimentisphaerales; family Anaerobacaceae; genus PLanc-01. Next base: position 4,308 of record CAYFUB010000571.1, read on the forward strand.
TTCGCTCCCGTTCATGGACCTGCGCAAGCGTCTGTCTCCAGGTCTGCTCTCCGGCGTCCGTTCCCATCAGTCGAGGCAGGTTGGTCCGCAATTCTCCATCCAACGCGACCAGGTTGCGATGGGTTTCATCCACTTTGCGTCGCAACTCCGAGTACGACTGCAAATCCCGCTCGATCACCGACAGGGGGTATTCATTGAGAAGCTCATCCCTCAGCGCAGTCCACTTCGCACCAACCTGGTCGGTTTGACCGGCAGAGACCACTTCCTCTTGGATACGCTTGACATAGTCTCGCGGCAGCTCCCGCGCCCGATCGGCCCTGTCCCGAAGCTCGGCAAGCCGGGGCTCACATTCCTTGATCTTCCGTTCCATTTCTTGCCGGTTCTTCGCGATGGGTCTGATGGCTCGAATCTCCTCGATACTGACCTTCAGCTCGTCCATCCCTCTAGAACACGCATCCGCTTCGGGGGGATTGGAGACCTGAGCCTCCTGAATATAGCCGTCGATCTGGCTGATCAACGCATTGAACGGCTCGCGAGGGTCGGCCTGCAGATAATAGTATCCCTCGATTGTCGCGAGCCTTTCCCGGAAGACCTCGCCCGTTGGAGTCTCCGCCGCATCGTTTCCGTGGTCCTTGGCAAAAGCCTCTCGGTCCATTGCTGTTTGCCAGGGACCTCCGACAAGTTCAGCGAGTGTCCGACCCAGCCCGGCTATTTCATTGAGTCTTCCTCCGAGCGTGCCGAGGATATCCTCACCGGCAGCGCTCGAAATCGAAGCCACTTCGCGGTCGACATACTCATCGTCGAATTTGCTGAGTATCGGGTCGCCCAAGCTTTGAATTGCCTCCTGGTATTCGGCAATTTGGCCCAGAGACACGCTGATGGTTGTCAGTGTGCCGTTTTCGTCGAGATCAAGGATCTTGTCCATGTTTTCGGCGATCGGCTGGTTCGGCTCAGGCCTGACCGAGCCCGCCAGCGATATCAGGTATGCTGCCGGTTTTCCCCACCGGCGTTGCTCAAACCGGCGGGCCGCTTCGTTTAGTGCCAGGAGCAGAGGGCACGCGTCACTCGAGTTGGGATCGAGCACGCTCTTGATCTTCTCTATGGCTGCGAGGCCGTCGCCGGTGTCACCGGCCGCCGCCAGGTAAGGCTTATCCACGATGTACTCTACCGTCATGCCTTCCTCGTCGGCGACCCGATAAGGGTATCCCGCCGCTTCAACATCTTCCAGGATGTCCTTGACTTGTGCATTCTCCCGCCATCGCTTCGCCCGCAGGTTCCCTCCTTTCTTGTTCAGGCCCAGGCCCTGCACGTACAGAGCGCCTGCCCAGTCCCGGTATTCCTGGCACAACCTTTCCCACTGCACTTTCTCGGGCGGTGGGGGCTTTTTCAGAACGAAGAACAAGGCAACCGCAGCGGCAGCGACGATCATCACGCCGGCAGCAACAAGCCGGCGATATGAACGAACGGGCCTCATCTTCTCGAGCTGAGCGAGGTCATCCGCCAGGGCCTCAAGCGTCATTGTGCCGGGTTTCGTGGCGACAGCGAACAGTCGATTACACAGTTTTCTCCAGTAGGTCCCCTGTCTTCCAAAGCGGTGCCATTCCTTTGAATCGGGTGCTTGCCAGCCATCCACGTTGGGTGGCGAGCGGTGCGCCGCAAGCTGATAGATGAACTCGGCTACGGCCAACAGATCGGTGTCCCAATGCGCCTCGGCATCAACATATTCGTCCGGAAGGGGATCACACAGTACGATGTGCCTTTCGGAAATGTCTCCCGTCCCGCCAATCAGAACGTTAGTGGCCTTGAGGTTCCCATGGGGCCGTCCGCGTGCCTTTTTCAGTTCCAGCAAGCCTTCTGCCACCGCCTTGATGATGACACCGAGAGCTTCACTGCTGAGCTTGAGACGAACGTCGACGAGTTGTTGAAGCGAATGGTCGTACCTGTCTGTGACATAGAACGCTCCCTCAGACGTTGTGCCGCGCTCAGCAACTGGCGCCCAATGCTGCGCACCGCCGGCGGCAACTCCCTCCTGTACGCCGGCGCTCTTGAGAAACAGATCGATTTCGGTCTCGGCCTGCCCTTCTTCCAGCAGAAGAACGGGCGGCTGGAAGACTTTAATGGCGTGCTTGTCGGCTGTGCTTTCCGAAGCTCGGCCGCTGTAGACGACAACGTACCCCATCCGGTGGATTTCGCGGACGGTCTCAAAGCGGCCAAAAGTCGCCATTCATCCACTACCTTCGTCTACGGCAACCGCGGGAGTCTCACTGGGATTTTGCCTTCGGGACGACCAGAGCGACGACGTCGCTGCTGTTGATGGCAATGTCTATGCTCTTCTGCCATCCCCAGTCGGCTGAATCCAAGGCCGGCAGCTCCAAACGCCTTGCATCTGCATTGCCCGGCAAGTCCGGAAATACGCCGGGCAGATCCGCCAAAACAAACAGATATTCAGCTTTTCTCTCTTTCCACACCTTGATGATGGGGTCCTTCTTCGGGAGCACTCGCTCGCAGGGCTTGCGTCCGAATTGGATCACGTACGTGTGCTCGGCAGCGCCTTTGCGCAGTTGATTATCGGGTTGCCAGTATTGGGTCATGGACATATTCTCCCACCGGTCTTTCTCGAACCTGTTGACCCCTACAAGGTGGACCTCGACTGACTTGCTGCACACGTCGTCATCCGCGGTGACGGTCACTGTGCGAGACAGCATTATATTGGCAGCTTGAGAACATCCTCCCACCAGAAGACAGGTGGCCAGCAACCCCGCAAGTTGATATTTTTCGCGCGTCATCCTCATGGGCAGCTCCTCTAATTCATCCTATCATTCTTTTCCGACGCTTCTTGGCTTTAGAGGGCCAAAATCGATCGAAGTGCTTTTGACGACCGGAACCAATCTCAGACCATCAACTTTCTAAGTATTCGGGCGATTTCCTGGTTGGCCCTCCAGTCTGTGACGATGAGCCCGCGGGTCCTCAGTATGAGATCGTGCAAATCTCCGGCCGTTCTTTCGAACACCTTGTGGAGGCCGCCTGGCGGGGCGTCGCCGTAATCCCGGCATTCACGATAGGGGCCGGGCCCTGGGAACATCCGCAGAATGATGGCCAGTGTCGGCCACCATAATTCGGGGGCAATCGCCCCAAAAGCCTCGTCGGCCGTCATCTCATCGAAGGTCAAGTGTTGCGGCCCCAGCGATTCGCGCCACCGCGCGTCCCCCTTAAACACCTCGTTTATCCGCTGCTCGATGCTGCGGGACGCGTCGGACTCCGTTTCAATCTGGCGCAGCAGACTCAACGTTTCGTCAAGAACGACCGGCAGACTATTCGTATTATCGACCAGAAGAATCCTGACCGCCAGCACCGCCAACGAGTAAAGGTCGCAGGGACTGCTCAACAGGGGTATCGTCTCGAACGCCACCTCGGCCATGGGAACCCCTTCGGCCTTGCGCAAATCGGAGATCACCGCAGCGTCAAGGTCCTGCGCAACCGTTCGAAAACGCCACTCGCCGGCGGCCAGGGCCGAATCCTTTTCGAGATGACTAGGCAGGCAGATTTGGCCGAAAGCCAGATTCAGCCGGAACAGGACCAGGTCGTGCTGCGCCAGCGCCAGGCGTTCCTGAGTGGCAAGCGTGCCTTCGACAGCCGTACTACCGCCGGAGTCGGCCAAGACCTGTCGAATCCGGACCGATGCCCGCCCTTGCGCCGGAAAAGAGCCCACCAGTGGGCGGTAGACCGACGTTTCACCGGCCCGTGATGGCACATAGTACCGGAAATCGCTCTTTCCTATTCCCAGCGGAATGGCGTCGCCGGGATCATCGAGTACCGCCCTGGCGGTCCACAGAAAGGGCAGCCCTCGCCCCGGTTCGCCCAGTTCGACCCGCCAGGTTTCAGGACTGATATTGAGGAGTGGGCGCTGAAGGCAGCGAACGATGGAATGCACCGAGGATACAAGATCCGCCAGCAGTCGGAGCTTCAGATGGAAAGTCTCGAGCAGCCGGCCGGACCGACCCTGGGTTTCGAGGAAGAACCAGCCGGCCGCGCTCGAGGCTTGTTCCTCCCTCTGGAGCGCCTTGAGCGGCCGACCGAGGTCGAGCAGGGACCTGCCGTGTTTCAAACCGTCCCACGGTTTGCCGCTGAGGACATCGACGAACGTCTCGAGCCCGATGGGGGCATGTTTCTTGATGAGCACCAACCCGGCTTGCGGATTCAGAGGAATCATATCGGCAGGGTCACCGGCGATCTCGGACATCGGCTTGGTGAAATCGTTGGCAGGCGCCCCCGCCGTGACGGGCACGAGTGGTGAGTCGTCGCCTGATTCCGGGATGTGCAGGTAACGATGCAGCGAGCTGCCGTAGCCCGGCAAGCCCTTGGACTGAAGCCGCCCTTCGTCCGTGCACAGCCTCCACGCGGCGCCGGAATTGACCTCTACAGGATGAACTGGAGCAGCCCTGGAAAGGTCCAGGAATGTCGGCAAGGCGTGAGCCGATTCCCATCCGGTCTTTACTATCGCGGCCCCGTCGGCTTCCTCGAAGGCTTGACAGAGCTGCTGCCAGCGCGTATCCAGCAGCGAGTTTGAGAGCGCGTGGCGGGCCGCCGATACTGTGTCGACCAGGGCTCCGGCATTTTGAATCCACACTTCAAGCCACTCGTGGACCGTGTTGGCGCCATCCACGATGCATCCCAGGTATACCTTCGCATCCATCGTGTCGCGAAGCATGATAAGGTGGCCGCCCATCGGCTCCGGCTCGCGTCTGACCAGAACGCAGATCTTCAGGGTCGCAGCCTTCTGGTCTTCAGAAATCGGGACAGCGACGTAACCTTCCGGTGGGGATTCAGGGCGGCTTTGGGCGTCAGCAAACGACACAGGCAAATCACCTCACAACTGTCGACAGGCATCACGGATCGCAGGATAGCCGGCACATTGCCTGGCCGTAGAGGCCGTTCAAGGCTATCCAGGCCCTATTCTATTGCTCGCTCACCTGCTGTCAAGCCACGTATCGGCATTCGCATTTGCGCTTCCTTCGTCGCATCTCCGCAGGACAGGAACCGAGTCGCCCGACAACGGGCCTGTGGCATGGATGGTGCTAACCACCGATGAGGACGGTGAAACAGCCGGACGCAATTGTGCCCCCGTGGGCCGTGCTGTCGCCCTGTCGCGCGGCGGGCCGGCCGCCAATCAGGACGGTGGCCGAGCCCTTGACGATGCTGTCAGGTGGACCGGCGCAAGTGGCCATATCACCGACGACTGCGGCAGGCTGGCCGCCGATCAAGACATTCGCCACGCCGGGGCCGGTAATCGGCCCGCCGACGTGCGGCTTGGGCCCCACCGGCGTCGGGTCCTGCATCGGGCAGGTGTGCATGTCGCCCATGCGTGCTGCTGGAAGCATATCAAATCCCGTCAGCCATTTCCTTTTGCTGTCTTAGACCGTTGCCGGTCAGAGGGTGGCATAATCTTCGGGCTTCTTGCTAAAGTAACTGCCCCGGGTCATTTGGTTCGACCCATTCACCTTGAAAGTAACTTCGGATTTCATCAGAACGTCGTTATTCGTCAGAACCTTTTTGAATTCCAGGAAAACACCCGAGTAGTGCTTCTTGATCCATTGCTCCATCTGCTTGGGGGTCATTTTCACAGCATCTTTGATTCTCTCGGGCTTTACGACGACAGCCTGGAAATCTGTGGTCACGTCGATAGGGCCAAAGACCTGGCATTCGAATAGGTAAGTGGCATCGCTGATGACGGTCGGGAGGTTCTGCATTTCGCCCCACAACTTGACAAAATCGGTGACATTATAAGGTTTTGAATGCACCAAGCTGAAAAAGAGGATATCGGTGACTCTGCAGCGTCTATCCACATCCGTCCCCTTAGTCATGTCTTTCCGGTCCCGGCCATAGAACAGTTGGTCCAGCAGCAGCAACAGGCTGCGCACCGGCTGTGACCTGTCGCCAAAGGTATAAATGCACCGGTCCTTGACGCTGTCTATCTTGAAGAGCAGTTCGTGCTCGCCATACACCGGATTAGGTTCGGGGATGCGCGGTTGGTGCGAAAGCGAACAGAACAGCGGGCGGGACCGCTGGGGGATGGTGAAGCAGTCGTACAGCCAGAGGTCCTTATGATTCCGCCAGTCCATATAGTGGGCCGGTCGTGGGCTGGATCCTCCCGTTTCTGCATAATGCTGGTCGATGCATTCCAACGTAACACTTTCCCGAAAGCCACATTCGGGAAAGATCTGACTGTATTTGAAGTCCCGAAGCTTGAGCGGGAACCATGCCATCGGCACGCACTTCTTGGTATCGGGGGGTTTGGGCATTTTGAAGATCGCCTTGGCCAGGTCATCGTCGAAGGCCTGATCGACGTAGAAGTTGTTCTTCATCTCGTCGAGTATCTTGTCGACGAGCCGTTCGGCCGCTGCGTCGTCCCAGGTGTTAACGCCATCAATCAAGAAACCGGATTCGAACGTCTTCCTCTTCTTTTCAAAGAGATCCTTCACTCGGAGTTTGATGTCATCCAATCGCGTATCCTGGCGTTTACTCCCGCTCTTACAGGTGTATTTGATCCTAACCTCATGGAGCCGGTAGTCTTCGGCATCCTTGACCACCGTGTCGACGAACGCAACTATTTTCCTGTCTTCTGCAGATTTGATGGATGTTACGTTCTGGATACCAAAGAAGCCTTTGGGGAACTTGATGGTTTCCTTCCGGCTGCCGCACTCCATGTGAACATCCGTGTTCTTCTGCTCAGTCCTTGTCGCTGGCGCCTCAATAAATTCCGGCGTCATCTTCAGCCACTCCGGGGCGTATTCCTTGACCGACGCAACAACGCGCTTACGGACGATTTTCTCACATTCGGTGCGCTCGTCCGCTCTAGTTGCGGGGGTATCGAACTTTGGCAGATATTGCAGGTATTCCTGCACGGCCTCCGGGAGGGCCCCGGGAAGGCTGGCGTCACGGTAGCGCGGATGACTGGGCAGCTTGTTCTTGGGCCGGTCGTCCTTGAGCACCGTCCACACCTTGTTGATCAATCGGGTTGCTTCAACGGAGAACTTCGACCCGTCCCCGGTCTTGCCGTACAAGAAGTCGTAGTGGTCCGGAGATACAAACCCCAGCGCTCCGTATGGTTCGAATTTCATTTTCAGCTCTTTCACACACGTCCACGACCAGTGCTTGTCCAGCGTCGCCTTGTCGCGCGAGGCGGTGATGACGTGATAGATCACCGCCGCGACCTCCAACGCCTCGCGCGCATCCGCGCCTTTCCCGGCGACCTTCTCCAGGTGCAGGGCCATGAGAGTCGGATCGTACAATTCCTTGAGGTACAGTTCGAGTCTGTCCAGCTTCAACGCGCTCAACCAAGACTTCTTTTCGACCAGCTTTCGCCGGTTCTCGCCGAACTTTTTCTCTACCTTGTCCAGGTGCTGCTTCAGGTGCTGGGCGGCGATGGTTCGGGTCTGCCACCGCTTCAGATACTTCACCTCTGCCTTGCTGCTCTTGCCTGTGGTGTCCTTGTCGGCCCGGCATTGCACGCGTTCCTGGCTGCTCAGATGCATTGCGATCAGGATCTGTATGGCCAGGTGGTCGTATTTGCAGCCTGGATAATGCTTGTGGAACGTCTTGATGGCGTGCTTGGCGTATTCCTTGAACTGTTTGCCATACAGCGTGGCATCGGCGGTGGTCAACTGCTTCTTAAAGAATGGGCACACTTCGCCCATGGCTTCCAGAAACGCTTCGGGCGTCATCGAGATGTCGGCCACCGTGGAGACGGCCGTCTTCTCCTTATCGTACGCCTGCCGCTGCGCCCCGATCGTCAGTTCGCTCTTCCTAACCTCGTCCAGAGGTCGGTCGCCGGACTCCAACGGGCCCAGCTCCCACATGGCGCAATCGTCGCAAAACACACGATCCTTGGCAAAACAAATTTTGCACGCCCCCGTACGCGGGTCCTGCACATCGGTGAGATCCTTGTTGCATTGATGGCATTTAGCCATAGTCAAACTACTCTTTCTTATCCTGACCGGTCTTGTTGGTGTCGTGCACTTCGCTCAGCTTCTCTTGGGTTGGTTTGTCCGCTTCGCCGGTGGGCTTCAGGCCATACGTTCGCTGGAAGAACCGGATCGCCACGGCCAGTTCCTCTTTTGACGCGTCGACCTTATCGAGCAGGCCCAGGTTATATAGGCGCTGGGCCACGCCATCGCTTACCTGCACCGGGTCGAGCTTGCCGAAATTGATCCTTATCGTCTGGCCGTTGTCATCCAGATAAAGTTCACCCTGCTGGGCATCTGGCGGAATAGGCACGTCGAGAACCCCATCGGCATCCGTCACGCCCTCCCTCTTGTGAGCACCATCAATCCAGAGCACAAAATTAGTATTGCTGCGCGGCTCGGTCCCCTTGAGCAACTGAAGCCGGAAGCGTGCAGGCACACCCTTCCTTCGGAACCGATGTCGCTGTTCGGCGGCGCAGGATTCCTCCTTTTCCACTTTGTCTCGTATGTATACTACATCGCCGGACAACAGGATGTTCGGGTCCTTGCGGTCCTGCTTGAGCTTGCTGTTTTTCGAATCGTTCCAAATGGTGTCCGGAAATAAGCCGTGCTGGAAGGCAATACTCGAAATGCAGTCTCCCTGCTTGACGGTGTATTTCTTGTAGGCCATTATTTCTTCTCCCATGCGTCCTTGTCAATGTCGGGAAAACAGATTTTGCACGTGCCCTTCTCGAAACCTTCCACGTGGGCAAAGCCCTTTTCGTCGAGCGTGCCCTCGGCGACGGAGTCGTCCGGCAGAGTTATCTTATACTTTTCGCCGGGGATGGGCTCGTTGTCTTCGCCGACTAACTCAATCTCAATCCAACTGGTCTTTTTTTCTTCTTCCTTTTCTTCCGTCTGTCTTTGGGCCTCCTCCGATGGAGGCTTGTGCGGCTTGACCTGCTGCGCGCCGTATTTACCCGACTGTGTCCTGGCCTGCTCGGCCTTTATCTCAGCCATTTTGCCAGGGTCGGCGACGTCGGCATCTTCGGCCTTTTTTGGTGCCGCCGGTGGAACTGCTTTGCCTGCCTTTCCGCTCTTCTTGCCCATCTTGGCACATACCCTCTGTCAGTTGATCTTCACTGTGCCGCCCTTAATCTCTGTCATCACACTCCCCGTGACACCTGCCTGATTTCCCTGAACCTTGATCTGTCCGCCGGTCTGTATCTCGATACCGGCCGGCTCGATTGCGATGTACGAACTGCCGACGCTGAGAGTGATGTTCTGCAAACCCTCGATCACGATATTTTGGGCTTTCAGGTAGTAATTGCCTGTAGTCGCCTCGGAGTGGTTGGCCTTGAAGACCTCGATGACGTCACCCTTGACGGTCAGCGAGAGGCTCTTGCCGACTTCCTTGGCCTCCTTGCCTTTGACGGTGAGGTTGCGATCCTGCCCGATTTCTTCGAGATGGTTCTGCTCCACAAATTCGTTGCGGTGGCTCTTCACCTGCTCGAACTTCTCGTTCTCGACGACCATGTGGCGGTCATGCTCGATCGTCTCGAACCGGTCGTTCTTCACGCGGATATCCAGGTTCTTCTCCGCATGGATGAAGATCTGCTCTTCGCCTTTCTTGTCCTCGAAGCGGATTTCGTTGAAGCCGCCGCCCCCTTTGCTGGAGTTGGACTTGAGGGTGGACAGGGTCTTGTTGGCCTTGGGCTCGTAGGGCGGCATGGCCTGGGCATTGTAGACCCGGCCGGTTACGATCGGCTGGTCGGGGTCACCCTCGATAAACTCGACAACCACCTCTTGCCCCATGCGTGGGATATACATGGCCCCCCAGCTCTTGCCGGCCCAGACCTGGGCGACGCGGATCCAGCAGGAGCTGTTCTCGTCGGCCTTGCTGTAACGGTCCCAGTGGAACTTGACTTTGACGCGACCGTACTCGTCGGTGAAGATCTCCTCTCCGGATGGCCCCACAACAATGGCCGTTTGTGGCCCCGGAACCGTCGGTTTCGGCGTCGTGCGCGGCGCGCGGAACGCCTGGCCCGCCTCAATCGCGCCAAAGCGGCACGAATACGAGCACTCGCCGCCTCCCTGGCCGGAGGAGAAGAATTCACCACCCTTGATCTCAAATTCAGCCGCCGTAATCAGGTACTTACGGTTCTGGTCGTCGCGGGGATGGTTGGCGAGCGTAAAGGTGTATCCCGTGCGGATGCCACGGC
>CAYFUB010000572.1:0-11282 GCA_964346195.1 uncultured Pirellulales bacterium
TCATCGTCGTGGCCGGCATGGAGGGCGCCCTGGCCAGCGTGCTGGGCGGGCTGGTGAGTTGCCCGGTGATCGCCGTGCCGACGAGCGTCGGGTACGGATGCAGCTTCCAGGGTCTGTCGGCCCTGCTGACCATGCTCAATAGCTGTGCCTCCGGGGTCACTGTCGTCAATATCGACAACGGTTTCTCCGCGGCGGTCACGGCCACACTCATCAACCGGAGAATCGACGGGACTGGGTGAGATATGAAGATCATCCGCGAGATACCGATACTGTCGGCCAGACCCCTTGAAGGACACAAGGGGACGTTTGGCAGGGTTCTTGTGGTCGCCGGCAGTGTCGGCATGACTGGAGCGGCGGCCCTGGTCGGCCGGGCGGCGCTGCGGGCCGGGGCGGGACTCGTGCGGGTCGCCACCGCCACAAGTGCCCTGCCCATCGTCGCGGCCCTTGAGCCTTCGTACACGACGCTGCCGCTTGCGGAGGACAGTGAGGGCCGAATCGCGGCCAAGGCTGTCAACGCCATCCTGAACGCCGCGCAGGAGAACGACGTTACGGCCATTGGGCCGGGCCTGGGCCAAAGCACGGGCCTGTGTACGGTCGTCGAGGCCCTGCTGCAGCAGGAAGGCCTGCGCCTGCTCATCGACGGCGATGGCTTGAACAACCTCAGCAAACTGGTCGGCTGGCCCAAGAGACACAAGGCAGACCTGGTCCTGACGCCGCACCCGGGCGAGATGCAGCGGCTGTGGTCGGGTCTGTTCCATGAGGACATGCCGCACGGCCGCCAGGAGGCAGCCGTACGGGCCGCTCATTCCACCCACGCTGTCGTGGCCCTCAAAGGAGCAGGCACGGTCGTCACCGACGGTGAACGAGTCTACCTAAATACGACCGGCAATCCTGGCATGGCCACCGCCGGCTCGGGCGACGTCCTGACCGGCGTGATCGCCGCCCTCATGGGCCAGGGCCTGAGCAACCTGGATGCAACGGTGCTGGGCGTTCACGTTCACGGGCTTGCCGGCGATCTTGCGGCGGGCCGGCTCGGTCAGATCAGCCTGATGGCCACCGATATCATCGACGCCCTGCCGGAGGCGTTCAAGAGGACCCACCATTTTTCGTGAGGGCGAAAATCATGGCGGAAAACATCCGGGAATACCTGCTCAACTTCAAGAAGAGCACGGCCAAGCTGAAAGAACAGGCGCCGAATGCCATCAACGGCTTCGGGGCCATGTACATGAAGATCATGCAGGACGGTCCCGTGCCGGCCAAGATGAAGGAACTGATCGCGGTCGCTATCAGCGTGACGGTCCAGTGCGATCCCTGCATCAAGCTGCACGTCCAGAAGTCCCTCGAGCTCGGGGCGACGAGACAGGAGATTCTCGACGCCGCCTCGGTCGCGGTCATGATGGGCGGGGGGCCCGCCTGGACCCATCTGCCCGTCGTGCTGGAGACCGTCGACGCCCTGCTGGGCTGACGGGCTGCGGCATGCGATTCATCATCCGCGAGAATCGCGCCCTGTTGCGCGTGTGACGCTCGGCTCAGCGAATGTGCGCCGGGTACCGAGTGCCATGCTTACGTTGCGTAAGCATGTCTTCCCCATCGAACAGAACATGTCCACGCAAGCGTGGACATGGCACCCCCATAATGACAATCCCGGCGGAGGAGCTTCCGGAGAGTCTGTCAGTGAATGCCACGTGCTGTCCTTCGGGTGAGCAGGATTTTGTTGCAGCGGGTCCGGCCGTGACTATAATGCGGGCGTTTGTGCGTCGCGCAAGGTTAGGAGAGCCGTGCAAGGAAAGGATCTGCTATGGTGTTCAACTGGCTGGACATCGCGGTATTCATCGCTTTTGTCGTGGCGGTAATCAGCACAGGCTTGCTCAAGAGCCGTCACGAGAAGACCAGTGAAGAGTACTTCCTGGCCGGACGAGGGCTGAAATGGTGGCTGATCGGCTTTTCCCTGATCGCGGCGAACATCTCGTCCGAGCAGTTGGTCGGCATGAGCGGCAATGCCGCCAGTCACATCGGTCTGGCCATCGCCAGCTATGAGTGGATGGCCGCCATTACGCTGGTGGTCGTTGCCTTCGCCTTCCTGCCCTACTTTCTGCGGGCCGGCATCTACACGATGCCGGAGTTCCTCGAATACCGCTACAACGCCGCGGCACGCACCATCATGGCCCTCCTGACGCTGCTGGTCTATATGTTGCTCCTCGGCTCCGTCACGTATTCCGGAGCGCTGACCGCCCATACGATGGCCGCGAAGATGGGCTACGACGTCTCCGTTCTGACCGCATCTCTGGCCATCGGCATTATCGCCATGATCTACGTCGTTGCCGGAGGTCTGAAGGCCTGTGCGTGGGCCGACCTGATTCAGGGCAGCTCCCTGATTCTGGGCGGAGCGATCGTCATGATCTTTGCCTTCAGAAAGCTCGGGAGCACCACGGATGAACTCGCCTTCGTGGAGAACGTCAAGACCGGCGCGCTCGGAGTGAAGACTTTTGCGCAGGACACAGGAGCGATAGACCGGTTCTGGGAGTTGAACAGAGTCCGTATGAATATGTTTCTCCCCAAGGACGACAAAACGCTGCCCTGGACCGCCCTGCTCCTGGGGCTGTGGATCCCGAACTTCTACTACTGGGGCCTGAACCAATATATCACCCAGCGGACCCTGGCCTCCAAGTCCTTGTCGGAGGGACAGAAGGGTATCGTGTTCTCGGCCTTCATGAAGTTGCTGATCCCGTTCGTTGTCGTGATTCCCGGGATCATCGCCTTCAACCTCTTCACCAAGGACATGCAGAATCAGTCAGCTCGCGATAACGCTCCGGTTCTCGCTAAGTACCTGAAAGCGAATCCGCAAACTCAATTGGTCGAGACCGCTCAGGCGCCAAGTGAAGAGGCTATTGCGGCCTGGCCTCAGGGCCGGTTCCTGATCGCTGTCTATCCGGACGACGCGGGGATGAAGGCCGCCAAGACCCTGAACCCGTTTGTGTTGCCCTTGACCCGGAAAGAGACCGATGCCCTGTCGGTGGCGGAGTATACCGTTTTTGAATCCGACGACAAGGCCTGGAGGCACGTCTTTCCGGCACTGGCTGCCGAGCTCGATGCCTACAACCTGAACGTCAGGGAGGCCGCCCAAACCGCCAAGGCCAAGGTCGTCACGGAGAAGTTCATCGCCTACAAGTATGATACCGCTCTGGGACAGCTCCTCAGCGGCGTTCTGCCGCAACGGACGGGTCTGGTTGGCTTTGTTCTGGCCGCTCTGCTCGGCGCGATCGTCAGCTCACTGGCGGCCATGCTCAACGCCGCGTCGACGATCTTCAGCATGGACATCTTCAAGAAATACATCAGTCCCAACGCAGGTCAGGGAACCGTTGTCTTCCTCGGCCGCGTGTGCGTAGTCATCTTCACCGCGATCGCGATCTGGCTGGCTCCGAAGCTCGGCGATCCCAAGATCAGCAACAGCATCTTCACGATCATCCAGGCCAGTCAGGGTTTTCTCTCGCCTGGTATCCTCTCCGTATTCGCATTCGGCCTGTTGGTGCGCAAAGCCCCCCCGATCGCGGGTGTCGTCGGGCTTCTGCTGAACGTCGCCGCATACGGATTCCTTTGGTACCTGTCCACCATCCCATGGGTCATGGCCAATCCTACGCTGGCGGTGGTGATTGGCAACTTCCTGAACCGCATGGCCCTTTGCTTCGCCCTGTGCCTGATTGTGATGGCCGTCATCACGTACCTCAGGCCGCTGCCGCAGCCGATGGAGTTCAAGCAGCAGTCGGTGTTGGATTTGAAGTCGTCCAAGGGTGCCGTCGTTGCCGGCGTCGTCGTCGTAATCCTCACGCTGACGCTCTACGTGCTTTTCAGCCCGATTGGGCTGGCCCGATAAAAAATTCGTAATTCCAGTCATGAAAACGCCGGCCGATAACCGAAGTAGAGAGTAGTTGAGAAGTGCCACTTCACCGATGGCCCCTTCGAACTAGCACGAAGGGGCCGTTTTTCTTTCCTGAGCACTTGGGAAGGTCGCAGGACGGTTCGGGTGCATCGCAACGCGAGCATGTAGGATGGGCTTTAGCCCATGCGGACTCATTCACAATTGCGCAGATCGTTGAACCCCTCTTGGGCGGTCCGCCAATATAGATCCGAACAGGCATGCGTCTTGACATATCGATGATAGCTCGACCAAGGCCACGCCTCAACGCGCTCGACGAGGCCGTGTTTGACCGGGTTGTAGTGGATATAATCGATATGGCGTTGCAGATCGGTCTCGTCGCGGATTTGATGTTCCCAGAACCTGCGCTGCCAGATGGGCCGCTCGCGCTTGTTCGTGCGTGAGAGGCTCTGCCTGGCCTCGAAGCCACGGGCGGCAAGGTATCGCCGGGTGAAGTATGCCTTGATTCGTGCCCATCGCAGCGAGAAGTCGCAATCGCCCTGTGGCAGCTTCCAGATGCAGTGCAGATGCTCCGGCAACAGGCAGACCGCAATTAGCTCGAAGTTGCTCTGCTGCCTCGCTTGCCTCCATGCTGCTCGCAGACACTCACGTGCTGAAGGCTCCGTCAGGAATGGACGCCGATCATACGTTACAACCGTGAAGAAGTAGCAGCCGCCTTCGAAGTTGGCTCGTCTGTAATCCGTCATACAATTGCCTGCTCAGCATTTGTCCGCATGGGCTAAAGCCCATCCTACATGTTGTCGCATCCTGCTCCTCATGGCTTCGGCTCGACAGTGGTGACGTTCCCGACGCGATTCAATACGAGCGGCTCCGGAACGTCCTTGAACCGCGCGAAGCGGAGTTCATCCAGCGTGAGCTGGTTCACATCATCACAAATCATGACGGGCCGGCGGTCGGGTCTGAGGCAAGTCAGGCGGACGTCCTCGAAGGTGAGGTTCTCGACATTACGGGCGTAAAAACCCCACGCGGGTAAGGGCCGGGCGTCCACGCCCGGAGCTTTGACGGGGCCGGATGCTGTATCTGCTGTGCCCCCGCCCTCAAATTCGACGTCCACGTCACGGAAGGTCACGTTCTTGAAAGGAGTTTCGGCCCAGCTTTCGACGGAGCAGGCGGCGCGGTAGACGCCGGTGGCGGTGACGCGGGTGACGGTAATCCGACCGGCGGTGTTGCCCGGCTTCATCATGAAGTGAAACGGCGTAGTTACGTTCTGCATCGTGATGTCGGAAATCAGGACGTCATTAAGGTCACCGGTGGTCTTGTCCCAGGCTCCCGGCTGGAGGTTGATGCCCGCGAGCATGTTGTAGCGGTTCGACGTGCGGTGCGGATGGACGCCGGGGCCATAGAACAGGCAATCGCGGATGATCAGGTGCGTCGCCGGACCGATCAGGCGAATGCCGTTGCACGAGGAGTTGATGATGCAGTCGGAGATGACCGTATTCTCCCAATAACGGCCGGCAATCGAGTCATCGCCAGTATAGAAGCGACAGCCCGTGATGCTCACGTCCCGGCACGGGTGCCCCGGGGCGCCGCGCCAATGGACGCCGTCCCAGCCGCCCGTGAATTTGACGTTGCGAATGTCCACGTGGTCGCTGACCTGGAAGAAGATGGCGTAATTGGCGGAATCCACGAAGGAGACATCGCGGACCGAGACGTTGCGGCAACTGACGAAGACGAAGGTATGCGGGCCGCGCATGCGCTCCTCGCCGGTCCGGTCGAAGACCTTGTTGCCGTCGATCACACCCGGGCCGCAGAGGGCGATGTCCTCCTGGCCGTCGGCGAGAATCAGGGCCCGATGCCATTTGCCCCACCTTGCCTCCGGCAGAAAGTCCGGCGGCGTGGGATGCTGGTACAGGTTGGGGTCCGGGGCGCCGACGAGCCTGGCCCCCGGCTCCAGGAACAGTGCCACGCGGCTTTTCAGATGCACCGTCGCCGAGAGGTACCGGCCCGGGGGAAATAGCACCTGGCCGCCCCCAGCCTGCGCACAGGCCGCAACGGCTTTATTGATCGCCGCCGTATCCAGTGTCCCGCCGTCACCCACGGCCCCGTAATCGCGGATATCGAAGATCCCAGCCTCAGCACCGACCGTCAGACGAGGCACGGCCACCAGCACAACCGTCATCACCAGCCAGGCAGCCACCGTCATCGCATGATGTCGATGGGTAAACCGTCCTCTGTGCGTCATAAAGCAGTCTCCACAGTGTATTGGCCCCTTGTCAAAGGGAAGTTCTCACACGCCCCATCTGTTTAACAGAAGCCGCCGGGACAGGCAAGAGGACACCCAAGAACAACTGTCCACCATTTGTCATGCTGAACGGCGTGAAGCATCTGGCCGTCGAACGCCAAGCCACTCAGCTTCGCGGCCGAGTACACATCGGTGCCCAGATCCTTCGCTGTCGCTCAGGATGACAGCCCGGAGAGCCGGGGATTGGAGCTTGATAGACGTGGCAGATTCGACTATATTCCGCGGCGTCGTTGGCATGAAGGTGGCCCGTAATTCTTTGTGTTGAGGTCGGGATGGAGCTGACGAAAGAAAACCAAGTGGTGTTGGAGAAGCTGGGGCAGCTCGCGCAGGAAAACGAGATCAATATCGCTGGGGGCAAGGTGCGACGGACCTCCTCGCGGTTCTGCCTGGGCGTCGAGCACGGCGACTACAACGGGACCGAGCTCTTCGGCGTGGGGACCGACCGCTTCATCTGGCTGGCCTACCGGCCGAACGGCACGAACAAGGTCCGGCTCTTCAGCGGCAACTTCCCGAACGACGGGCGGATCGAATACACCATCGGCAACGTACCGGCGCCCCGGTCGGCGGCCATCGCCGAGACGTGGGGCCGGTTCCCGTACGGGATCGACTACGTTTTGCAGCGGCAGGGATTCAAACTCGGGCAGGGCATTGACGGCGTTCTCTTCGGCAACATCCCCGGCGGGGGCATGAGCCGCTCCGCGTCGCTGTGCATCAACCTGCTCCTGTCCCTTTTCGACGTGAACGATATCGAAATCCCAAGCGGTAGGGTGCGTACCACGCACCATCATCCTGCAGAAGAGTCGGTGCGTGATACGCACCCTACTCACCTCCAACTGCAAACTCCCCTTCAGATTGTTGACTTGGCCCAGGCGGTGGAGAACGATTACATCGGCTCGCCTTGCGGCAAGCTCGACCAGACGATGATCCTGTTCGCCAGGGAAGGCATGGGGACGTACTACAATCCCAAAGACCGCTCCATCGAGTACGTGCCCATCGGCACGGGAGCCCTCGATTTCCGCATCATCGTCCTCGACACGGGGACCGACCGCCCCGGCCTGGAGAAAGCGACGTACGCCATCCGCAGGAAGCAGTGCGAAGAACTGGTCGGCATCCTCCGGAAGGCCGGTTTCCAGATCACCTGTCTGGCCGATATCAAAGATGAGGCCCAGTATCGCAGGATCGTGGACCAGTTCGGCCGGACCCATGCGGACCTGTGCGACCGGCTCAACTACATTTTCCACGCCCAACAGCGATTCTATCAGATGATGGATGCCTGGCGGGCGGGCGATGTCGAGACCGTCGGCGCTATCTTCCGGCAGGACGGGCTGGGCCTGCGCGATGACTACAAGATCTCCGGGCCCGAGCTGGAGACCATGTGCGACATCGTCCGCACGGTCCCCGGCGTCCTGGGCGAGCGCATGCTCGGCGGCGGCGACAAGGGCGCTTCCGGCGCCCTGGTCCGGGCCGAGAGCGTCGAGGCTGTCAAGCAGGCGGTGGACGCCGCCTATCCCCGCAGCCGACCCGCCTTTGCCGACAAGTACGCAGCCCACGTCTGCAAGGTGGTCGACGGCGTCCGAGTTTACGAGGGCCTGCTGTGAGATTTGCCATTTACGACTCACGATTCACGATTTATGATTCTGCGCACGCGTGGAGCATAAGGGCAGCGACCCTGTACAAGTGGTAAATCGTAAATGATAAATCGTAAATCCAAAGGTCTCTTCACTGCGACGGTCGCGTCCAACCGCCGGATTGGAGCGTGTTTCTACAAGATGGACCTCGAGTTCACCGGCGCTGGGGCCCGGGCCTTCGCGAGATTCGCGCCCGGGCAGTTCCTGCAGATCGACGTCTCGGAGGTGGGCCTGCCTCCCGAGGACAGGATCCCGCCGAACTTGCGCGATGCCTGCCGGCGGAGCATCCTGCTGCGCCGCCCTTTCAGCTTTGCCGATCTTACCGTCGAGCCGGGCAAGACGACAGCCGAGCTTCTCTACTGCGCCCTTGGGCCCGCATCAGTGCGAATGACCACGCTGGCCGCCGGCGACTTTCTCAACTGTCTCGGGCCGTTGGGCCGCGGGTTCTCGGTGCCGCCGGGCAAGGAGACGGCCCTGCTGGTCGTAGGCGGCATGGGCGCGCCGCCCATACGGTGCCTGGCGAAATTCCTGCGGGCTGAGCATCCGGAGATGAAGGCCTTCGCCTTCGTGGGCGCCAAGAGTGCCGGGTCGCTGCCGTTCGAAGGCCATTTCGACGAGGTTACGTCACAGGTCGATTCCTTCGTGCCTGCGTTTGCGCGGTTTGGCATCCCCTCAGCCGTCGCGACCGACGACGGCTCCGCCGGCTACCGGGGTCTCATCAGCGAGCGCGTTTCGCAGTGGCTGGATGAGCAAAGCGGCTGGCGGCCACAGCGGGCGATCATCTATGCCTGCGGCCCCGAGGCCATGCTGTCCTCCATCGCCCGCCTCGCGCGAGAGCGCGGCATCGACTGCCAAATCAGCATGGAGCGGCGGATGGCCTGTGGCATCGGCGTCTGTCAGAGCTGTGCCGTCGAATGTAGCGTGGAGGGCTTGCGCGAAACCGTCTATAAGCTCTGCTGCCAGGACGGCCCCGTCTTCGACGCACGACCCGGCGTATTCAAGGCGTGCTGCGCATGGCGCGCGGGTTCTTTCCTGTCACTCCGACCGGAGACACACCGGGATGAGCGACCTCGATGAGGCTGTTCGTGAATTCGCCCGCTGGCAAGGGGCCGACCTCTATGGCGTTGCGCCGCCGGAAACATACACGGAGTACTACGCACAGCTTAGGCAACGGATGGCAGAGACCGAAGCGCGTCACGTCGATTTCATGATTCGCCCCGAAGACAGCGGCCACTTCGAGCGGATCTCGAATCCCCTGAACACTCTGCCGACGGCCCGGGCCGTGATCGTGATTGGCGTGTACGCCTATGATACCGGCGCGGTCGAGCCGCCGGCCGCCATCCCGCTGCGCGGGAAAATCGCGCGGACCTACCTGTACTATTCCGTGGTCAGGCGGATCGGCGCCGCCGCGGCGGACTTCCTCCGGGGATATGGCTACCGGGCGGTTCACGGCCAGGACGTGCCGTTGAAGCATGTCGCCGCCCGGCTCGGGCTCGGCTGTTACGGCAAGAACGGGGTCCTGCTGACCAGTGAATTCGGGTCGTTCGTCGCCTTGCGCTCGGTGATCACGGAGGCCCCGCTTGAACCGGTGCGGTCGAAATGTCCAAATCTGTGCCGCGACTGCAATCGCTGCCTGAAGGCGTGCCCGACCGGCGCGCTCTATGCACCGTATCGGGTCAACCCGCGGTTGTGCCTCAATCCGGTCACGCGGCGCGACCACGCGATTGCCCCGGAGACTTGCGTGCAATTGGGGAATTGGCTTCGTGGCTGCGATATTTGCCAGGAGGTCTGTCCGGCGAACGCACGACTGACGCCCCGGCAGCCGGACCCGCGCGCCAAGTACGAGCCCACGGAACACGAGACCCATCGCGGCCTGGGCGGCCTCACACGGTTCCCCGAGCTATTGACCCTGCTGGGCCCCGACCGCCCCGGCAACCTCCGGCGGCACGCGGCCATCGCGCTGGCCAACACGGCTCAAGGCAACAGCGAAGCGGTCGCCGCCCTGCACAGGCAGCTCGGCTCATGCAGTGACGCCCTGCGGCCCTACTTCCAATGGGCGATTGACATACTATCAGCGTAGCCCTAGGCGGCTTGCTCGCGGCATCCGGCAGACCGCGCGGATCTTCCAGCCGCTTTGCAGGCAGCCCACATCGGCCATGGCTTTTCCAATGATTTGCCCCTTTCCCGCCCACCAGAACACTGGTATAGTAACGCAGCGTGCCAGACCGGTGACGAAACTGCACAGAGAATGGAAACGGCACACGAGGTCGATAGAGATTGACGATTGCGATAGAGAAATGAAGTACGAGGACATCCTGCACGAGCTGGCCCCCTGCGGGCTGAACTGCCGTAAGTGCGTGGCATTTCGCGATGGTGATATCCGGAAGACCAGCGAGCAGATGCAGCGCTTGCTGGGCTCCTTTGACCTGTATGCCGAGCGATTCTCACGATTCGCGCCGGTGTTTGTGAACTACCCCGCCTTCAAGGAACTCCTGGCGCACTTCGCACAAGCCGACTGTCGCGGATGTCGAAGCGGCCAGTGCAGGTATCCCAACTGCGGGGTCATGGCGTGCCATACGGACAAGGGGGTCGACTTCTGCTTTCAGTGCGATGAATTCCCCTGTGACAAGACGAACTTTGATCCGGACCTCAAACGCCGCTGGATGCAAATGGGCAGCCGCATGAAGGAGGTGGGCGTCGAGGCGTACCACGAGGAGACGAAGGACGCCCCCCGTTACAAGTAAATGGTATGAATGACAGCATGGACATTTCGGTTGATTTTGCGGGCCTGCGGCTGGCGAATCCGGTCTTTACCGCCTCCGGCACGTGCGGTTACGGCGAGGAACTGGCGGATTTCATGGACGTGAACGCTCTCGGCGGCTTCATTACCAAGAGCATCACGCTCAAACCGAGAAAGGGCAACCCGACCCCGCGCATCGTGGAGACCGATGCCGGCATGCTCAACGCCATCGGTCTGGCGAACGTGGGGCTGGACCGCTTCATCGAAGAGAAGCTGCCGGTCATCGCGCAGATGTCCGTGCCGGTGTTCGTGAATGTCGCGGGAGAATTGATCGAGGAATACGTGGCGGTCGTCGAGCGGCTGGCCTCGGAGCAAGCGATTGCCGGATTTGAGTTGAATATCAGTTGTCCGAACGTGGCCCAGGGTGGCATCAGCTTCGGCCGGGACCCCGATCAGGTCAACGCAATTACGTCCGCCGTGCGGGAGGCGGCGCGAGACAAGGTGCTCATCGTGAAACTCTCGCCGAGCGTGACCGATATCAGTCTTATCGCCGTGGTAGCCGCCGAAGCCGGGGCCGACGCCCTGAGCCTCGTCAATACCTTCACGGCGATGGTCATCAACATCGAGACGCGCAGCCCCGCCCTGGCCAATCGCACCGGCGGCCTGTCCGGGCCCGCCATCAAACCCATCGCTGTTTACCTGGTGAACAAGGTTTATAACGAAGTGGCAAGAGAGGCG
>CAYFUB010000573.1:0-10917 GCA_964346195.1 uncultured Pirellulales bacterium
CGAAGTCGAGCGGGACGGCCCTGCGACTGGACTCCCAAAACGCGAAGGTCGCGTTTTGGGGACCCTTCACGGGCGGGACGCCCATGCTACTGAAGCCCGGAAGGCGTCTGCGGCGTAGAGAGCAGCATCTGGAACAATTGCCAGCGGCGGGCGGGGGTCTTGTCCGTCCCGCAGTGTCGCTCGATGTAATCGGCGACAAGCTGCCGGCCAACCGTGTAGTTGACGACATAGCTGCGATACTGCTCGAAGAAATTGATCGTGTTCTGTGCCACGCCGGACGGCATCAGGCAGTATTCGCACAGCCACTTGTATGTCTCATCCACGTCCATGCGACCGTCAAGGTACCGCCGGGCGGCTTCGACCCGCGCCCCATCGAGCCGGTCTTTCAGGTTCATGATCTGGCGGTACTTCGAGGCCTCGTCCGGGTCCAGGCCGGCCCGCGGGAACAGCACCCTGCGGTCGAACTCCAGCCGCTCCTCAGTGGTCATGACGAGGTCCATGCTGCCGTACTCCGCGAGACCCTCGGAGATTAACGCCAGCGGGCTGAACAGCGGCAGAATGGAGAATTCGAGCCAGCCCTTGTCCTTCACGAGGTGCTTGTCCAGCAGGCTCAAATGGACGTGATGGCCGGGATAGATTTCGTGTGCCCCGAGGCCGGCGAGCTCGGCCACGCCGAACGGCATGTCGGTACTGACCTCGATGAGGCTGAGACTGTCGCCCTGATACGTGGCATAGGCATACCACGCCTTGCCGCCGACGAACTGCAGGTCGAAACGCTCGTTGACTGGCAACCGGATGTGCTCCAAGGTCCGTCTGCGGTATTCCTCGACGGCCGTCCCCAGGATCTCCCGGAGCTTGTCGCGGGGGATGGTGAAGCGGACCCGGAAACTGTTGAAGCGCGAATAGAGGTCCTCGTCGCCCGGCAAGGCCTCGTCGAGCTGCCTGAGTATGCCCCGGAAATGCGCTTCGTCATAGGCCGGGGCGACCACGTCGTAGAGCGCTTTCGACTCTTTATCGAACGACATTTTCTGCCCGGCCAGCAGATCGATCCTGGCCCGGACCGCCGACAGTTGTTTGTTCAGGTAGGCATACCGCCGTTCTTCCAGCCCCGTAAACTTGCTGCTCTCGACCTTGCCCAGCCGTTCGATCAGCGCGCCGGCCCGGCTCCTGAGCGCCTCGGCCGGAAAAGTGTCCTGTGCCTCATCATCCGCAGGTCGCCACTGCTGCGGCCCGAAATACGCGTCCACGTAATCCGCATCGTACAGCCCGACCTCCAGCACCAGCTTGACGTACGCCTCGGCGATGTCGTTCACATCGACCGCGCCGCCCGCTCTGCCCGCGTTCGGGGCCAGTAGCCCCGCCGCCACCGCGAACACCAAACACCACGTTCTACGCATCTCGCACCTCGGTCATCCACACGGGCTCCAGCCCGGTCTTCATCGGCCTGCGGGACCGGGTCTCCGGCGCAACGCCTCAATCCCAAGTCTCGGCCGGCCCCATTGTCCTCACGAGAACACCGGACAGCAAACCAAAAACGCGAGCGCGGATGAATGTGTGCGACTACATTTTGTGGCGGAGCCCCCTCGATTTGCCATGCTGGGCGAAACGAAGCATCTGGCCCACGAATAGAACCCAGACCGGCTAACAGGCTCGACCCAGATCCTTCGCTGGCGCTCAGGATGACAGCATGGATGCATGCTCCCCATGAAAGTCAGTCGCACACGGATGAATGGGCAGTATCGGATGAACGGCTGGCAGCGGCAAGCCCCGGCTTGCCCATGGTCCTGTGTACGGCAACGGAGCCGTCGCCAGAGCTGGTCTTTGGAATTGTCGCAGGCCCAGTGCGCGACTGTGATGGCAGCCGCTTACAGTGCCGAAGGAGGGAATCGAACCCTCACCCCCTTGCGGGGACAGGATTTTGAATCCTGCGCGTCTGCCAGTTCCGCCACTTCGGCCATTCGATAGATCATCGACGGACGATTATCGATGATCTGTCCGGCGGTGTCAACGCCGAAATTGCGCTGCGAAACGGTGGCCGATGCCGGCACCCGCACTTTCTGGTTGACTCCGATCCCAAGAACCGGTAGACTCGCGGCGCAGAACTGATACGTATACGTAAAATCGGGCTGGGGCGTTGATGACATCCGGTCACGACATGGCAATGGGACTGCGAGCCGCCTACCGGGCGATGCACCGCCGGACCGAAGCAGGCCTTGCCAGGCGCAGGGTGACGGCCGACCAGTTCGTCCTCCTGGCCCTGCTGGCGGAGCAGGACGGGATCACCCAGCAGGAACTCGTCCGTCGGGCTTCGTCCGACGCCAACACGATTCGCGCCATGCTCGTGCTCCTGGAGAGCCGCGGCCTTATTGCACGCAGACGACATTCCACCGACCGTCGCGCACGCCGTGTCACCCTGACGCGCAAGGGACGGCAAGCCTACGAGAAGCTGTGGGCGGACAGCGAGCCGGTGCGGGAACGATTGTCCGCTGCCCTCCGGCCGCAGGAGGCAGATGCGCTGGTCGAGTTCCTGGGCCGTATTTCCGAGGCGATGGCACAGACCGCGACCGACCGCAATCCACGGCCGCGGCCGGTGGCGCCGACAGTTGGAGCAGGGGTCCCGCAAAATGACTGCTGAAAGGAGAAAATGATGAACGCTCGAGAAACGATCATGTCCGTCGCCGTCACAATGCTGGCGGCATTCGCCCTCACGTCGGCCGTGGCGACACAGTCGGCGGCGGAAGCCCCGCGTTTCCGTGGCCCCCGGGGTCCCCGCGTGGTCTCGCCGGAAGTCGCCGCGGACCGGCGGGTCACGTTTCGCATCCTCGCGCCGCAGGCCGAGGCCGTGCGGCTCACCGGCAGCGACATCCCCGGTATCGGCCAGGCCGCGGAAATGAAGAAAGACCCCAACGGCGTCTGGGAGGTCACGCTGGGCCCCCTCGACCCGGGGGCGTATCGGTACAACTTCAACGTGGACGGCGTCTCGGTCATCGACCCCCGCAGTCCGTCGGTCAGCGAATCGAATACTAACGTCTGGAGTCTGGTGTACGTGCCCGGCGCGGACTTCATGGACACGAAGGACGTGCCCCACGGCGCCGTTGCGGAAGCCACGTACTATTCGAAGTCGCTCCAACGTTTCCGCCGCATGCACGTCTACACGCCGCCGGGCTATGAGTCCGGCGCGGGCAAATACCCCATCTTCTACCTGCTGCACGGCGCGTTCGATTGCGACGACTCGTGGACATCCGTCGGCCGTGCGGGATTCATCCTGGACAACCTGATCGCGGCCAAGAAGGCCAAGCCGATGGTGGTGGTCATGCCGGCCGGTCACACCGGCCCGTTCATGTTCCGCCCACCGAGCAGCGGCTCGTCCCGGCCGCCCACCGATGAATTCGTGCAGGATTTCCTCAACGACATCATGCCGTATGCGGAGAGCCATTATCGCGTGTACACGGACCAGCAGCATCGCGCCATCGCCGGCCTGTCCATGGGCGGCGGCCATACCCTCAACATCGCCTTCCCCAACCCCGGAAAGTTCGCCTACATCGGCGTGTATAGCTCCGGGATCTTCGGCATCACCGGCGGCCCCGGCGGCGCTCCGGCCGGTCCGAGCTGGGAAGAGCAGCACAAAGACGTACTCGACAACGCCGAGGCGAAGAAAGGGATCAAGCTCGTCTGGTTCGCCACGGGCCGCGACGACTTTCTGGTCGCAACCTCCCGGACCACGGTCGAGATGCTCAAGAAACACGGATTCGACGTCGTCTACAAAGAAACGGACGGAGGCCACACATGGATCAACTGGCGCAATTACCTGAACGAGTTCGCGCCGCAACTGTTCAGTGATACGGATTCTGATTAATTCGTGCGCGGTGTGTCATCCTGAACGAAGCGCAGCGCAGTGAAGGATCTGGCCTATGAACGGGAGAAACGTCTCATCCGGGGGCCAGATCCTTCGGCTTCGCCTCAGGATGACAGAGCCCACCGCGCAAGAATTTTTCCTAATCCGTATGAGTGATTCAATAACGACTTGTTGAAGGACGTGATTCCTTATATCGAATCGCACTACTCGGTGCAAGCCGACCGCGAGCATCGCACTGGCGGGATTGTCGATGGGAGGAGGCCAGTCGTTGAACTTCGGCCTGCGGAACCTGGACACGTTCGCGTGGGTAGGCGGATTCTCGTCGGCCCCCAACACTCAGCCGGCGCAAACGCTGATCCCTGAGCCATCGGTCGCGAAGGAAAAGCTCCGCGTGCTGTGGGTCTCCTGTGGCGACAAGGACGGTCTGATGCGCATCAGCAAGCCCTTCCACGAGGGCCTGACGCAGATGGGTATCCCGCACCTCTGGCACGTCGATTCCGGCGGGCACACCTGGCCGGTCTGGAAGAACGACCTGTACCTTGTAGCGCGCCTACTCTTCCGGGACGAGAAGAACTGACAGTCAGCGTCTTCGCTGCAATCAAGGCGGTCGTCGGAGCCGGCACATGGGCCGGTCTCAGGGCTGAGGAACACGACGGGGCCAACCGTCGGCGCTGTCTACGTCGGACGGTGCAGGTCATGCTCCCGGAGAACCCTCTATCAAGACCTGTACAAAAAGGGATACTCTTTCGCAATCCTTCCTATGGCCTTGCGGCGAACCACAGGATATGCTTCTATACGTCTGACGCCACGCTCGCACGGCGAGCCCGGTGGCGGTGCCGTTCCAAGGAGACCTTCGGGAAGAAAGCCGTATAAGGAGCCGATGCCATGAGAAATCCTCTTGTTTGGGCCCTGGTCGCTCTGACGATCGTCGCCGGGAGTAGCCGGTCGGCCCGTGCCCAGGATGCGTACGAACCGACATGGGAATCGCTCAAGAAACACAACCCCGCCCCCGACTGGTTCCGCGACGACAAGGTCGGCATCTATTTCCACTGGGGCGTTTACTGCGTGCCGGCCTTCGGCAGCGAGTGGTACCCGCGCAACATGTATATCAAGGGCAGCCCGGAATACAAGCATCACATCGAGACCTACGGTGATCAGACCAGGTTCGGTTATCCGGACTTCGTGCCCCTGTTCAAAGCGGAAAAATTCGACGCCGACGGGTGGGCTGAGCTGTTTGTGAAGGCCGGGGCGCGGTTTGCCGGTCCCGTGGGCGAGCATCACGACGGGTTCGCCATGTGGGACAGCGAGTGGACGCCCTGGAACGCCAAGGACATGGGTCCCAGGCGCGACATCGCCGGCGAGTTGGAGAGGGCCATCCGCAAGCGCGGCCTGAAGTTCATCATGAGCTTTCACACCGCGCGCAACAGCCTCTGGCTCAAGAACGGCAACTGGACCGGGCATTACGAGTACGTCAAGAAGGACTTCCCCGCGCTGCTCGAAGACCCGCAACGGGCCATCCTCTACGGCTACATGCCGCGCGAGCAGTTTCTCAAGATGTGGAAAGGCAAGCTCTGCGAGGTGATCGACAAGTACCAGCCGGATATCATGTGGTTCGACGCCTGGCTCGACGAGATCCCCGAACAGTATCAGAAGGAGTACCTGGCCTACTACTTCAACCAGGGCGCGGCGTGGGGAAAAGAGGTCGTCGTAACCACGAAGCAGGATATCCGGCGCGAGGTCGCGGTCGACGATTACGAGAAGGGACGCACCGATCGGCTGACCGACTTCGTCTGGCTGACCGACGACACGATCAGCAAAGGAAGCTGGTGCTACACCCAGGACCTCCAGATCAAGAGCACCCGCCAAGTGCTGCACGTCCTGATCGATATCGTCAGCAAGAACGGCCAATTGCTGCTGAACATCTCGCCCAAGGCCGACGGCACGATCCCCGAGAATCAACGGCAGGTGCTGCTCGGCATGGGCGCCTGGCTCGCCAGGTTCGGCGAGGCCATCTACGACACCCGGCCCTGGCTGACCTACGGCGAGGGCCCGACCCAGATGGAAAAGGGGGGCCATTTCGTGAAGATGAAAGGCGAGTACGGCCCGCGGGACATCCGCTACACCCGCAAAGGCTCGACCATCTACGCCATCACGCTCGGCTGGCCCGGCGCGAACACCGAGGTCGTGTTGACCTCCCTCGCCCCCGGCCGACTCCGGGGCGACCTTCAAGTGACCGGCGTCTCCCTGCTCGGCAGCAATCAGGACGTTAAGTACGAGAGACGCGAGACGGGCCTGGTCCTCACCACGCCAGCCGAGAAGCCCGACGACATCGCCGTCGTCTTCGAGATCGAAACCACGGGCGACGCCGAGTTCATCGGGCCCGTCGCGCTTCACAGGGGCAGTAGGGAGAGGATGACACGCTGATACTTGAAACTGGCGTTTTGCGACAGTCCCTGGTATCTTCTCAGTGGCCCTGATTCAAGGGGCACCGCTCATGGTGCTCTCAATGCGCGTGGTGTATGAAATGAGAACACAACTCACCGGCACGGCTGTCCTTGGCGGCCTGATCGTCGTTTTGGGATCATGGGTGGGTTCCTGCTCTCCGAAAGCCATTGAGAAGTATAGCGAAGTCGACCGGGAACCCAACCTGAGCCCTGACTACGCCGGGACCGTCATACCCGCCAATATCGCCCCTCTGAACTTCCGGATTCTGGAGGACGGACGGGCGTATTTTGTCACGGTCCGCCCCGCCGTCGGATCGGACCGCGGGCGTTCTATAAGCATCCGCAGCAAAACGGGGCAGGTCCGCATCCCCATTCGCCGGTGGCACGCTCTGCTTGACGCCAACCGAGGCCATGACATCTTCTTCGACGTCTACGTTCAGGGTGCCGACCGCCAGTGGCAGCGGTTCCGGCCTGTCGCCAATACCATCGCACGGGAGGACATCGACGAGACCCTGGTATTTCGGCTCATGAAGCCGGCCTACCGTTGGTGGAAGAACATCGGCATCTATCAACGCAACCTGGCCAACTACGATGTGTCCGTGGTCCTGCACAGCCGGTCGTTCGGCGGCGGGTGTCTGAACTGTCACAGCTTCGTGGGCCACGACCCCCATACCATGACGATCAGCCTGCGGAGCGCGACCTACGGCAGCCACACGCTTCTGGCCCGCAACGGCGTCGTCGACAAGATCGGCACCAAGTGGGGCTACGCGGCCTGGCACCCCAGTGGGGCCGTGGCGGCGTATTCGATCAACAAAGTGACCCAGTTCTTTCACGCCGGGGGGATGGAAGTCCGGGACGTGGTGGATCAGGATTCGGCGCTGGTCTGCTATCGAGTCGAAAGCCGGAAGGGCACGAGTCCCGAAGAACTGGCCGACAAAGACAGGCTCGAAACCTATCCGACGTGGTCGCCGGACGGCAAGTATCTCTACTTCTGCAGCGCTCCTGTCCTGTGGAAGGATCGCGACGCCCTGCCGCCCGAGAACTACGACAAGGTCAGGTACGATCTTCGACGCATCCCGTATGATGTTGCCACGGATCGATGGGGAAAGGCCGAAACCGTGCTCGCGGCCGCGGAAACAGGGCAGAGTATCCTGCTGCCCAGGATATCACCGGACGGACGGTTCCTTGTCTTTTGCATGTGCCGTTACGGCTGCTTCCCCGTCTATCAGCCAAGCAGCGACCTGTACCTGATGGACCTTGCCGCCGGGCAATATCGCAAGCTCTCCATCAACAGCGAATTCTCGGAATCGTGGCACAGTTGGTCCAGCAACAGCCGGTGGCTCGCATTCAGCAGTAAGCGTCAGGGCGGCTCGTTCACCCGGACCTATCTGAGCTATGTCGACAGCGAAGGGATGGCACACAAGCCCTTCGTCCTGCCACAACGGGACCCGACCTGCTACGACTCGTTGCTGGAAACCTACAGCGTCCCTGAACTGGTCAAGGGGCCGATTACGGTAAGGAAGTCTCGGCTCGCCCGGGCCGCCCGTGCCGGGCCTTCTGTGACACCTGAGATTCCCATCACGGGAGCGAGTCCAAAAGCGACGCCACCCGATCCTTGGCAGGAACGCGAATAAGCGGCTGTTTGTAACGCGCCTGCGTAGGGCGAGCGTCCCCGCTCGCCCAAAGAAGTCGTATGGGCCCGACGCGCAGCCCGGACGCACAGCGGCCCTCCGGCCCGGGGCCGCACCGAGGCGACCTGCGGAGAAACGCCCTACGGCGTCACTACGAGCGAAGCCGGGAGATGCGAAGCATGGTGACAAAACGAGAAGGCAAGAAGGCAGGAGAGAAAGAAGGGAGGACCGAAAGAACCTCCTATCGTCCCCTCTTCTTCTGCTCTTACCTTCTGTTCTTCGCGCTGGGTCTTGTCTGGCTGTGGCTGGTGGTCCGCCCGGACCTGGTCTATTACTGCTTCGGCACCATCCTGCCCGACGTCCCCCAGTTCGCAACCGGATGGTCGTTCCTGAGAGACCTTCTGGGCACCCCGGGCGGACCGGTCATCTATGCGGCCGGGTTTCTTTCCCAGGGGTACTATTACGCGTCGCTGGGTGCCGGGATTATCGTCCTGGCGGGATTCTGTCTGGCGGAGCTTTCCCGGCGACACCTGGTGGCTGCCGGCCTTGTGCACGCCTCGGTTCCGGCCGCAGTCCCGGCGGTCGCGCTGTTTCTGATCTACAGCCGCTACAGGCACCCGCTGCCCGTCTGCCTGGCGGTGTCGCTGGGACTGCTGCTGTCCCTCGTCTTCGAAAAGCTGCCGTTACGCCGGTCCCCGGCTCGCGTCCCGGTGTGTTGCCTTATGGTGGTGGCCGGCTTCTGGCTCGGCGGCGGAGGCGCACTGCTGGTTTTCGCGCTCATGACCGCCGTTTACGGGATTCTCACTCGCCGTTCAGGCAGAGTGCACACGCCACGCCAACAACCGCGCGGTCCAGTGCAAGATGGCGTGCGGTGCACAGCCTACCGGTTACTGGCGCTGCCGGCCGGTGTTGCGATAGTCTGGATTCTTACCGAAAACGTGTTCCTGCTCCCGGCCCGTCAGGCTTTCCTCATTCTCACCCCCTTTGCCCCTTCAGCAACGGCCGGCATGGATACCTTCCTGAAGACCCTGACTTTCCTTCTCTACGGCTTCGTACCTCTGACCGTGTTGCTGGTGTTCGTCGGCACAAGCGTACTTGGAAGGCACAGACACAAACGAGTCGCTCACCCCAAAAAGACCGGGCGAAAGGGAAAGCACGCCGCGATTCAGCGAAGGAGGCCGTCTATGGCGGTCCTCGCGAAGCCGGCCCTTTCGGCCGTCCCTATCGTGCTGATGGCCCTGGGCTTGTACCTCAGCCACGATGAGCTCCGCAAGTCTTATGTCCTGTCGAACTACTACTGGTGTCAGAAACGCTGGGACCGGATTCTCGAGCTCAGCACCCGTCTGCCCAAGAATAAGAACAACATCTATGTCAATCATGACATCATCCGGGCCCTGTATCACACGGGCCGGCTGCCGTACGACATGTTCCGTTACCCCCAGAACCCGCAGGCGATTCTGCTCACACACGAGAAAACAGAATCTGATCTGACCCAACGGAAACTGAGCGACCTCTTTCTGGAGTTGGGACATGTCAACATGGCACAGAAGCTGGCCTCGGAGCTCCTGACCACCAAGGACCATCTTGGCACTGCACTGGAAGAATTGGGGTGGATCAGCATTATCAAAGGACACCCCCGCACCGCCCGGGTTTATCTGGAGGCCCTGAAGAGAAATCCTCTCTATCGCGGGAGGGCGGAATCTCTGCTGTCCGGCCTGGACAACGGCTTTACGCGGGAGCAGGCGGCCTATATTGACAGAATCCGCTCCTGTATGCGCGACGAGACGGTGGGAGTGACCGGCGCCGAACCCGTCGACGAGACATTGGCCGCTTTGCTCGAGCACAACCCGCGCAACAGGATGGCGTTCGAATACCTCATGGCATGCTATCTGTTGACCGGCCGGGTGGACAAAATCGCGGAGAATATGAGAAGGCTAAGCAGCCTTGGCTATCAGAA
This sequence comes from uncultured Pirellulales bacterium, assembly GCA_964346195.1. Taxonomy (GTDB): domain Bacteria; phylum Planctomycetota; class Phycisphaerae; order Sedimentisphaerales; family Anaerobacaceae; genus PLanc-01. Next base: position 9,889 of record CAYFUB010000573.1, read on the forward strand.
GGTCCCAACGCTCTATCAGGAAGCCATAGCCATCCACTACGCGTCCGAGAGGCAGCCGGTGGACCTGTCGGCCCTGGGCATCAGCGTGGAAACGGTCCAGAGATATGAAACGTTCGTACGGCTCGCAAGCACCATGCAAGCCCAGAATCGCCAGGCCGTGTTCGAGCGCCTGATCCGCGACTTCGGCACCAGCTACTTTTTCTATTATGCTTTCGGCCGGGTCGGCCTGGCGTAAGCAACCGGCACTCTTGTGCGTGTGCTGCGTGGCCCTCCATCCTGACTGGGCCAAAGAACTGTTGGGAATGGGGCCGAACCGCCGATAATGAACAATAGGAGTTGTGCCGGGAAGCGCCGGGTTGGAGGCGGCTGTCGGCCGGCCACAGAGGGACGACAAGTCCACCAGTCAACGAAGGAGTGAAGGAGAACTGATGGACAATCGGCGTATCTTTCGAGGATTGCTGGTTGGTTGCGTGCTGCTGGGGCTCGCCGGGGCCGGGTGCCACGTGTTTCCCGATGAGGGCCTTGCTGGTCCGGCCAGTGAGGTGATCGCCCGCGGATTCGATTCTGCCCCGCGGGTTCGGTACGGCGCCTATCCCAGCGCCATCGTGGGGACGCCATTTGCCGGGGCCGATCTCGGGAACCATGGGTACTATTTCCGCCCGTCGGAGAGAAACGGGATTGTGTACACCTGCCGGGGCGGACATATCGACACGATGCATCTGCGCATTGCCTCGGATTGGACGGCATACCTTGTGGCCGAGAGCTACCAGCACCTGATGCGCGGCGACCGGAGCTTTTCCTACAAGCTGTTCGTGGACCGCTCAAGAAATTACGTGCGCATCTCCTATCCTGAGGGCTGGGGGGGTCTGCCGCAGGAGCAACGCCGCAAGATCGCTTCCGAGGTCGCCCTCGCCCTGGGACCGTATCTGACCTACACCATGGTCACCTGGCACGAGATCCTTACCTGGTTCGGCTTTAAATGCGTCGGCCTGCCGGCGGAGTTCGCCTCCGCCTTTTCTTGGGAGGACA
>CAYFUB010000574.1:0-14352 GCA_964346195.1 uncultured Pirellulales bacterium
GCCGTCGATACGCTGCTGAACGTGGACGACTTCGGCGGCATCGAGACCTGGCAGGGTGGACCGGCCTACGTCTATGACAATATCTCCGGCAACCCCGGCGGCTACCGCAACTGGGACCACGTTTTGAGCCCCGATACGGAGGACCGCTTCGGCCACGCCTATTACCTCGACGGGGCGTTCAAGAACTACCACTTCAACAACATCGCCTGGGGCAAGTCCAAGGGCCCGTCCGGCAGGCTGGCCAACACGTCGGCTTTCCAGGAGATCATCAGTTACCAGAACACCTTCTTCAACAACACCATCTACAACTTCGTGCGCGGCTCGCGCCGGCAGGCCCCTCAGGCCGGCCGCGTCAAGTTCCTGGGCAACATCTGGCAGAGCATGGGCTTGCGCGTTTTCCGCGACGCCGACCCGGCGCGCACCGCCGACGCCGGCAACGAGGCCGGCGCCGGTCTTGCCCAGAATCAGTACGCCATCGACACAGATGCCTACGCACGTAATGTCTTTTACGACCTGGGGAAGGGCTTCGGCGTCTTCGAACCGTCGGGCCGCTGGCATGCCACGCTTGAGTCGTTCCGGGCCGCCCTGGAAAGCTACCAGCCGCTGGCGGCGGACGTGGGCATCGTGGCCGAGCAGTCCCCTCTGCGCGATCCGGCCGCTCACGACTTCCGCCCCTCCGCCGGCTCCACGGCCCGCGGCCGAGGAGTCAGGGTCTTCGTGCCGTGGAGCCTCTACGAGACGGTCGGCGAATGGCACTTCTACCCCATTCCGGGCGATCCGACGCGCATCCTGGACGAGCACTGGTGCATGTCCCCGTACTACACAGGCCGAGACAACTACTACGGGCTCCCCACGTATCCGCTCCAGGGCGTCAACATCACCCTGGCGGACTACCAGAACGGCCCGCTGGAGAACTGGACCACGGGCGCCCTGCACTTCAACGGGAGCGACCGGTACGCCGTCCTGACGCATGAGGACATCGACCGCAGCGTTACCCTGACCACAGGAAGAGGCAGCGGGAGCCGCAGCCGCGCCGTCAGCGGCGCGGACCTGAGCAATCCACAGATCCACACCTCGAATTTTCTCATCGAGGTCTGCTTCAAGACGGCGCCGGGGCAGACGGAGGCGACGCTGATCCGAAAGATGGACGGTGCCGGGTGGGCCCTGGGCGTCAACACAGCGGGCGGCGTGACCCTGACGGCGCAGTCGCGCGGCGTTACTGCCAGCTTGGCCGGCCGCCGTGCCGTCAACGACGGCCGGTGGCACCACGTCATTGCGGAGGCCGACCGCCAGGCTGGAACGTTCACCATCTACATGGACGGCCGGCAGGACGCCGGCGGACCCGGCCTCGGACCGGACGCCTCTCTGGCCAACGATGCCGACCTCTACGTAGGTGGTACGCCGCGGGGTCACAACCTTGGCGGCGCGATTGACTTCCTGCGCCTCGCGCGCGGCACGCTGGCCGACTCGAGGACGACGATCGAGGAACTCTACGCCTGGGAGTTCGACGGGCCATTCCTCTACGACTTCGCCGGACGCCGGCGGCCGGCCGCTGACGGATGTGCAGGCGCCATCGACGAGGGCGCGCGGTAACGAGTGGGCGGGGGCAATCGGATTTGTTGTCCGGTGCCCCTGTGTCGGCGCGTGCTCATAACTCACAGCAAGTAAAGGACTTATAACAGGGCTCGTCCCTCTTGCTCTCCTCTTGTCGCCGTTTTGTCATCATCCGCTACGCCGAAGAACTGTGCCGAAGGACTGAGCGGCCAACAACTGCCATATGATGGAGACCATGAGAAAGCCATGGGTCTACAAGCGAAAGAACGTCAAAGGATGGAGGACCGGCTGGCACGCGAATGGCAAGCAGAAAGCCGGGGCGTTCCCAAACAAGAGCTTGGCCAGGCAATTCCGCCACGTCAAGTCCACCCTACCGAACTTGGACGCGTTCACCAGCGTCGTCGACTCCAACCGGCATCGCAGGCCGCCCGCATGACCGGAGGGGCGACATCGAAAAACGTACCCACCCGCTGATAGGCGTTGCTGTGTGCCCGACGCATCAACTGTGTGTCGACGATTCCCACTCTGATGGCATCGCTCATGCCAACTCTCTTTGCGAAGTGGTCAAGAGCCACCACCGTCTCGAGGAGGTCTGTTGGGGCACCTTTTGCCAGTCGTCCGCAAACTGGGCCGGCCCCACGTCGGTGAGCGGGTGCTGGAACATCTGGAAGAACGGCTCCGGGCAGATGATGACGATGTCGGTCCCCGCTCGCAGGCAGGCCAGCATAGGATTCCGGGTCTTCACGCGGCCGGCGATGATCTCGGCAGCGAAAGTATAATTGTTCCGGATTCCGGCCGCATCCTGCACGAGGATTTCACTCTCGCTCACGATGTCTGTGAGTCTTGCGGCCGGTTCTGGCGATGTGGCTTGGATTGGTGGTCACGCCATCGAGCAAACCCGTGTCGGCCACGCGCCACACGGCCTCCACGTCACCGGTGTCCAGAAACATCTTCATTCGTGTTTTCCTTGACGGTATTTACTCGAAACCGGCATTGACCAGTTCCTCGATTTCCGCGGCGGTCAGGGCCCGGCGGTATATGCGAACGTCGTCCATGGACCCGTCAAACAAATATGGCTCGCCGGTCAGACGGGTGCCAAAGGTGATATCGGGGCCGGCAACAGTGTTGACGGGGGAATCGGACGAGGCGCTGATGGCGTCCGGCTTGCCGTCCACATAGAGCCTGACGTCGCCGACGCTTGGATTGTCCACGGCCTGGGGACCCCCGATGGCGAACGATGCGTTGGAGGCTCCTTCCAGCACGGCGGCGACGTGATGCCATTGCCCATCGGTGACCCGCGTGCTGCCGGCCGCGAAACCGGTGCCCACCGCGACCTGCAAGGCCCCATACGCTTCTTTCCGCGAGCCGCGCGTGAGCAGCATGAGCCATCGGGCGCCCGGCTCATTCACGCCCCAGGAAATGAGGTCGGCGTATTCGTTCGTCGCGGTCCTGATCCAGGCCGCGACGGTTCGTGCCTGCGCGCCGAGAACCCCCTTACAGCCCTTGATTGTCACGTAGTCGTCTGTCCCGTCGAATTCCAGCGCGCCCGCCAGCTTGCCGTCGGCGCTCCCGGTTGCACCGACGGGCAGGCCATGATTCGCGAACAGGGAGTTGTCGTAAGCAATCGCGCCGGCGCCCTCGTCGAACGTCCAGTATCCGACCAGCGTCCTGTCGCTGGTATCGGCGCTCCCGTCTCGATTGGGATCGACCAGAGCCATCAGCGGGCCTGTGCTCACGTTGACGGGATGGTAAGCGGCTTCGATGGTCGCACGGGCCGTGGCGAATGGGGCCCGGTCCGCCAGGCCGATGGTGAAGTGCCGTGGTCCGCCGACCAGGTATTTGTTGAGGCTGCTGCGACCGAAGCCGAAGACGGTCATATTCTTCTCCATCTGGTAGAAGGAATCGGTCTGAACGTCGTCTTCTTCATGGACAAGAAAGAGATACCGGTCGCGCCTGGAATCCTCGAAATAGACCCATTCCGGCGCCAGAATATCGGCGGTCCACGACTGGTTCATGTCGGTTCGTAGGCCGTTGGAGCGCACGCAGTAGTCGGTGGCCAGGTCGAGCGAGCCGCCGGGGGTCCCCTCGTAGAGGAACCAGTACGGCTGTTCGGGCGCCCGCAGGATCGTCAGCCGGGCCTGCGCCGGATAGATCTCCCAAAGGCATTCCCACAAGCCGTTCTTCGAGACGGTGTGGATCGTGACCTTCAGAGGTCCTGCGTGCCGGATGGAACTGGTGCAGTTGGCGTGGCCCGGGTGGAAGATGTTGTCGGGATGGACGAGGTTGGGGATGCCGCGATAGATGCCGTCGGAGCCGCCCCAGGGATGGAAGTTGATCCAATCGTTCCCGTCGATGTCGAGCAGACTGGAAAAGCCGCCCGCCTCCTTCTGATAGAGGTACGTCGCGACACGCGTCTTGATCTGATAAGCAGGCATGCCCTCATCGCTCGTCTCGTCCGTCAACTCGACCAGTGGTTGGACCGGCTCGGGCTTGAAGACGCCGACGACATCGAAATAGAGCCGATATCGCCGGCGTCCTTCTGCTGGCGTCACGCCGTCCAGCAGAAAGACGAGGGTGCCCGAGTCTTTCGTGAAGGGATCGTACTGGTATGGGACTCCCCTCATCACTTCGTCGGATGCGATCTCGACGAGACGAAGCGAATCGGGGATGACAGTCCCGCAGTAGCCGGCCTGCGCCAGCAGTCCTGTAAAATTGATGAACAGCTCAGCAGACGCATCGGTCCGTTCCCACGAGCCGGCGTCCACCCCCAATGGTACACGGAACGCCCAATTAGGGTCCCACCAGGGTTCCGGCAGGTTCGGGTCGGCGCAGGCCGGCAAAACGCCCGCCAGGGCCATCACGCCCATGGCCAGGAGCACAGTCACGACGCCTCGGTTTGTAGTGACGCCGTAAGGCGTTTCAGTAGCATGGGCGTCCCACCCATGATCCTCGATCACGGGCAAGATGGGGACCCCAAACGCGATGGATCGCGTTTGGGAACTCATGCCCGTGCCACGCCATGCCCTTACGGGCACACTACAAACAAGACGCTCAGTCCCGGCTGCAACGTCGCGACTTGAATCATTCGCCATCGTCGACATAACAAACCCCTCCTTATGTTGTTCGGACTAATCCTCGCGACTCATTTGTCTTCATGCCGGAGATTTCTTGTGGCCGGTATAGGCACCCAGTTTCATCAACAGCCCCTTCAGGAAGGCGAGCGACGCCACGTATCGCTCGTCCACGACCTGGATCGTGCCGAGCTGGTGTCCCCTGATGATCGGCGAGCACTGTTCGGCGGACAGCAGCCCCTCGTAGCCGATCTCCCGGCAAGCCTTGAGGAAGACCTCCCAGGGGAGAGGATCCAATTCGTCTCCAGGGGTGACTTCCTCCCATCCGGCCGGCGCCCCGCCGACGGTGTAGAGTTTGCGCAGGGAGATCGTATGAGAGTAGACCATCAGGCCCTTCATCCGCAGGACGGTCCGCCGCACGAACTCGGGGTCCGGCGCTTCGATCAGCGGCAGATCCAGTCCGACTTTCAGGCTCGGCACGTTGATTTCCCCCAGCAACTCCAGGGTGTCCTCGTTGTTCATGGTGATCTCGGGGTGCGTCTGGAACGCCAGCGTAACGCCTTCGTCCTGGGCGTACAGCGCCACTTCCCGGATGCCGCGTCGGACCTGGTGCCAGGCTTCCAGCCAGTCCTCGCCGCGCGAGACCCGCCGCGAGCGGGACTCGAAACTCGGCAGCCCGTAGCCCTGCCCGGCGAAAGGATTCTGGAAATAGCCATAGAAGCCCGCCAGGATCCGCACGATGCTCGCGCCGAGGTCTTTCGCGAGGCGGATGCACTCCCGCACGTAGAGAATCTCCTTCTCCTGTGGATACAGCAGCACATGGTTCGCTTCCAGAAAGCTGGTGCAGCAGACGACGGCGCCCATCTCCAGGTCGAGCTGGCCATAGAGGTCCTTGAGACGCTTGCGCCGGTCGCGGTCGAGGTCCAGGGGGAATCCCAGCGGGCGGTGCGCGTAGATGCAGGCGGCGTCATAGCCGAACTGGGCGGCCCTGCGTACAGCATCTTCCAGGGCAAGCTGCTCGCCCGGCGCGGTGAAATACCCACCGTAGCCGATGGTGTCCAGACTCAGCTTCATGATGTTCCTTTCAACTCACAATTTCTTCAGGCGGTCGGGCTGCCGCTGTTCGTCAACGCGACAGGGCCTGGTTCTCATAGAGCAGCACGCGGTTGTGTCGCCAGCCGATGGAAAGGACGTCCAGATCGCCGTCATTATCCACATCCGCGCGGATGGCGCCGTCATGGTGCTCGTCGCCAGTGGAAACGATATGGTCTTTCCCTTGCCCGCCCTTGCCGTCGCTGTTCTCGAAGACGTGCAGTTTGGCAGTGGTGGGGTCTTTGTAGTTGTGCTCGCCCGCGACCACGTCGAAATCGCCGTCCCGGTCGAGGTCGGCGGTGTCCATACTCATCGGCCCGACCACGGTCGTGATCGCGTGCTCGGTCCAGATGTCGGCGGCCTTCTCCGGCTGCTCATACCAGACCAGTTTCCCGGGGACGTCGATCGCCTCGAACCCGACGACCGCGTCCAACCGCCCGTCGCCGTTGATGTCGGCCGGGCGGTTGCGGTCTGGATGGCCCGCCGTGGGATTCAGGGTATGCAGCGTCCACGTCTTTCCCCCCTGGCTGCGCAACCATTGGGTTCCCAGGAGCAGGTTCACGCTGGTGTTGTTGTCGATTTGTCCGGCGCTCACCTGCTCGTCCTGGGACACCTCCGAAATCTTGCGCCAGGGCCAGGTCTCGGCGACCGGGTCCTTCGGCACGGTGAACATTTGAACGCCTTGCTCCCCCCGGTGCCAGGACAGAGCGACCTCTCGGCGCCGGTACCCCGTGAAAATGGTCGTGCAGCCCTGCAGGAAATCGCCGCTGGCCGAGGCCAGGTTCGTGTGAATGGTGAAGTGCCCGCGTCCGTCGTTGCGGGCCCAGGCAGAATCGGCGCTGGCCGCGGGTGTCTTGCCCTGTGTGCCCAGGATGTCCAGCGCGCCATCGAGGTCGAAATCGCAGACCGCCGCAGCATTGTTGAGCGGCTCGCCAATGGTCTGACGCCTCCAGGCGCCGCTGGCTGAACCGGGATTCTCATACCACCAGCCGCCGGTGACGATGTCCCGCAGTCCATCGCCATCGAGGTCGCCGGCGAGGATGAACGCAGCGCCCCAGGGTCTCTTTGGATCGATGACGTGCCGCTGCCAGCGATCCAGCAGCAAGGTAGGCGCAGGCGCATTCGTGAGGTTCTCCCAGAGATCGACGGGCGTACGGCCCCCGTAGTTGCCGTGGTTGGCGCCGATGATGTCGATGTCTCCGTCATTGCCGATATCGACGACGCGAAGATTGTGCGAGCCTGTCCGGCCCACCACCCGCCGACGCCAGCGCAAGGCCCAGCCTTCGTTGAAGTAGATGCTCACGCGCCACCGTGCCGACTGCTCCATCTCGGCCGTCACCACATCCGGCTCGCCGTCGCGATTGACATCCGCGGTCTTGAACGTGTGAATGTAGGCGACGTCGCCGTCGATGTCGCCTGCCGTCTTGCAGTGCGGGTACGTCGGGTTGTCGCCGTCGGTTATGATGCGCCGGAACGCCAGCGGCCCGTTCGCAGTGACGCCGCGGGACGTTTCCATGGCTACCCTCAGGGGCACGCTGCCAACAGGGCCCAGTGTCCCTGCCGCCGGGATGAGCAGGATAGCCTGCCGCCAGGCACTCGATTGCCTGGGGGCCGTGGTTTGTAGTTGTCTCGTGACGCCAGTGGTCGATCTTGTCATTGCAGGTCCTCTTTGGGGATCAAGGACACCGACAAACCAGCCTGTCGGCGCCGCCCGGCGCACCGGAGCATCCGGACTCAACGTGTATCCGACCGTCACCGAACGACGCTCACTCGATGCGTTCCTGGCCGATGAAATGCTCCAGCAGCCAGCGGAGGTCCTCGTTGTCGGGCGAGGTGCGGTTGAATCCCGAATGGGTGGAGGGGTCGTCGGCATTGTTCTGGATGAACTCGAGGGTGCGCTTGTCCTTCCATTTGATTCGTTCGGCGTGCCCGTCGGCGAAGCCAAAGGTGCTCGACTTGATATGGTAGGAAGCCAGCGGGTCATAGAAGGTCCAGCCGGCCGGATTGTCGAGGCGATTCAGGCCCCCGTTGAACGGCAGGTGCCAGCCGCCTTCGTTTTCCCCGTAACCACTGCCGTTGTGCTCCTCTTCGATCAGGACGTAGAATTGTGCCGCCGGTTTGACCTCGCTCATTCTCTCGTAGTAACGGTATCCGCCCCGGGCGGCAGGGGTCGTCGCCCGCAGACGCCCGAAGGCATAGGAGAGAGAATAGCTGCGAAAACAGTCCCGCGGCGGCTTGCGCGTGCTGCGGCGGTTGTCGCCGGGGCAGTGATAGACGTCCACGTCCTTGACGTATCGCCACATCGTGCCGGCCTGGAGGCCGCGGTAGCGGTCTTCATCCACGATGGTCTCCGGCGGCGGCGAGCCCAGCCGGTTGCCGGCCGTATCCATCGGGGAGTGCACCCACGGGGTCGGGTCGTAAGAGCCCTGCCAGAATTCATAGCAGGCCCCGTTGCACATCAGTCGGTCGTCGTTGTCGTCGGCGTACATGATCCAGCCGGTCATCAGGCTTCTCTGATTGCTCAGGCAGGCCGCCGAGGAGGCCTGCTTCTTGGCGGCGCTCAACGCCGGCATCAGGATGGCCATCAAAATGGCGATGATCGCAATCACCACGAGCAGCTCGATCAACGTGAATCCTCGTGCTCTGTTCATAACCGATCCCCCATCTTTCGGCGTATTCGCCTCATGCTGCACAGAGTGCGGGGTGGGCACCGCCTACCAATACCAGACTGACACGACAAATACGCTCCGCCGTGCATACCCTACCTGTAGCTCCGTCGCGCGCGGCTCCGACAGGCCGGGGACCCTGTGTCGGAGCCGCTTGCCCTTTATCCTGCCAAATGTATCCACTCCTTATCTCTGACGGCAAGGCAACGAGCCTCGAGCCCGGACAAAGCCCGGTCATAGACTCGCACTTCATCGATCAGTGGGCTGCCACACCGACGTTGCCCGGGTCAATCGGCCTGGGTCTGACGATGCGGATGTCATCGATGAAGACCAGGCCGGCGCCGTCGGGATTCTCTTCGTCCACTCCGATGATTATCGTCCTGACCGCCGCCGGGTTCACGCCGGTGAAGTCGGCCCGTCGAAGACCGGCTCCGCCAGGGCACGCAACTGGTCGCGCGACAGGTTCCGCAGGAACCAGCAGCCTGTGATGCGACATTCAGGGAAGGTGATGAACTCAACGCCCTGCGTCGCTGCACGTTGGAGGAAATCCTTGATTTTGGCAAGGTTCGCGTCCTTGTTGCCGGCGGCAGACTCAAGCTGGACGGACGCCACACACGAATCTTTCTCATGACCACAACCCTATTGTCGAGAGGTCCAACCGGCTGTCAAATCATCCACCAGTTCCCGGGACTGATCGTGGGCAGGTTGAACGACCTCTGGTCCGGCGGAAGGGATTCAAGAAGCTCTTTCGCTTTCTTGCCGATCGCCTGCGCGGCGAGCTCGATGTTGCGGCGGCCAACTCCGGCGGAGGCGTATTTGCGCGGGTCCTGGCCGCCGATGCCATCGGGCGGCTTCATGTTAGGGGCCAGAGGGCCGTTGCCCAGAGTGGACATATCGACGAGGTTGGGATAGAGGAACATCATATTCGAGGTCTCCCACTTGGCGGCGTGGTCCGTGCCGGACTCGGGCCCGCGGCTGAGCGTGATCTCCCACAGCCCCATACCGGCGGCGGTCTTGTCCGCGATGACCGGGGCCAGCGCCTTGTCGATCATGTCGATCTGGCCCTGGACGTTATGGCCGGAGACCCCGAGAATGACCCGAGCGCCGGTCTTCTTGAGCCGTTGAAACAGGGCGGTCAGGACCGGCACGAGGGACTCCTGCGGAAAGCCGTTGTGGAAGTACACGGGCGGGTACACGACGCCGCCGAACTGCTCGGCGGTCTTGACGAGGATCGCGTGGGCCTTCAGGGCGTCGTTGCCGAGCGGCAGGTGGCGGCCGTGCCACTCGATCAGCCCGAACGGCACGTAGACCGCCGGGAAGTCGCGGAGGGCCTTTTCCAACTGGCCCGGCCGCAGAAACTGCATCTGGACGGCCCAGGACAATTCCGGCTTGATAGGCCGTTGCTCTCCGGCCGCGCAGATCGTAGATCCACCGCTGGCCAGACAAGCTGTTGCGGCCGTTGTTCCCAGGAAGTCCCGGCGGGAGATTCGGGCCTGCCCGGTCGCTCCTGACAGATCTTCTTTCATATTTCCACTCCTTACAGTCGAGAACTGGTTGACGACGATCTTACCAGACGTGGCTTGCGGGTAAAAGAATCCTTTAAGATATAGTCGGGAGTTGCAAAGGGCCATTCTGAAGGTGGTATGAACGTCCCCTCCCGTCGCTGTCAAGATAATCAAGCATCTACTGAAAGGATGTCCTATCATGTGAGGGCCTCACCCTAAGCTCTACCAGTTCTTTCCTATCTACCTCCTTTCCGCTGCCGGCTCGGGCTTTCCGGCGGTCAAGTGCCGCGTCTACAAGGGCCAGGACTTCGCCAAAGACAACCTCGTCTGGGCCTTCCCCCAGCCGGAACCGAACCCCTATCAAATCGAGTGGGACGAATTGATCGACGCCATTCGCAACGACAAGCCCCACAATGAGGCCAAACGCGGCGCCGCAGCCAGCTTCGTGGCCGCGATGGGCCGCATGGCCGTCCACACCGGGCAGGTCGTGACCTACGACGAGATGCTCAACTGCGAGCACGAGTTCGCCGCCGGCGCGGACAAGCTGACGATGAACTCTGCAGCCCCTCCGCAGGCGGGGCCGGACGGCAGATACCCCGCCCCACAACCGGGCATCCTGAAGGACCGGGAATACCGACAGGCCCGGCCACCACGACTCTGTCATTTCTGCGCAGCCAGTCCGCCACCGGTGTCACGGAGAATCGATGGTTGGCGGAATGTCTACGGTTCTTGGTAGCGTGGTCCCGAGTCAAAAGCCACTCTCATGGTGGTTGACTGAATTCGGTTCCATCCGTAGAATAAGTCCATGCGAGAGGATAGGAGGGGGGCGTGGATTGGGAAAGGGATGAAAGATGAGAGACTCGGCGATTAGCGCCGCCTTGGCGTCGCGCCGCAGGGCGGCCGCGTCGGGGCTGCTCTGTCGTTTGGCCGGGATGGCAGAGGTCGAGAACGTGATTTCTCCCGCCGACGCCGGGGTCGTGGACCTGACCCGGCTCCTCGCCGTGGCGGGGCCGGTACTCTGCTTTTGTTTATCGTCGATTCCTGTATCGATAGCAGTGGAATCCTGAGACCCGTGACAGATAGCATTTCTTCCTGGGTTTGTCGAAGCAGGTGTCTTCGCGCATCCGTACCGACGATGCTGCAATAGACGCCGGCGTTCATCCGTCTGGACTGCCGGGCCGGCCGGCGTGATGGTCGCCGGCTCGCGGGCGACGAGAACATGTTCGCGCACCGTGCCGCTCGAACAGAGGTTGGTGCAAGCCGTATACCCCGTTGGCCTGCGGCGGCTCGTCGTTGGCAGGCCGACCGGACTCTTTGGGGATCGATTGGCGAAACGGATAGGGACCATGTCTCAGAAACGGCATTTCCGCTTGGCAATAAGCAAGCTGTGGCGGCCTCCACGATGCGATGAACGTGTTTTATCGGCCCTACAGTTCCGCCGGGGGTGCATGGCATACCGTCCTTCCCGGCTGATGATGGTGGCCGCCTTCATTCTCGCAGAGGTTGGCGGGGTATGTGCTGACGAGATGGCCACCTGTCGCGAACGACTCCGGACCGGCCGGTACGCGGAGAGCCTCGCGCTGGCGCAAAAGACCCTCGAGTCGGGGGTGTTTTCCGTCGAGTGGCGGCTCGTCGAGATTGAATCGCTGCTGGCGCTGGGTCGGTACCGCGAGGCGGCCGATCGCGTCGACGCGGCCCTGAAAGATTCCTATCCGAGCCTTCCGCTTCTGTGGGTGGCCCGTACGGCTTACCTCCACAACGGGCAGGTCGAGCAGGCGGCGGCGATGCTCGAGCGGGCATACCGGGCCGGCCGCTTTCGCCGCTTCGAATCCATGAGCGGCCCGGAGATCGTGGCCCTGGGCCGTTGCCTCCTCGAGCTCGGGGCCGAACCGCGGATTGTGCTGGAGAACTTCTACGACCGCGCGATAGAAAGCGACCCGAACTGCCGCGAGGCATACCTCGCTGCCGGTGCGCTGGCCATCGCCAAGCAGGATTACGAACTGGCCGCTGAGCGTTATCGTGAGGCGTTGAAGCGATTTGGCGACGACCCGGACCTCCACGGCGGGCTGGCACAGGCGTTCTACCACAGCGACCGTGCCGCGATGGTCCGTTCGCTCGATGCCGCTCTGCACGTCAACCCCGGCCACGCGCCGTCGCTGATTCTGCGGGCCGAGCACGAGATCGACTGCGAGGACTACGAGGCGTCGGCCAGGTCGCTGGAACGCCTGCTGGCGGTGAATCCCTGGTATCCGGACGCCTGGGCCTATCGTGCGGTTCTGGCCCACGCGGCGAATGATGCCAATGCCGTCGCGAGCCATCGGGCCCGGGCGCTGAAATTCTGGCCGAAGAATCCGAGAGTGGACTATCTGATTGGCAGAAAGCTCTCGCAGAAGTACCTCTTCGAACAGGGTGCCGCCTACCAGCGACAGGCCCTGGACGCCGACCCGAACTATCTGCCCGCGAAGGTCCAGTTGGCCCAGGACCTGCTGCGACTGGGCGATGAGCAGCCGGGCTGGGCTCTGGCCGAGGAGGTGAACACCAAAGACCCTTACCAGGTGGAGGCGTACAATCTGGTCAATCTCCGCGGCACGCTGTCCGAATTCGAGACGTTGACGGCGGACGGCATCGTCGTCAGGATGGACGAGCGCGAGACCGCTGTCTACGGCGCGCGTGTCCTGGCCCTGTTGGGCAGTGCGAAGTCGAAGTTGTGCGCGAAGTACGGCGTCGAGTTCGAGCGTCCGGTCACGGTAGAGCTGTTTCCCGAGCAGCAGGATTTTGCCGTGCGCACCTTCGGCATGCCGGGCGGGGACGGCTTCCTCGGCGTCTGCTTCGGCCACGTCATCACCGCCACCAGCCCCAGGCTTGAGAGGACCGCCAACTGGGAGGCAACGTTATGGCATGAGTTTTGCCACGCGGTGACGCTGAACCTGACGAACAACAGGATGCCGCGCTGGCTGAGCGAAGGGCTCTCGGTCTACGAGGAGATGCAGCAGGACGCGAAGTGGGGCCAGCGGATGAACCCGGAGTATCGGCGGATGATTCTCGGCGGTGAGCTGACACCGGTGGGCGAGCTGAGCACCGCCTTCATGAGCCCGGCCAGCCCCGGGCACCTGCAATTCGCTTACTACGAGTCGTTGCTGGTCGTTGAATTCCTTGTTGAGCGGTTCGGGTTCGCCTCCGTGCGCGCGATTCTGGCTGATCTGGCCGAAGGCGGGCAGATCAACGCCGCCATCGCCAAACACGCCGCGCCGCTGGAGCAGATCGAGAAGGATTTCGAGGCCTTCGCCCGCCAGCGGGCCCAGGATCTGGCTCCAGGCCTCGATTGGGAGGCGATGCCCAACACCATGTATCGCGCCGGGGATCCCGAGCTGCCGGCGCGCGCGCCGGCCGGATCTGTGGACCAGTGGCTCAGCGAGCACCCCGACAGCTACTGGGCCCTGACCATGCAGGCCAAAAGCCTGATTGCCGCACGGCGGTGGGAACAGGCAAAAGCCCCGCTGACGAAGCTGATTTCCCTTTACCCTGACCACGTGGGCGAGGACAATCCCTATCGACTGCTCGCCGAAGCGCATCGCCGCCTCGGCGAGACGAAACAGGAAGTTCAGGTGCTCAGCACGCTGGCCGCACGTTCTGCCGATGCCGTGGACGCTTATGGCCGGCTGATGGAGGTTGGAGTCGAGCAGGAGAATTGGGAACAGGTCGTTGAGAACGGCCGCAGGCACCTGGCGGTCTACCCCATGCTGGTGACCGTACACGGGCGTATGGGCCGGGCCTATGAGGCGCTCGGCCGGGACGCCGAAGCCGTCGCCTCGTACCGTCACCTGCTCCTTTTAGGCAGTGCAGACCCGGTGGATGTGAACTTTCGCCTGGCCCGGCTGCTTCAGCGGCAGGACCCGCAAGCGGCCCGCAAGCACATTCTGGAGGCCCTCGCGGACGCCCCCCGTTTTCGGGAGGGCCATCGACTGCTTCTAAAGATTATTGAAGAGCGTTGAGCGCCGACGCTGTCGGTCGGAGGAATTGGCCATGACGAAACGGGGATGGGGCATTCTGTCGGGCATCGCACTGGCCCTGGTCGTGCCCGGCGTCCTGGCCCAGCGCTACTATGACCGGCGCGATGTACCCTACTGGGAGCCGGACCCGGAGTTTTCCGCGGATGTCTTCACCTTCGTGCGGATTCGGTATTCATCAGGATACGGAGGATACGGAGGCCGCGGGCGCGGTCGCGGATACGGCAGAGGTTACTATGGCCGGGGTGGCGGCGGATGGGCGACCGACTACCCGGACAGCGACCTGAACTTCTCCTATCGACTGCACCAGTTGACCTCCATGGAGGTGGACCCGGAGGGCCTCGTGCTCGAGCTGACCGACCCGGACCTGGTCAATTACCCGTTCATCTACATCGTCGAGCCCGGCGGACTGGTCTTCAGCGAGCTCGAGGTCGAGGCGCTGCGCGGCTATCTGCTC
>CAYFUB010000575.1:0-3694 GCA_964346195.1 uncultured Pirellulales bacterium
GCATGAGGGATTGACCTTCTCCCTGGGGTACATGATGTCGGGCGCCGTGCCGTTGCCGCCGGAGGCCCATGATTCGTCGGCAATGTGGGCGTCGCTCGAGCCGTGACAATCGGCACAGCCCATGTTGGCCCGCGCGTGAGTGACGGCGAGCTCCTCCTGCGTGTAGTTGATGTGGCAGACGAAGCAGCGGCTGTTGTCGGCAGTCGGCCCGTTCTGACCTTCCATGGCCGGCTCCTCCTCGAGCAGCAGGACCGGCTCGTCAAGGAGAAGCGGGGCATTCTGCGCAGGTCCGGCCGTCTGGCCGGTGAGGGGTTGGGGATTATCGCTCGCGGCCGGCTCCATTTGTGGATGGGACATCGTATCCGCCTGTTCGCAGCCGGCCGGGAGAAGTGTCCAGCCTATGCAAACAAGAACCAGCAGACACGTCGCTGAATGACAGCGGTCGTCAATCATGCACGACACCCGCCAGCGCTGAATTCCGTCGAATGCTGCGTCATGTCAGACATATTCCCAGTTCCTGAGCCACTGATAGTGGGAAGGCAGGCTGGCCCAGGTCTGCCGGCCTGCGTGTTGCAGTGCGGCGTTTTCCCTGATATCGAGCTGACGGCGCTCGGCGACGGCCTTGCCCGCGTTGTCAACCTCCTGCACGCTGTTCAGGCCGGGGATAGGGATCACGGTGTTGCTGTGCAGGATGTAGCGGATGGCCAGTCGGCCCCGTTTGTTGTTCTCTTCCGGGTCACCCTGGAACAGCGAGGCGGCGGCAAAGGGCTTGATCCCGAAGGCCCCGACGTCACGCTGCTTGAGCGCATCGAAGAGACTGTCCTGCGGCGCTCTCTTCGTCATTGTGGTAAAGGGAAAGCACACCACTTCAATCTGCGGGAAGTACTCAATCATGAACTTGATCCAGCGGCGGTCGTGCGAGGAGAAGCCGCAGAAACGGGCCTTGCCCTGCTTCTTGGCCTTCTCCAGGGCGTCCACGATCTCGCACGCGGTGTTGAACGTGTGCCGCCCGCCGGGCTCCAGGCACGTGATGCGCCACAGGTCCGTGTATTCCTGGCCGGAGTCTCGCAGAAGCTCGTCGAGCGAGGCCAGCAGCTTCTTGGACGTGCGGTAATCCTCGTTGCGGACCTCTTTGGCGCCGTGCGAGAGCGCCAGATACATCTTGTCGCGTCGCCCCTTGAGTGCCCGGGCGTCGCGCTTGACCTCGCCGTCCCAGCAGGCGTCGATATAGTTGATGCCCGCATCGATGCAGCGGCTGACAATCTCGGTGCGCTGCTGCTGGTTGCTGCGCGAGTGCCCGCCCAGGCAGACGGCGGAAACCATCAGGCCGGTCTTTCCCTGTCGGCGGTATTCCATGTCCGGGTTGTAGTTGAGGATTTTGGCGGTATCGACTGGTTTCTCGGCGGCCTGGGTGGTTCGGTTCGTCATGGCCGCCGCACCGACAGCCATGCCGGCGGCCGCCAGCGCCGTGTTCCGCACGAACTCTCGTCGGGTCACTGCTTTCTCTTCCATCGCGGGATTCCTTTACTGCTGAGATGACGCTAATGGGCGATTGCTCTTCAATTCGAATACGGCTTTGATTTCGTTTTCCGCCAGGGCGCGGTCGTAAATACGCAGGTCGTCGAGCAGGCCGTTGAAGCCTCGACCGATGCGCACGTCCAGCTCCGCCCCGGTCTGGAGAGGCCAGAGGTCCAGCAGGCCAATGTCGTGAATCTCCGCCGGGGCACCGTCCAGATAGAGTGTCACATCATCGTGCAGATTGGGCAATTCGGCCTCCTGCACGACTACGGCGACGTGGTGCCACTGGTCGTCGTGCGTTTCCGGATTCATGTAGAGATAACCCCCGCTGGGGGTGACGCCGATCCGGCCGCGAATGAAACCGAAGATGAACATCTGGCCGAAGTCCTGCATCCCCCAGGCGACAATCTCTCCGCGCGAAGCGCTGGTCTTCATCCAGGCGGCAACGGTGCGCGGCCGGGTCCCGGTGACGCCTTTGTATCCTTTGACCCCGATGCGGGTCTCTTTGCCGTCGAACCGGATGGCCTTGTCCACCTTGCCGGCAACGGAGCTCTTATCGAAGGAGAAGTCCCCTGTGAGGGCGCCGTCTCGCTTGTTGCTGCTGGAATCTGCGGCAGTGGCGCCGGCGGCATCATCGAACTTCCACCAGCCCACCAGGTTGGGGTCCGTATCGAGCGTTACGGGTTTGTCCGTGCCGCCCCGGGCGACTGCCGGCCCGGTCGTAAGCAGGCCGGCCAGTACGACAAGTACTCCTGTGGATAAACGCATTCGGCTCATGATTCTTCTCCTATCCTCGCGTACTGTGACATTCTCCTACAGGTGCCAGGGGCTTCGCATGGGCTTCGAAAGCATCCGATTGGCCTCGTCGCTGTCGGTGAAGCGCTCTCGCGCCGGGTCCCAGTGCAGCTTGCGCTGGAGCCGCATGGCAATATTGCCGAGGTGGCAAATCGAGGTCGAGCGGTGGCCGATCTCTGCCGTGGCTGCCGTGCGCTGGCGGCTCTTGATGCAATCGACGAAATTGCGATGGTGGTCGTTGCTTTTGTACAGGTGAATCTCATTCGTGCCAATCACCGTGGTCTTGAGCGATTCCGGCGAGCAGGTCCAATTGCTCTCGCTCAGGATTTCGATCCAGCCGTCCGTGCCCTCCAGGCGCCAGCTTTCGCCCTTGCCCGTTTCGACGGTCAACTCCATCCCGTTGGCGTAACGGGCGCGGAAATGGACCTTGGTGGCCGTGGTGAACAGGCCATCGGTAGGGAACTCGCCGCCCAGGTCTCCGACTTCGACGGGGCCGGTCTCGTCCGTGCCATTGGCCATCTGGACGAAGTCGATCACGTGGGCGCCGAGGTTGGTCGTCTGGCCGCCGGAGTAGTCGAGGCCGAAGCGGAACGTGTAGAGACATCGGTCTTTGTGGTAGGGCGCCCACGGGGCCGGGCCGAGCCACATATTGTAATCGAGCCACT
This sequence comes from uncultured Pirellulales bacterium, assembly GCA_964346195.1. Lineage (GTDB taxonomy): Bacteria > Planctomycetota > Phycisphaerae > Sedimentisphaerales > Anaerobacaceae > PLanc-01. The sequence goes on from CAYFUB010000575.1 coordinate 2,979, forward strand.
GGGGCACCGGCATCGGCTCCCAATCGCTGGGCGGGGCCTGCTTGTTGTTAGGGCCAATCGTCGTGACGGCCCGCCGGAGCTTCCCGATGCGGCCGTTGCGAACGAGCTCGGCAATGAAGCGGAACTGCTCGCTCGAACGCCGTTGCGTGCCCGTCTGGAAGACGGTGCCGTACCGCTGTGCGGCGTCGACCATGGCCCGACCCTCGGCTACGGTCAGGCTCAGAGGCTTTTCGCAGTAGATGTCCTTGCCCGCCGCGGCGGCCATGATGGCCGTGATGGCGTGCCAGTGGTCGGGCGTCGTGATGCAGACGGCATCGATGTCGTCCCGCGCGATGATCTCACGAAAATCGACGTAAGCGTCACAGCCTTTGTAGGTTCCCGCCGGTTTCTCTTGGGCGTAATCGTCCTGTACGATATTTCGGGCGGGCGCGCGTCCGAACCATGCCCCGTTCCATCCCTTTTTGTACCAGTGCCCGTATTCGTCACTGGCCTCGACCACGTCACAGACGGCCAGCACCTGGACATCCGGCTGGGCCAGAAAGGCCCGCAGGTTGTTCGTGCCCATGCCGCCGACGCCGATGGAGGCCATCGTAATCCGCTCGCTGGGCGGGACGCGGCCGGCGTTGCCCAACGCGCTGGATCGGATGAACAGCGGCAAGCCGAACGTGCCGATTGCCGCTCCCGCCGTCTGCTTCAGAAATGTCCGTCGCCTCATC
>CAYFUB010000576.1:0-5294 GCA_964346195.1 uncultured Pirellulales bacterium
TCGTTGTAGAACGCGGCCGGCTGGGCGTTGCCGCGGTTGCCCGAGTCCAGTTCCATGACGACATCGCCGAGACGCGGGTAGGGCGGCAGATTGGCCCCGCCGTTGAGATGCACGCGGACTTCTGAACTGTTGTTGCCGCCCAGGACGGGCCGGTCCTGAATCAGCGCCACCTTCAGTCCCAGCCGGGCAGCCGAGATGGCGGTGCAGGTCCCCGCCATGCCGCCACCGACCACGACGAGATCGAACCGTCCCGCATCCTCCGGCTTTCCCGCCCACCGCTGTGCTCTGAGAGCTTCACCCTCGGGGGGCCTGTAGTCCGGGTCGTTCGCGAAGAGAATGGCGTCGCAACGACCCTCGAAACCCGTCAGATCGTGCAAGGCGAGTTTGACCTGCGTGCTCTTGATATCGACGGTGCCGCCCTCCTGCCAGTGCCACTCAGCCCCTTCCGTTCCGAAGGTGGCCGATAGCGGCGCGCCGTCGAGGAGTAGTTGGAACCTGCCTGGCGCGCCGGATCCATCCGACGCGGCCCTCTGGGCCGTGGGCCACGTCGCGACCCAGTCGCGCGTGCGGACCCAGACGCGATACTTGCCGGTCGTCGGGAACACCACGTTCGTGACGGCGTCTTTGACCGGCACGCCCAGCCCATGCGCCAACAGATACGGCGAGCCCATCTGGTCCATGGACTGCTGGTCCACGACCCAGCCGCCCAGGTCGGCGAAGCTCTCAGCCTCGACCAGAACTTGCCCCCCTGCGGCCGAAGCAACGCCGCACAAGGCAAGCGCCAGACAGGTCATCGTGGGGATGGTTGTTGATTTCATAGAATCCTCCGGACGCGCGTAGGGTGCGTATCACGCACCATGTTCTTTCTCAACATTTCGAATACGACGCTCCGTCTGACGATTGGATGGTGCGTGATACGCACCCTACAACCTGTGGCGATTACTTTTTGGGGAAAGGCTCCAACGAGCACTTGTCGAGTTCAGTGATTTTTTGGACCCGGCGGGCGTGGCGGCCGCCGTCGAACGGGGTCGCCAGCCAGATATCGATCATCTTCAGCGCCAGCTCGACGGAAACGGTCCAGGAGCCGATTGAGATAGCATTGGCGTCGTTGTGGGCCCGGCTAAGCCTGGCCCCTTCCTCGCTCCAGCACACGGCGCAGCGTATGCCGCGGACCTTGTTGGCGACGATGGTCTCCCCGTTGCCGCTGCCACCCATGACGATGGCCCGCTCGCACGCGCCGCGGGCGACGGCCAGGGCCGCCGGATAAATGAAATCCGGGTAGTCGCACGACTCGCTCGAATAGGTCCCGAAGTCCTCGACCTCGTGCCCCTTCTCGGCGAGATACTGCTTGATTCGCTCCTTCAGCTCGTAACCCGCGTGATCCGTACCCAGTGCAATCTTCATCATGGCTCCTACGATCCCGGTTGCCTGCATCCGGACCCCAATGTAACGGACTTTATCCTGGCCCGCAACCTTCAACATCCGCCCGAACGCGTGTGCGCACAATCGAACGGGCCGCGTGCACGACCGGGTTCGCGGCAAAGCGTAACCACAGAAAAGGCAAGGTTTTACACGAACCCCGTCACCACTCGACCGCGCTCAGGGCGGACTCGCTCGGGTGAAGTGGAATAGGCTCAGTGCGACGAGCCTCGGCTGACGCCGCGCAATTCTTCCAGTTCCCTGATTCTGACGGCGGCCGGACCGCGAATAGGGAAGTGCATCACGTATACCTTGGAATCGCTGATGCTCTCTTGCCAGCCATGCTCGCAGTCCCTGCTGCCGCGGAATTTGTTGTAGGTCACCTTGCCTATGAAACATACGACCCTCGGTTTGCAGGCTTCGATGATTTCTCTCACCCTTGCTGCGCCCGCCTTCTCCTCGCCTTTCTTCAACTCGGTCACCGCGCGCGTCGGACGACTGACCAGAGTGATGAAACTCAGTCGATAATGGGACAGGAATTTCTGCTCGTACATCTCCTTGAGCGTACGGTCGTTTCGAAGGTCGCTCTCCTTCTCGTTCAGGAGCCCGGCGCGATTGAGCAAATACCAGAATGTCTTATTATTGGAAAAAGGGACACCCCGCCGGTAGGAGCCGGGGTGCGGGTTGATTCCCACGAAGAGGATCCTGATGTTCCTGGCGACTCGGTATTCGATCATGATTGGCCCGCGGCGGCAGGCTGGGTAGCGGCGGGCAGGCGGCCCATGAGGTCCTCCGGCCGGAAGGTCTGACGGCCGGCGATCAGTTCACGGGCGGCATCGACCTGCTCCCAGACGTTCCATAACAGCACGCCCCGCACCCGGCCGTGTTTCAGATAGTAGACAACTCCCTTGCGGAAGGGTTCTTCCCAGTCGGCCACGGTCTGTAAGCGGGCGTCCAGTCCGCCGACCGCCTCGTATCCCAGCTCGAACAAATCAGAGTAGAAATACGGGAGGTGGTGGTACGGTTTCGCGTCGCCAGCCATGTTCCGGCCCGCGAGGCGGCCCATCGTGTTGGCGTTGTCCTCGTGCTCCACGCGCAACCGCTTGCCGAGCGCGGGATTGTAGAAGGAGGCCACGTCGCCGGCAGCGTAGACGTTTTCATTACTGGTGCGCAGGAGCTCGTCCACGACGACGCCGTTCTCGATCTCCAGTCCGGCCTGCCGTGCCAGCTCGACGCTCGGCTCAATGCCGATCCCGGCCACGACGCCATCCGCAATGATCTCTCTGCTGGAGGTGCGCAGGACCGTTCGCTCGCCTCGCCTTTCGAGACCTGCGACGGACTCCCCCGTCAGCACTTCGACCCCCTTCAGTCGGTAGAAATCGTTCAGAAAATCGGACAGCTCCTGCGGGAACAGAAGGCCGCTGATGCCGAGTTCGGGAAAGATCATCGTAACCTTCTTGCCGTTCAGGGCCAGAGCGGCGGCGACTTCCGAGCCGATGAACCCGCCGCCAATCACGGCGAAGCGCCGGCCTCTCTCTGCCAGACCCTGGAGCCGCCGGAAATCCGCCACTGTGCGATAGTAGATGATCTGCCCGTCATCGAAGGGCAGTCGACGGGGCTGCCCTCCCGTTGCCAGAAGCAGCCTGTCGAACGTGTACGCATCGCCGTTATCGTCGGTGATCCGCTTGCGTTCCACGTCGATGGCCTCGGCCCGACAGCTCAGATGAAGGTCCACCTGATAGCTTTCCGTCTTGCGCCAGATGCTGTCGATCGGCTTGCCTTTCCAGAGACCCTTCGACAACGGCGGCCGGTCGTACGGCGGCTCCGGCTCCGCACCGATCAACCCGATGGTGCCGGTGGAGTCCAACTCACGAATGCCCTGGACGGCGGAATCGGCGGTCATCCCGCCGCCGACGATCAGATACTTGTAGTGCGACATGATTTCCCCTTTCGCTTTCCAGTACGCCTTTGGCGGCGTTTCTTTGCCAGCCCTGTGAGGATCTGCTTCTTCGGGTACGGTCCCAGCGCCACCGCGTTCGCACATTTCGTGCTGTCGGGCGGGCAAAGTCTCGCAGGGCCATGGGTGGCAGCGGCAAGGCCGAAAGGCTTGCCGATGACCTTACCGCACATGCGCCACCTCGGCAAACCGGCGCTTGCCGCTACTACCCTCCTGACTTGGGCTTGTTACAGGGGATTCAGCCCTGCTTGGCGTCCATCGGTCCTGTGTCCGGCGCACGGCATTGGCGCAGGTTACGGGGCGGGGAGCCTGTCTTCGGGCGGGGACAGGTCGGCGATGTAGCCCAGGATCTTGCGGGCGCCCAGGTAAGCCTCGGCGGCCGAGGCGTCACCGGCGGCCATGTCGCTGATAAAGCTCTGGGCGGCCTGATGAGCGGCCTGCTCCTCGGACCCCTGGCCCAGTAGGTAGTACAAGGCACCGGCCCCGACGTAGACCGCCTTGGCGATTTCGGTCTTGGCCAACTCGCCCTCGTCTTTTTCGAGGTATTGCCGGGCGGATTCCAGCTTTGCCAGTGCGAAGTTCCAGGCCTCGGCTGCTTTCGGGTTCATACCGTCGCCAGATGCGCCGCCGGCTCAGGCGGGGCCTCAGAACCGAAACAGCAGCCCCACGTTGATGCCCAGGCCGTCCACGTCGGCTTTGTCAATACCAGCCAACTCCCCCAGCGTCGTATCGGCATCGGTCTCCAGAAACAGCCAACGGGCCTCGGCAAACAGTGCGACACGTCGAAGGCCCGCTTCCAGGCCCACGAGAGGAAAGAACCCGCCATCGTCGTCAAGGTCGACATCATCGGCCTCGAAGAGATAGTAGCCGCCGCCCACGCCGACGTACGGAACGATTCGCTCGCCGAGCAACGGCAGGTTCAGCCGGCCGGCCACCTCCAACGGGATCATTTGGATCTCGAAATCATCGAAATAGAGCCAGCTTGCCCGGCCGTCCACCGAGAGGATGTCGGTCGGTTTCACCTCGAGCTTCACCCCGGCGCCATATCCGTTGCCCAGATCGTCCGAGTCCAGATATGACCCGAATACGCCCAATTCGGCTAAGGAGCCGGCGGTGCAGCCACCGATGGACAACGACAGAACCCCCAACAGCATCAGGTAAACGCACGCCCTTGTGTTCATTTCCCACTCCTTGAATTAGAGAATCTTGGTGCTTCGTCAGGACCCGATGGCCTTCAGACTATACGGCGGATGGATACATTGCAATGACGAAATTGCGGCATAGATGACATTCGACCTCAGCCGGAGCCTGTTTGGGAAGTGGCGCGCCGATAAAGACTTTGAGCCTGCCGCCGTGGTCTACGGAGTCTCTGATGGAAATGCGCATGAGAGGGCGCCTGGCAAAAGGAAACGGTGTGCCGGGCACACCGTTGTTCTTGACGGCAAGTCTTGATGAAGTCGGTATCGCCGGATAGCGAAGGCGATCAGCCTTTGGCCCGGCCGGTGTAGGAGCCGTCTTCCGTGTTGACGCGGACGACCTCGCCGATCTCGATGAACGGCGGCACGCGCGTCCGCAGGCCGGTCTCGAGGACCGCGTCTTTCATCTGGTTCGTCGCCGTCGCGCCCTTCGGCACGGGCGCGGTCTCCGTAACCGCCAGCTCCACGGCCTTGGGCAACTCGAGGGAAACGATATTGCCGTCGTATACCAGGACCGTGACCGGCGTGTTCGGTTTGAAGTACTTCATCGCATCGCCCAGCAGCTCGTCGGAGACCATGGCCTGGTCGTACGTCTGCGTGTCCATAAAGACGTGCGCGTGCTGGTCGGAGTAGAGATACTCCATCTCGCGGCGGTCGAGATAGGCCTGCTCCACATCCTCGGTGGAGCGCAGGCGCTTCTCCAACATGACGCCGTCGGAGAT
>CAYFUB010000577.1:0-10510 GCA_964346195.1 uncultured Pirellulales bacterium
GGCGCGTATGGGGACCCCTCCCGCCCGTGAAGGCAGGGCCAGGATGGCCCTGCGACTCATGGGCGGGACGCCCATGCTACGAAAACCACAAGGACCGCCACTGTATTCCGGCCACACCCGCCGCGCGATACGAAAACTCCCGAAAAGGTCTGCCGCCGGAGGAAGAGGGCCGGCGCACCATGCATCCGGGTACTACCGCCCGTGGGCGGTTTCGGCCGACTTGCGGCCGGCGGGAGAAAACCTCGACGTGCGCAGGCCGACGAAGGCGATCAGCCCGAGCAGCAGCACGTGCACGGTCAGACCTGCGGCGTCGGACCAGTCGGAGGGCAGAAGGTTCAGCAGAGTGTTCATGACCGCGTGGAACATGCCGACAAGATAGAGCGATTGGCTCCAATAATAAAGGGCCCCCACTGCCGCCCACAGGATCACACCGGACAAAAGGGTGACAGGCGACAACGGACGGCCGAGCAGATGCAGCACGGTAAACACAAGGCTGCCGATCAGAATGCCACGGAATGCTCCATGCCGCTCGACCAGCCCGGTCTGAATGTAGCCTCGGAACAGAACCTCTTCACTGAAGCCCATCGGGACGTACAGGGCGATGTTCCGGACCACGGCAGCGACGGTAACGCCGGCCAAGAGCGTCGGTGCCGTCGGAATGGACGAGCCAAAGATCCGGCCGACAGCCGTGCCGGCCACGTACATGAGCAGCGCGAGAAGTGCGCCGAAAGCCACGCTCGCAAGGCTGTTGCGCCTCCAGTCCAGACCCACGTCCTTCCATGCAAAGGTGCGCTTCTCGATCACTCTGATCAGAAACCAGACGAGAACGAGACTCACAAGCGCATTGACGATGCCGATAGCTGTGGACCAGATCGGGTGCTCAAAGACCAGAGTCTTGGCCGCTGCGAGTGCGTCCTCTCTGTCGATGCCATGACCGGCCTGAAACGCCGTGCAAACAAAGATGGGTATGAACCGCAGAAGAAAAGCGACAGCCACGTACGCCAAGACGGCGATCGTGACCCTCCATGCAATCCTGACCTGGCCGGTGCGATACTTCAGAATGGACATAGGCATTTAATTATACATGAAGTACACCGTCGCGTTACAGTCTTTGTCTACCTTGACACGCACCCAGTGTGCGGAGAAACCGTCGGGGAATTCATGGTGGACGTAGTTCGTCGCAGAATCAACACCCAGGGATTGGTAGGACCGCCAACTGCCGTCGCCCAGAAAATCGACCTGGATGTCGAAGTACACGCGTTCCGGGGCGTCATGCGTGATGTGTACGACTTTCTTGTCGAAGCCGGTCATCAGGAAGGGGTCCGAGACGTCGCCGGCTTTGACCGGTGTGTTCCACCACGGGCCGCCCCAGCCGGTGGGCTTGCCCATGCGCCACAGATCGTCGATGTTGCCGAACCACAGGCCCGATTGCGGCTGGCCCTGGTCGTGGTCGATCTGGTCCGAGGCCATGACGAACAGGCCGCGCCAGTAGCAGAAGTCGGGCACGACTCGCAGGTGCGAGCAGATGGGCCGAATGCCCCAGATGTTGCCGCCGTAGGAAAACGCCGGCAGCTCGTAGAACATGCCGTGGACGTCCATGAGCAGCCGTTCCGTCACCGCGTGGCGAATCCGCGTCCATTCCGTGTTCCACGCGTGGTTCCACGTGTGGCTCGCCATCGGGAGCAGATACCGCTTCCATTCGCCTTTGACCAGGGCCCGCAGCACGACACTCGATTGGGTCCAGCCCGTGGCGTAGATCGTATGGCCGCCGTAGGAGGCGCCGCTGGCGCTGCCGTGTACCTCGACAAAGGGATTGCGCTCGATGATCGTCCAGGTCTTGCCGTCCCATTGGGCCAGCCGCCCGGCGTTTCGCCGGCCCAGAAACTCCTGCTCGTCGTAGGTATTGTTCGCCACGACCACCCGGCCGGCGGCGGTATATCCGCTCTTGAAATGTGGCGTGGCCTGGACAATCTCGAGCTCTTTGACGAGGTTGAAAAGCTCCTTCGCCTCCAGCGAATGGACATCCACCTCCCAGAACCGGCCTTCCATCCCGAGGAAATAGACCTTGTTGGCCGGGTCCGTCAGATGCTCGCACGTGGCGGCCAGGCGCACGTGCTTCAGGTCCTCGATGACACGAACATTGCCGTCGGCATCGATCGCATGGGGGCCGATGAAGGCCTGGCCGCTGGGCCAGTGCGGCAGGCGATTGGCGAAGGTCCCCGTCACCGATGCCGGATGACGCCGCATGGTCATATCCTCGCTGATCTCGTACAGGCCCAGGCCCTGCCCGCGGATATGTGCGACGTAGCCAACCGCCCACAGCTTCTCGGCCCAGGGGATCAGGGCCCCGATCCCCGCCTCGGAGTTGCTGCCGAGGCCCTTGGCCATGACCGTCAAGTTCGGAAACACGCCAGCGACGTGCACGGGCTGGGGGGTGGCCTCCTGGGCGTCCTGCTCGGCGCCGATTCGCTCCAAATAACCGCGAATGGCCCGCGCCAGACTCCGTCCGAACTGCCGCGCGCTCTCGGGCGTTACCGGTTGTCCACCGGCGTTGGCGTAGGGAATCTCGAACGAAGCCGCCAGCCGGACACCATCAAGACCCGCCGCCCATTGGCCGCAGCCCTTGTTGTTGCCTACGTTGCTGCCCGTGTTCCAGGCCTTTCCATGCGGCAGATTGTCGGAGGCCCGGTAGACCAGCGGCCCGCTTTGCACCGCTTCGAGAAGCCGCCCGAACTCTTGCTGGCGGCGCCACATCTGCTCGTCCGCGCTGCCCACGATGTAGATGACCTCGTTGTGCGGCCCGCTGATGTAGGGGCAGTGCAAGTCGAACACGGCCCTCAGCCTGCCGTTCGACCAGTTCGGCACGAACGTTCGCAGCGCCCCGACCGACGCATGAACGCTCTGCCCGATGTAGTCGCGGTTATGGTCCCGGGGCTTGAGGTTCTTGCCCTGGTCGCCGTCTTCCACGCCGTCTTTGTCCATGAAGGGGATGGCGAGGACCTCGACGTTGCGCCGGAACCAGTAACCATCGTCATTGTCCGCGAGCACGGCCTCCAGTACGCCTTCCATGACATAGTTGGCCATCATCTCGCACGCGTGGTGCCGGGCCGTCAGCAGGACGCGGTACGGCACATCACCGTCGAGCCGCCCGACGTGCAGCCGCTCGACGCTCCGGCCCTTGCTGGTCCTGCAAAGCTCCTGCACGGAGACATGCCGATTCCCTTGGTAGCCGGCGAGGAACTCCCTCAGGTCCCGCTCCTGATATGGCATCGCGAAGCAGAACCGCACGTCCCCGGCATCGGCCGGGAAGGCGTACTGGAACGATGCGTCGCGCACCGCCGCGGTCCCCAGCCACGACCACGTTCGACCCTGGTCGGTGCTGACGGCCGGCCCGCGCACGCCGATGGGATTCCTGTCACCGAACTGAAAGGTCAGCGTCCGCCCCGTGTCGCGGGCATCCTGCCCGCGCCTCGAGGGCGGGATGCCCTCGACATGAGAGACGCGGAAATTCCAGTAGAACCACCATCCCTCCGTATCCCTCAGGTCCGGCCGAAGGTGAATCGTGTCGCCCTCGATCCGCTCGACGATGATATTGCCGCCGGGATAGTCAGCATCGACAGTCGTGGACGGACTCCCTATCACGGCCTCGGAGAACGGTCTTACGGTCGCCCCGCCGGCGCAACAAATCCCTTCGACAGAAAGGAGCAACAAGGCCAACGTCAGGAGAAGACCAATCAGTCGGCAGGGATGGTCCGACTCGCACGGCGTTTGCCCTGAAGCGGGAGGCACGCGATGTTCCATTATACGTTCCTTCCTATGGCGAATGGGTCGGCCATCCGTTGATACCGCATCTTGCGTCACACCGCCGCGCACTATAAACCGCCGGCCGGTCCTCGTCAACCGCTGTCCCCATGACCACCTGGTACACCCATCGACTGCGACGATGGGCCGTCGCGCACTCAACGCACCTGTTCAGGTGGCGGCGGCACGCTCGCGTTGGCCGATGACTTCGGGAAATGCGACGCTGACTTGAGCGGACGTGGACGTGAGCGCGAATGGACCTGCAGCTTCGTGCGTCAGGCGTCTCAATTGGCGTGGGGATTGAGACGAATCTATCAAATGTGCGACGACGCTATTCCTCGTCGGCCGGTGCGCCGACGCTGATCCTCTGGTACATCCGCTGGCAACTCTCGCACTGACAGACGCCGACCAGGCGAAGATGGGAAATCCCGGCAATCCGGCGTGTCTCGATCAGCTTGGCGCCTTTTGCCTCCATTTTCCGAAAGGCCATTTTGGCGTCGCGATTGTCATGGTAGCCGACGGCGTCGATGACGACGCTGACCTTCTTCTCGCGTTGGAGCAGCCCGAGGGCGGCGGCTTTGACGGCCCCTTCGGCACAGGCCCCGATCAGGATGAACTCGGCCGCGCAGACTTCGCTGAGCAGCCGGTCGATGCGCGGCTCCTCGAAGGGGTCCATGCAGCGCTTGTGGAGAATGATCTGCTGGTAGCGCCGCAGCATGTCCCGAGGCAGGTCGGTATTGCCGTCGGCCGGAAAGCTTACCCGGTTTCGCATCAGCGTGTAGCCGATTTTCAGTTGTCCCGGCGTGCCATCGATGCAGTACCTGAGGTCGCCGTTGTGGCCGTTGATCTCGGGATATACTTCGCAGGTGGAGACAACGGAAATGTTCCTGGCCCTGGCCCAGGCCATCATCCGTCGGATATGCGCCAGGACCCGCCGGTGATTGCGAATGCAAACGGCGCCGTCGGCCAGGAGGAAATCCCGTTGCGTATTGATGTCAACGAGAATCTGCCTCCGCTTCGCCCTGACCATTTGCAGCATCATCTCACGACATCCTTTCCGGGCGCCAGCGATCCCACACAGGATAACATACGCACGACCCCTAAAAAGAGTTCACATGTCATAATCGAGTGCCGTTCGGGGCGACTTTAGTAACGCGAGGATGCCAAATTTTGCCTCAGTCTTTTCCTGACCCGGCCGTTTCCGTATAATCAAGGGCGGGAATCCTCCCATTCATGGTCTGATTAGCTTTTTTGAGGCTGTCGGGACAATGCGACGGGACTTGCAGGAATACCCGAATATCGCGTTGAAGCCGGAGAATTTGCAGAGCCGACTGGACTTTGCCCGGATTTTCGGACGTTCGCGTCCGGTCCACGTCGAGGTCGGTTCAGGTAAGGGGACCTTCCTCGTGCACCAGGCCCAGGCCCAGCCGGACGTCGACTTTCTCGGAATCGAATGGGCCCGGAAATACTACCGCCACGCCGCGGATCGAATCGGGCGCCGGGGCCTGACAAACGTCCGTATCATCCGCGCCGATGCCGCCGCCTTCCTCCGGGACTTCGTGCACGAAGAATCCGTCGACTGCTTTCACATCTACTTCCCTGACCCCTGGCCCAAGAAGCGCCACCACAAGAGACGGCTCCTGCAGGGCTCGAACATCGAGACCCTGATTCGATGCCTCAAGCCCGGCGGCGAGATGCGCATTGCCACGGACCACGAGGACTACTTCGAGCAGATTAGCCGGGAGATGTCCGTTCATGCCGCCCGGCTCGAACCGATCGAGTTTCAGCGCCCCGCGGGCGCCCGGGAAGGTGAGTTGACCGGCACCAATTACGAGCGCAAATACGTCAAGGAGAACCGCCCCATCTACACCCTGGCCTTCCGCAAACGGGCCTAGCCGTCGCGCTGTCTCCTGGAGCCTCCAACACGGCGAGAGTTGTGCGGCATCTCTTCGTCACCTGTGCGGGAAGGAATCGCCCACCACGACTCTGTCATTCCCGCACAGGCAGGAATCCAGCCCCCCACGCCTGGGGAATCACGCTCCGGGCCTGAGCGCGTTCGTGTCTTGCAGTCGTCTGGACCCGTGCTTGTGCCGCGGTGACGGAGCCAAACCGTGAGGGCAACAACCGCTCCTGACCGTGCACGGATTCTGTTGGAGACTCTCAGGAACGGGAACACGGCTTGGACTCCGGGTTTCGGCGCGCGCTACCCAGGATGGCCGGTCTCGACATGATGGTCGTCTCGTTCAGTTCGTACGGGGCGCATTACCTCCACAGCTATGGCGCGGCGGGCTGCATTTGCTGACGGGCTTTGTTCTCATCCGGATTCAGATAGCGGCCGGCCAGTGAGCTGTAGGTGCCCGGCATGCGGTCACGCGGGCCGATGGAACGCCAATATCCGACCCAGTCAAGACACTCGCGCTTGTTCAGGTCGATTTCCGCCCAAAATACGCCGTCGCGGCCGGCGTTCGAGGCGAGAATCCGGCCCATCGGATCGATGACCAGACTGCTGCCGTCATAGACCGAAGGCACCATGTAGACGCCGTTATCGCGCGCCCGGACACGGAAGGTCGTCTCGCCGTCCACCATGCCGTCACGGTCCGGCAGCGTGTTGCCCCAGGTGGGCGCAAAGATGATTTCCGCCCCCTTGAGCGCGAAGATCGCCGCCGGCTCCGGGAAGAACCAGTCATAGCAAATCTGTATCGCGATGCGGCCGAAATCCGTATCGAAGACCGGGTATTCCTGTCCCGGCCGAACGCCCTGTTTCCATTCTTCGCGCGGCAGATGGGTCTTGCGGTACGTCCCGGCGACCCGCCCCTGCCGGTCCAACAGCACGGCCGTGTTGTACACAACATCCCGCGCGCGCTCCGTCAGGCCGGCCACGACCCAGATGTTGTTCCGCCTGGCGGCCTCCCCAAGCCTCTGCGTCGCGGGCCCCGGAACAAGCTCGGCGACATCGGCCAGCGAGGCATTCGTGCCGACGCGCGTGATAGTCTCCCCGAGGCAGACGATATCCAGGCCGAGTTTTCCGGCCGCGTCGATCTGCTCGCACCACAACTTGAGGTTGTTTTCCGGTGTGCTCTGCCTCGGTCGCAGATAAACCGTCCCGACCCTGACCTTCCGCGGACCTGGATCCGCCGTCGCGCGCATGCTTACCTGCTTCCAAAGCACCGAGCCGCGCCCCGGCCACTTCACTTCCAGAGACAATCGCGCCGCATCCACCCCCTCGGGCGCCACGAAGACATCCGAGAACCGCGTCGTCCCGCCGTCCAACACGGGGCCCCGCACCAGCATGCCCGCCGGATGTGCGAGCTTGCCCGCTTTCAACCAGTTCACCCGTACCATTACCGAGCAAAATGGCTCCTCAATTCCGCGCAGCTCGCAAATCGCCGCGACCCGATAGGCCGTCCCGGCCCGGATACCCTGAATCTCCTGCCTCACGCCACCGACTGCGTAGGGATCATCCGCATCCACCAGCAAGCCACCCGTCGCAGCCCGCACCTGGCACGCCGCCGGCTCCCACGACGGCTTCCATACCGACCAGCCCTCCGGCAGGGACTCTCCGCCGTCGCTCTTGAACCCCGGATTAGCCACCAACTCCACGGGCTGGGCTTGTCCGATGGCCGGCCCCAGCACCGCCACAACCAGCAGAACCTGAAGTGACTTCATTCTCGAACCCTCAAACATGATTGACTTCACCTTACGCACCAGTCGCCGGGAACCTCTTATACGGATTATGGAAAATTCTTGCGCGGCACAAACTCAGTCATCCTGAGGCGAAGCCGAAGGATCCGGCCCCCGGATGAGACGTTTCTCCCGTTCGCAGGCCAGATCCTTCACTGCGCTCCGCTTCGTTCAGAGCCTGCCCTGAGCGTAGCCGAAGGGATGACGCACGGGGCGCAAGAATTATTCATAATCCGTATTACAGGATGAATATCACCTGGCACTCATTCGTCGCCCCTGCAAGAGCAAACTCGACCGCTGCGACTCTGTCATTCCTGCGCAGGCAGGAATCCAGACATCCAGAGCAGGAGGATTGTGCCCAAGCACGAGCACATGCGCGGTTCGCGGGTCGGCTGCACCCCTGCCTCCGCGGCGCGGCCTCCGGCTGCAACCAAGAATGCCTGCTAGCAAAACAAAATGTTGCGCCTTTGCGGTGCAGGGGTGACGAAACCGCCGATCACGGCAGCCGCAGCAATCTCCGGGCCTGCGCTCACTCTGTCAGATGTTAAGGCTTTCTTGTCTCAAGTCTCTCCACCGCCGTCTTGGCCACTCGGGTTACGTAATTGTCGCGGTCTTCGGTAGCCGCTTTGATCTGGGCGAGGGCCGGGCGGGCCTTCTCGCCGATCTTGTCCAGCGCGATGACTGCGAACAGGCGGGCCTTGTCCGTGGGATGCTTCAGGGCTTCGACCAGAACGGGCAGGGCCATCTTCTCCTCGCCCCAGTCGCAGAGCGCGTGGGCCGCCGCGATACGCACGACCACCGACGGGTCCTCCACCATGGTCATCAGCGCGGGTTTCGCCAGGGCCAGATCGGCAGGATATTTCACACACGCATGGAGACCGACGACTGCCCAATACCGCGCAGAGGGCTTCGGGTCCTTCAGATAGCCCAGGCACGAGGCCGTCGCGTTCGGTCCCTCGTGGTCGGATTCCTTTATTTTCGCGAGCCGTTGCCGCAGACCCGTGGGATCGAGTTTCTCCTTCCAGTGCTCCGTATGCGTTACCTGCGGCTTGTCAGTGACGGGATCGCCCAGCTTGAACGTCGCGACGCCGCTGTCGCGGAACCCGATTCGACAGGCCCTGGCATACAGGACTTGCTGCGGCTTGAGCCGCACGCGTCGGGTGTAGAGCTTCCAGCCCGTGCCGGCCTTCGGGTCGCCGCCGAGGCGCCAGGCAATCGACGCGCCCTGGGTGGAGCAGGCGATGGTCACGGCCCCGCCCTCTTCGGGCGTGCCCGTCTGTTTGATGAAGACCGGGTCGGCGGTCTTCTCGAACTTGCCTCCCGGCCGCTTCATCTCGTCGAAGATCGGCTCGGGAACCAGGCCAGCATCCAGCGTCTCGCGATACCATTGATTGTGGACCTGGCGCAGCCGCTCCAACACGTCCTGGTATTTCGGATCGCCCGCCAGATTGTTCACCTCGTGTGGGTCGGCCGCCGTATCGTAGAGTTCCTCGACGGGCTTGGTCGGCTCGAAATACTGCATCTGTGGCCCCTGGAGCTTGCCCTCCGCATGGAGCCAGCGCATCTCCTGCATCGTCGGCATCTCGTTCATGTAGTTGATGTCCTGGCCGCGCGTGAGATGCCACATATAGTTGCGAATGTATTTGAACTGTTTGTCGCGCACGACTCGAATCAGGTCGTACGCCTCATCCATCCGGTCGCGGGCCCCGAAGACGTACTCGCGCGGCGGCTCCCTGCGCGGACCGAGGAACGCCCGGCCCTGGATGTGCTTGGGGACCTCGATCCGCGCCAGAGACAGCATGGTCGGGGCAAAGTCGATAAACGCGATGAGGTCGTCGTTCACGGACCCCGGCGTGACCGCCTTGGGATTGTCCGGCACCGCGAGCTGGCGCCACTTCGGGGGAACACGGATGAGCAGCGGCACGCGGCTGCCCGAGTCATACACCCAGCGCTTACCCCGCGGCAGGCCCCGGCCGTGGTCGCCCCAGAACCAGACGATCGTGTCCTCCGCCAGGCCGTCGGCTTCGAGCTGGTCCAGGACCCCCTTCACCTGCTTATCCATGAGCGTGATGAGGTCGTAGTACTGCGCCCAGTCCTGCCGGACTTTCGGCGTGTCCGGATAGTACGGCGGCAGCGCCGCTTGGGCCGGGTCGTGCCTCTCCTGGGGGCCCAGGCCGTCGAGCCGCTTCCTCATCGCGTCGCTGCGGTTGCGAATCTGGCTCTCGTGCGTAGTCGTGAAGTTGATGACCGCGAAGAAGGGCTTGCCCTTGGGCCGGTTCCGCCAGTGCGCCTTGTTGCTGCACTCATCCCACGCCGTCAGCGGGGAGTCGAACTGGTAATCGGTCTTGACGTTATTCGTGCAATAGTAGCCGGCGGCCCGCAGGTACTCGGGGAAGCATTTGACGTAATGCGGCGGCACGCCCTGGCAGCGCATGTGGTGTGTGCCGATGGTCGTCGGATACATGCCGGTGATGATTCCCGAGCGCGTCGGCGCGCAGACACCGGAATGAGAGAATACCCGATTGCAGCGCACCCCCTGAGAAGCCAACCGATCGAGGTTCGGCGTCACGGCGTACGTGTCGCCGTAACAGCCCAGGTCCGGACTGATATCCTCCGTGCTGATCCACAGGAAGTTCGGCCGCGACCTTGCCTGCCCCCGTTCGCCGAGTGCGGACGTCCCCGCCAGCATGGCGGCCGCCGAACCTGATACCACCTGCAGGAACCTCCGTCGATTCAATTCACAACCCTGTCCCATCATCAGTGCCACCCCTGTACTGAGCCACCACAGATACTGGCGGCCATCCATCATTCCAACATGCCTCTGAGACGCCGCGCCTGCAACCAGGCACAATGCTTCCCATTATAGTCCCCCGCCGGTCCTTCACAACGCAATTCCCGGCACGACCCGGATTGGGGTGCGGCCACATTTCGTGGCGGAGCCACCTGGATTTGTCATGCTGAGCGAAGCGAAGGGGCCCCCCAACGCGAAGTAATGCGTTTGGGGGCCCCGAAGCATCTGGCCCGCGAA
>CAYFUB010000578.1:0-1904 GCA_964346195.1 uncultured Pirellulales bacterium
TGGCATGCGCGCCGGGTGGCAGCGTCAAAACCGGAGGTCTTGGCGATGGTTCCCGCGCAGGCAACCAGGCCATCGCCAAGCTGCGCTTGGGGCCCCCAACGCGATACATCGCGTTGGGGACCCCTTGACGCTGCCACCCGGAGATACGAAATTCTCAATCGTAATCGGTATGAGTCTGCGCCGCGCGAGAATCTTCCGTAATCCGCATTATTCGCAGGCTGGAGCCGAGGGGATGCGGACTCTGGCAGAACGGACGTCAGGCCTGCTTTCGCAAGGGCGAATAATCACTCGCCGCTACCTCGATTTTTCCTTCCCAGGTTGTGTTTGACGCTACGGCCCGGACCTGCGAAGCTGGGAGCCATGATACGTGTGAAGAACCGGCAGGTACGATTCTGAGATTGGGTTCATCTTTGTTGGAGAATGACGGATGGGCGGCAGCAGGACTTCCGCGTTGTGGTTGGTAACCCTGATGCTTGCGACGGCGGATGCGTCGCATGGTTCGTATGCGCGGTGGAGCCGCGGGCCGGCCGATGATCCGAATTTCTTTCCCATCGCCGTGTGGCTCCAGAACCCGGCCCGAGCCGAACGCTACCGCCGGGCGGGGTTCAACCTATATGTCG
This sequence comes from uncultured Pirellulales bacterium, assembly GCA_964346195.1. GTDB lineage: Bacteria > Planctomycetota > Phycisphaerae > Sedimentisphaerales > Anaerobacaceae > PLanc-01. The sequence continues at coordinate 621 of CAYFUB010000578.1, forward strand.
GCCTCTGGAGAGGACCGACCGACGAGCAGTTGTCGGTGCTCAAACGGGCGGGGATGCGCGTCATCTGTCATCAGAACAAGGTGGGTCTCCAGCATATCGAGGATCCGACCATCGCCGGGTGGATGCATCAGGATGAGCCGGACAATGCTCAGTCGCTCGGAGAAGGCAAGGGATGGGGACCGCCGGTTCTGCCGAAGAAAATCGCGGCAGGGTACGAGCGGATACGGGCAGCGGACCCGAGCCGGCCGGTGCTGTTGAATCTCGGCCAGGGGGTGGCCTGGGACGGCTGGCATGGACGCGGCGTCCGCAGCCAGCATCCCGAGGACTACCCCGAATACGTCAAGGGCTGCGATATCGCCTCGTTCGATATCTACCCGGCGACGCACTCGAACGAGGAGGTCGCTGGTAACCTGTGGTACGTGGCCCGGGGCGTGGAGCGGCTCAAGAACTGGACCCGGGGGGAGAGAATCGTCTGGAATTGCATCGAATGTACCCGTATTCATAATCCCCAGCGCAAGCCGACGCCGGAGCAGGTGCGCTGCGAGGTGTGGATGGCGATCATCCACGGCTCAATGGGTCTGATTTACTTCGTGCACGAGTGGCAGCCGAAGTTCGACGAGTCGGCGCTGCTGAGCGATCCGGTCATGCTTGCCGCCGTTACACGGATCAATCGGCAGATCGGCGCACTGGCGCCGGTTCTGAACAGCCCCACGACGGCCCAGGCGGCTGCTGTCGTGTCAGAGGACAGCCCCATAGCCATCATGATGAAACGACACGGCGGCGCGACCTACCTTTTCACGGTGGCCATGCGCGAGGCCGGCACCTCAGCACAGTTCACTATCCACGGGCTCTCAGGACGACAGACGGTCGAGGTTCTGGGCGAGGGCCGCACCCTCGATTCGAAGGACGGCGTATTCGAAGACCAGTTCAAGCCGTGGGATGTCCATCTGTACCGGCTCGCAGACGAGCCCACGCAATAGTCGTCTCGTGGCTGTCCGGCGCATGCGGTACGAACAAGGCCATCCAGGCACCTTGCGGCAGCAGGAACCCGCAAACGGGTAGTGTGGTTGGGGGCTTGGAGTGCGACCAACTCTCGCGGTGATTGTGCCTTGATTTTGTCATTGCGCGCGAAGCGAAGCAATCTCTCCACGCCTGAATCGAGATTATACCGATTACGACTGAGAATTTCGTATCTCCGGGTGGCAGCGTCAAGGGGTCCCCAACGCGATAGATTGCGTTGGGGGGCCCATGCGCAGCTTGGCGATGGCCGGGTTGCCTGCGCAG
>CAYFUB010000579.1:0-8231 GCA_964346195.1 uncultured Pirellulales bacterium
CCGAGCGTGACAAAGACGCGCTCTCCCACCGCGATCAGCCTGCGCTGGAGTTGGGGAGGCGCCGAGCCCCAGTTCACCAGATGCGGAAACCAGGCGCCGAGGGGCCTGTGCCACAGAAGAATTCCATTGTAGGCATCGCGCGCGACCAGGCGCCACTGGGGAGGCTCACGAATCGAGGCCACGCGCGCCTCGTCGGCAATGTAAAAGATCCGTCCCTCGGCAGACACGAGCGCGCTGATGCTCGGCGTGTGTTCATGGCTTCGGGTGTGTCGAGGTCCGGCGGTCCACTGCATGTATTGCGGCGGTCCCACCCGGTCGTCATGAGCCACGGCGTTGCCGCCGGCATCGTGGAGATAGTGGGTCCACTCGTCGACGTCGTCGGGGCACGGCTTGACCGTCTTCGTCCAGCCGGTGTCGTGTTTGACGTAGGCAACGCCCTGCGGGCACAGCACTCGCATGATCTCACCCTGCGCGACTGCGCCGGCGTCCTCCGACACAACCAGGTTGACCAGGTTGTCCACATACGGCAGCGTCTTGCCGTCAAACCGCTCGACCGTTACAGTTCCGTAAAGGCCGAGCGATTGAACGTGCCGGCGCGCCCCCTGCACCTGTTTTTCGTCGTGACCCAGCCCGTGAACCACGTAGCGGTCGCCGCGGTGCAGCGCGGCGGTGAGCGTGCCGTCGCCGCAGCCAAGGTGGACGATGAGACCGCCCTTGACGCCCGTTTCTTCGAGGATCTGCTCCGCCCGTTTCTGCAAGCGCTGGTCCACATCCGTAGCCCACAGGGGACAGGATAAGGCAACCAGACAGACAACAGAGGTACAGACACGCGGCAATGCGCTCATGATCGTGCCTCCCACTGATCGGACAACTCGTTGTAGAAGCGACTCGCGCATTATATGCATATATCGCCTGATTGGCAATCGCCTGCACGGCCGCATGCACGGGCACGTGCGCAACTCTCGTCCGCTGAGGTGAATTCCCCGCATCCAGAACGTCCGCGAGGAGCGGAGTTTCCTCCGCGCATTCCGGCGACCACCTTCCGACGAGAGGCAAGGGCTGCTATACTGGTACGCCGGCTACCTTAATCTGGTGGGTCCGGCAGGGATCGGGTCCCATGGCTACGCGTGCGTAACTACGTTGAGCGTCGGGGCGCCAGAAACATGCTTACGCAAGCGTAAGCATGGTACCCATCATTTCTACCCACCACTTTAGCGTAGCCAGCGTACCAGGGACAGGTCTGGATTGGCTCCTGTGGTTGGCGATCAAGGTCATGACTGAACTGAATCTAATCGACTGGCTCGTGTGCGTTGGCTATCTGGCCGTGGTCTTTGGCCTGGCGCTCAAGAGCGCCAGGGGCCAGCGGGACAACGAGGACTATTTCGTCGGCGGCCGGACCATGAACTGGCTCGCCGTCGGGGTGTCGGTGTTCGCCACCAGTTTCAGCTCTATCTCTTTCCTGGGACTTCCCCAGCGCGGGGCCTACCAGGACTTCAGTTTCTATCTGACGATTCTGTTCATTCCCTTCGTGATTACCCCCGTTCTCTGGTGGGTATTCGTGCCGATGTTCGTGCGGCTCCAGGTCAGCAGTGGCTACGAGTATCTGGGCCGAAGATTCGGCCTGCCGGCCCGGCGTATCGGAGCGGCTCTCTATTGTGTGTACGCCCTGGGCTGGATGGGCACGATGCTTTATGCGGTGGCACTGACGTTGCAGACGGTCATGGGCCTTAGCGAGACCCAGTACTTCTGGATGCTGGTCGGCATCGGGGCCTTTGCCACGGTCTATACCGTCATGGGCGGCTTGAAGGCGGTAATCTGGACCGACGTCCTGCAGGCGGCGGTGCTTGGCGCGGCGGTTGTCATTGTCATGTTCCTGGCCGTCAGTCGCATCGAGGGAGGCTGGCCGGCGTTCCAGGCAATCGCCGGGGCGCACCACAAGTTTCAAATGTTCCACCTCAACAACCCTGTGCTTGCGAAAGAGAACTTCACGGGCCCGAATACCGTCTTCACGGCCGCCGCGTTTGGCCTGTTCATGTATCTGCCCGGCTATGCCGTCGCGCAGAATATGATTCAGCGCTATGTGTGCGCCGGCAGCCTGGCCCGGGGACGTGGCGTGGTGCTCCTCAGCGCCGTCGTCAACGCGTTGATCGGCTTTCTGTTTCTGATAGTCGGCACGACGCTGTTCGCCTTCTACAGTCAGCCCGGTGGCCTTGGCCTGCCGATGGCCGGCGCCGAGATCGCGAAGGAGGACCAGATCCTGCCCTATTTCGTGGCCACGCAACTGCCCAGGATCGGCCTGCTGGGGCTGATTCTGGCCGGGCTGTTCGCCGCCGCGATGAGCACGATAGACAGCGGCATCAACGCCGTGACTTCGGTTATCGTGTACGATTGGCTGTCCGGGCGACAACTGCGGCTGACGCTCAGCCGGGTTCTCACCTCGGTGCTGGGCATCATCGTCATCGCCGCCGCCCTCTTCGTTCCCGTCCTGGGCGATACCGTCATCGGCATCATCAGTGTCATCGCCGCGACCTCCCTGGGCACGCTGCTCGCCGTTTACCTGCTCGGGATGTTCGTGCCGCGGGCGAATCTGGCGGGTGCCCTGGCGGGCCTGACCGCCGGGTTGACCTGCCTTGCCCTCGTCCGGGTTCTCACGGACATCCCCAAGTGGTGGCTCGGGGCTTTCACCATCGTCCCGACCTTCGTTGTGGGAGCCCTCGCCAGTCTCCTCTTTCCACCACCTGCCCCCTCCATGCTGAAGGACACGCTGTTCAGAAAGGACAAGCCCAGACCATGAACGTCGCACGCAGAAAACCACGGACGGCCCATATCGGCATCTTTGGAGTCGGGTTCCACAAATACTGGCCTCAGTTCGACGGGCTGCTCGACGAGATGAAACGCAAGCTGAACGTGTTCGTCGAGAAGGTGAAGACGCATCGGGTTCAGGCCACGAACTTCGGCATCGTCGATGACGCCGCCTCGGCCTATGCCCTGCTGCCGAGGCTCAAGGCAGCCGACCTTGACCTGGTGTTCTGCGACATGCTGACCTATGCCACCTCGGCGTCCTTCGGGGCGATCGTGCGCGGGCTGGATGTCCCACTGGTCCTGGTCGCGCTCCAACCCCGCAAGGCGCTCGATTACTCCCGGGCCTCCACCTACATGCAGCTGTGCAATGATGACTTCTGCGCCGTCCCCGAATTCACCGGCGTGGCCGTTCGCATGGGGAAAGAGCCTCCGCCGGTCATTCTCGGCGCCCTGGAGGACGACCCGGCGGCAGATCGGGAAATCGCACAATGGTGCAATATCGCCATGGTTCTGCACGACCTGCGGCGAGCCCGGATCGGCCATTTCGGCCACCCCATCGAGCACATGCTCGACATGCAGACGGACCAGACGGCCCTCACGGCGGCCTTCGGCTGCCACATCGTTCAGACGGAAGCCGATGAGCTCCTGCGACTGGAGCGTACTGTCACGAATGAAGAGACTGAGGCCAAGAAAACGCAGATTCTCGATTTGTTCGATACGCCGGACCCGAAGTCCGACCCCATCACGGAAAAACTGACGGAGACGGACCTCCAGACGGCGGCCCGCGTGGCCGTAGCCCTGGACAAGTTCGTCGACGCCAACAACCTGGACGGCCTGGCGTACTACTACGAAGCCGAGCCGGACAGTCCCATGCGCAAGCTGGTCACGAACCTGATTGTGGGCAACTCGCTGCTGACCGCCGCGGGCTTTCCCATGTGCGGCGAATCCGACCTGAAGACCTGCATCGCCATGATGATCATGGACCGCCTGGACATCGGGGGCAGCTTTGCGGAGTTTCACCCCATCGACTTCAACGAGGGTTTCGTGCTGGTCGGTCATGACGGGCCGCATCACATCAATATCGCCGACGGTAAGCCGGTCCTGCGCAGCCTGTCCAGGTACCACGGCAAACCGGGCTCGGGAGCGAGCGTGGAGTTCAAAATCAAGGAAGGCCCGATCACCATGTTCTGCACCACCGTCACAACCGGTGGCCGATTCAAGTTCATCCTCGCCGAGGGCGAGAGCGTACGCGGCCCCATCCCCCCGACCGGCAATACGAATACCCGGGGCTTCTTCCAGCCGGATATCCGCACCTTTCTCAGACGCTGGGTGGCGCAAGGCCCGACCCACCATTTCTCCCTGGGCATCGGCCACCACGCCCGCACCATACAGCGTATCGCCGATATCCTGGGACTAGACAGTGTCCTGGTCACGCCCTGACAGGGCCATGCGGCAAGAGCCAAGCGGCCATGGGCATGGTGGCTGCCGCTGTCTCGCGAGGCTACTCAATCGTGATTTCGAGTTTGCCTTCGAGTCGCCCTGCGAGCGGGCCTGTATCCTGCGTCATGGTGACCGTGTAGCGGCCCGGCGGTACGTTCGGTTCTCGCCACGAGAACCCGCAACGGTCGCCTCACCCGTATTCCAGATCGGCTGAGGCCACCTGCTTGCCGTCGCGGTCCACGATAGTGATATGAGGCTCGATGTTGGTCATGTTGCCCGACCCGGCGTCTTTCCGGGAGAACCGCGTGTAGACCTCGCTGCCCGCGCCCTTGATCTGCGGAGACAGGTAGATTGAGGCATCCCTGGAGTAGACGGTCTTCTTCTTGACATCGCCTCCATCCCCCCTTTGTTCCTCGACCGCCTTGACGGCAAGTGCCAGGCCGCCGATTTTGACGTCTGTCGTCTCGTTCCTGGCGACCGCGAAGTCCGGGCCCTCGCTGAAGTCCACGCGCCACTGGTCGTCGCTCTCGGCTCCGTATAGGACACGGCCTGAGGAGAGTCGATACTTGCCGACAGGGAGCAGCGACAGGATGCTCTCGGGTTTGACCTGGATGGAGCTGTCATTCGCACCTGTGATCGTCGCATTGTCCAGACGGATCTTAGGCAAATCCTTTCCTGTCAGATTAACCGCGACCCGGCCGACGGGGGACGTATCCTTCACGAGTATGAGACGCAGCGTCTTATCCTTTTCGTGAGCGCCGTCGAACTTAAGTCGATAAAAGGTTCTCTGGTGGCAAATCAGGCTGCTCAAGGTGGTGCGGGGCAGATCACCTTCTGGTTTGCGGCCGACCGGCAGGAGGGCGAAGGAGCACTGCCCGAACGTCGTGAACGAGCCGCTGAATTGGTCCCCATAGAGAAACAGCCGCATTGGCTGCCCGGAGAATGCCGCCTGTCCCTCCAATACGCAGGCTGGGCTCCACATGTACTCCCCCCCATACTCGGGGGAACAGCGAACGAGCATGACTCGGAAGGGGATCTCGCGACCGTCCTTCTGACGCATCATGAAGTCCGGCGTGACGAACTGGACTTCAACGTCCTGGTACTGTGTTGATAACGGCCTTGGGAGAATTCTTTCATTGTCTGACAACGAACCGTTGGCGTCGAGGTCGAAATACAGTGCGACGGCCTTCTTATCCTTAAGCTCGACAACGGACCATTCGGCACCGCGCAGCGCCGGATTGCACACCAGGTCGAACTCCCGAACGTGGTGCTTGACCGCCTGGACGAACGGCGGATCTGTCTCTAGCGATCTTTGGAAGCCCCAGGCTCTGTGATAACTGAACTCGTCAGTCAAACTGGTCAGTCCGCGATACCGAAGATCGAATACGACCGCCCCCGGCATCCCAACCTGACCGTCTGTGAGCCGCTCACCAGGCTGACTTCCCAGCTTACCGGCGTAGCGAAGGATCATGACTCCCGCGACGAGCAAGACCGCAAGAATTGCGGCAACGATCCACGGTTTTCTCATTCTGCACCCCGGCTCTTGGGCGGTTGCGAACGGAACCTCCTGACTTGAATTCCTCCAAACTCAGTAGCAACATACCACATCTATGGAGCGAGGTCAACAAGGAAACCATGCCCATGGCGTCCGCCATGGGACAGGCGGTACCGTAGAGAGGAGCCGACTGCTGTGTGTGCCGGGCTCACTCACTCGATTGTTAATTCGAGTTTGCCTTCGAGCCGGCCGGCAAATGGGCCGGTCTCCTGTGTCATGGTGACCGTGTAACGGCCCGGCTGAATGTTCGGTTCTCGCCACGAGAACCCGCAACGGCCGCCTCACCCATATTCCAGGTCGGCTGAGGCCACCTGCTTGCCGTCGCGGTCCACGATAGTGATATGAGGCTTGATGTCGGTCATGTTGCCCGACCCGGCGTCTTTCTGAGAGAACCGCGTGTAGATCTCGCCGGCCTCGCCTTTGATCTGCGGGGTCAGGTAGATCGACGTTCCCCGGGCGTAGGTGGCCCGCTCCTTCGCGTTGCTGTTATAGCGTTCTTTCTCGTCGATGGCTCCGACGGCAAGCGTCAACGCACCCAGTCCGATCCGGCTGGTTTCGCCTGCCTTGACATCGAAGTTGGGTCCCGTGTCGAGGCTCACCCGCCAATCCCCGTCGCTCTGAGCACCATAGCTGACCGACGCGGAGGCGAGTCTGTAGGAGCCCGCCGGGAGGGTGAATTCGCCGCCGGGCAGGTACAGGTGGATGGAATCATCGGTCGCACCTTCAATTGTTGCCGAGGCGAAGCGCGCTTTGAGAGTGTCTTTACCCTTCAACTCGACGGCCATCCGGCCGGTGGGGGTCGTATCTTTCTCCAGCACCAGGCGGACCGTCTTACCTTCTTCATGCGTGCCGTAGAGCCTGGTGCGGTAAAACGTCCCCTCATACCAGACGAGACTGCTCAGCGTGCTGCGGGGAACGTACCCCTCCGGCTTCTGCCCGCCCGGGAGGAGGGCAACCGAGCATCGCCCAAACGTCGTGAACGAGCCGCTGAATCCGTCCGCGTATAGAATCAGCTTCATGGGCTTCCCCGCCAGGGTGGCCTGTCCCTCCAGCACGCAACACGGACTCCACATGTACGAGACTTGGTCGGACCCATAGGAATTTCCCACCAGCAGGACGCGGAACGGAACCTCCCGCTGGTCCTCCGTGTGTATGGTGAAATCGCTGGTGATGAAGGCGCACTCATACCCGAAGTTCCGTCCCGAGGGCGCGGCCAGCGGGAATCTCTCCTTCTCCGCGGCCTTGCCGTCGGCATCCGCATCGAACCAGAGCGCCACGGGCTTGCGGTCCTGCAGTTCGACGACCGACCACTGGCTGCTCGACAAAGAGCCATTGTATACGGGCGTATGCTCCTTAACACGACTGGTGACCGCCTGGACGAACGGCTCGTTCTCGTCGGCATCCCTTCCCCACCCCCAATAGGCGCGATAGCCAAGCGGATCGTCCGGCGTGTCCAAGCCGCGATACGTCAGATCGAAGACCACCGCTCCAGGCGGCGGCTCGGGAAACTCGGTTGCCGTTTGGGCAACTTGACCCGGCGCGCCGGGGGCCGGCGGGCGCGGCCTGGAGGCATGAATGGCCAGGTACACGGCAACCACTAGGACAGCCAGCGCGACAAGAGCAAACAGCGGCTTTTTCATATCTACCTCCGCGCCAATATTCTGACGACCTTTCGCTCTCGTGCCTGCACGCCCAGCGCGTGCTGCGACGCCGGATAGGGATAATCCTGCCACACATCGTACCACAATGCTCCTGTACCTGCAAGATCATGCCATCGCCTGGGATTGGAGAATTGACAGGCGGCGCGGGGCTGCGGTATAGTACCGTTTTCGGGGCATGCGGTGCCGAGGGATCGGCTACAATCGCCACGGGCCCGAAACGCGAAAGGAGACGTTTGCGGACCCGGTGATGCTCGTGCAGGTATCGGCAGGCGACGCGCAGAAGGGCCCCGAACGTGGAAGTCCACGTTGCGGGCCGCAACCAAAGGAGTGAGTGCAATGAATCCGGAAATCTTCAAGGCGTATGACATCCGGGGCGTCTACCCGGATGATCTCGGTGAAGAGGATGCGTGGAAGATCGGGCATGCGGTGGCGCGGTTTCTGCCGTCTCTGATCAAGGGTTACGAGCGGGGACAAGCTCAGTCGCAGGCACTGATCATCGGCCGGGACATGAGGACGCACAGTGAGTCGTTGGCCCAGGCCCTCATCGAGGGCATACGGTCCGCCGGCACCGGCGTCATCGACATCGGCATGATCGACACGCCGCAGATGTACTTTGCCATCAACTATCTCAAGACCAGCGGCGGGGTCCAGGTGACCGCCTCGCACAACCCGGCCCGGTACAACGGTTTCAAGATCTCCGGCCGGGGGGCCATTCCCATCGGGGTCGATACCGGCCTCAAGGAGATCAAGCATCTGGCCACCGCGCTGCCCCA
>CAYFUB010000580.1:0-1657 GCA_964346195.1 uncultured Pirellulales bacterium
CCAAAAAACGACGGCATCTTTTTGAACGGGTTGGGTCTTCCTTCAGCGGTCATGGCCTCCTTCATTACATCCGGCGTGATCAAACCAATCCTTTGGCGCTGAGCATACAGTTCAAGGCCTTGCTCGACCTTATGCCGGATGAAAACAATCGGGATCCGCTCCAGGCGTGCCCGTGCTTCCGCGCTCCAGAGGACCTCTGGCACCTCCAGCGGTCGGCCCGTCGGCTGATACGTGCAGGCGGGATCTTCCTGCAAATAATCACCATAGGCGGCATACGCGCGGCAACGGCAGCCGCCACACAACTCATTAAACTCGCAGATCCCGCAGCGGCCTTTGAGCTGCCTGACGTCTCTAAGTTCCCGCAAAACTGGCGACGTCTCCCAGATGTCGCGGAACTTGTTTTCCCGCACATTTCCGGCGATTACGGTCATGTACGGACAAGGCGTGACGTTCCCTTGTGGCGTGATCCGGCAATACTCAGTCCCCGCAATACAGCCGCCGCTCTCCAGGCCTCCCAGCCCTTTTTCAAAGGCAATGCGTTTGAAATGGGGCGCACACTTGGAGCGCACTAGCATCGGCCGGTGCTTGTCCTGCTCATCAACCAGGTACGAGAGCATGGCCTCTGTCCCTTCAGGCGAGAGATCGCTCATCTTCTGACCACGGCCGGTCTGGACCAGAAAATACAGGTTGAAGGACCAGGCTCCCTTCTCCCGGGCGAAATCTATCAAACGCGGGACCTCGTCGTAATTCATGGCCATGACCGTCGTCTGCACCAGGACTTGCAAGCCATTCGCCCGGCAGATGTCCAGCGCCCGCACCGACAGATCCCAGGCGTTCGGCCCGCCGCGGAAACTGTTGTGTTTCTCAGGTTCCAGCGAATCGATGCTGATGGCCACACCCCGAACGCCACATTCCACCATCTTCTGGGCGACCTTGTCCGTGACTAACATGCCGTTGGTGCCCATAACAACCCATACGCCCTGGCCTGACGCATGGCGGGCGATGTCGTAAATATCCCTGCGTAACAGGGGTTCGCCCCCCGTAAGAATCAGCATCTCCGTGCCCAGGGCCTTCATCTCGTCAATGAGGCCCAGGCACTCCTTCGTCGTCAGTTCATTCTCCGCCGCTACCTCCGGTTCCGCTTCCATGTAGCAGTGGGGGCAGCGCAGGTTGCATTTCTTCGTCAGATTCCAGGACACGAGCGAGGGTTGGAAGCGACCACCGACCACCGACCGCCGATCGCTGTCCTGTGGAATTCCCGTGGTTCTGACGCCCCTGCCGTCGTACTGGCTGGTATCTGTTTGCATTTAAGGTTGCCTCGCTTTCAAGTCGATTCCACTCGACGAGCACGCCACGCCGCGAATCCGGACCAGGCAGAGCGGGCGAGCATGATCACAATCATCGCCATCAAGCCCGCATTGACGAAGGCGACGGGTTGTGGCTCGATTTGGGTGACACTGAAGGGCAACAACTCGACGTGTCGGCCCAATCCATCGTTGAAATAGGTGAATGCCCGCCACGCGTTTGAGAACAGAAGTAGCACCGAAAGCAACCACCAGCCGCGATAAATCATGGCTCCGAAGATGACGATGAATACTGCGCCAACAGCCAGTTCCCAGATCACGCCTCGCCTGGATGAGGGCACGAGTCCGGTGGC
>CAYFUB010000581.1:0-4711 GCA_964346195.1 uncultured Pirellulales bacterium
GGCGCGTATGGGGACCCCTCCCGCCCGTGAAGGCAGGGCCAGGATGGCCCTGCGACTCATGGGCGGGACGCCCATGCTACGAAAACCACAAGGACCGCCACTGTATTCCGGCCACACCCCCGCAGGGTACGGTCGCCATTGGGCGGCGGAGGGATCGTGAAGCAGGGCGAAGGGGCCCTGAAATGCGAGACAAGACGTTTGGGCAAACCCCGAGCGTCTGTGTGCGCTTCCTGGTCATTCATCCTCACGCAACATTTCCGATCATCGTGGCCAGAAGAGGGGCGCATGATGATTCGCCCCTGCACAGAACAGGGGAGCGGGAACCCGCGCTCGCCCGACCGTAGGCGCAGGGATCGCCACCGCGCGAGTCCAAATCCGGTGACAGCAGGGGCCGTAAGATTCCCTCTCACGGCCCCTTGCTCCCGGCCGATCCGATTCTGTCAAACCGTCCTGTGTTTTCGCAACCAGCCGGTGAGACCCGCGCCCAGGCCGGCGAGAACCAGGGCTCCGGGCGCGGGAATCGCGACCTGCCCCAGCATCCTGAGCATGACGTCCTTGCCGGTATCTGTGAAGGCGAAGTAGCTGATCTGGAACCTGTACCAGGAGCCCATGTACTTCTCATCGAAGGTGGCCAAATCGGGCAAGTCGTGGAACCGGCCGAAGATGGCATCCAGGCCGTCGTTGTCGAGGATCACGAACTCGTCGCCAATCGCGGGCGCAAAGTTCAGCTTGAGGTCCAGTGTGCCCCCGCCCAGCGAGTCGGCATCGAGGTCGACCTGACCATAGACGCGGAGCTGGTCGTAGCTGACGCCGGGGTCCGTGCCGAACAGCTCGATCTCAAGCACGCCGGCCGTATCGAGCAGGTAGTCACCGCTGATGGTCGACAGGCTGGCCAGTGATGTCTCGGTCCGCGAGAACCCGGGGGCCAGCGTTCCGCCGTGCTGCTCGAGCGCGCCCACGCCGTTGTACGTGATAAAATGATTCACGGCCAGCCGGCCGTCGTTGAAGTTGAATGCTCCGTCGGCGCCCAGATGGACAGCCTCGGCGGCAAACAGGCCGCCGTTTATGTTCACGGTGCCCGTGGCGCCGGGTCCTCTGCCGATATGGACCTTGGAGGCGGTGATGGTGGTGTGCTCTCCGGTGGTAAGCGTCCCGACCGCCGTTCCAGCCGCCGCGGCGTCGCCGCTTTTGTTGTCGCCCACGAGCAGCGAAGAAAGGTGCATTTCCAGCGTCCCCTGTGACGCGTCCAACAGACCTGTGCCTGTGCCGTCGAAACCGTGATTATAGCCTATGGTGGCTCTACCCACCGTCGAGGGTGTGCCCACGTACACGCTCGAGCTGTCACCCAGCACCAGCTTGCCGTCGGCGCTGCTTGTTGAGTAGTTCAGCCCTACGGCCAGCGTGTCATCGAGGTGAACTTCGAACGTGGGATCGGTCCCGGTAAGGTCCAGATCGGCGGATGCGGGCCCGGTCGAGTTGCTGTAGGCCACGATGAGATTGCCGGCCGGGTCGGTGTCTGTGCCGAGCCGGAACGTGCCGCCCGTCGGCACGTCGAGGATGCCGGTCGCGTTGGCGCCGCGGCCGAAATAGACGTACTCCGCATGAATCGGGTCCGGCTGGTCCCACCGCAGCGTTCCCGTGGCGCTGCCGGCGCTGCCGTTGTTGAAGCCCACGTCCATCTCATACAGGCACAGGTCTACATCCCCCTGGGCAGCGTCCAGCAGCCCCGTGCTGGTGCCGCCCAGTCCCTCGTTGTACCCGACTCTCAGGTTCGCCAGAGCGCCTGACGTTCCCACGTGTAACTGTCCGCTGCCGCCCAGCACCAGTTCGCTGTCGGTCGCGCCGGTGGAGTAGTTCGGCGCGATGGCTAGAGTGCTGGCGAAAGCATCCACGTGGGTGCTGTCGATGGTCAGCGAGCTGAGGTCGGTCGCGTCCGCCGTGCCGTTGTAGCCGATGTAGAACCGCCGCAAGTTGCCCGCCGCGCCGATGGTCACGGAGCCGCCGTTGGTCCAGGTGACGATGGCGTCCTCGGTACTGCCACCGTAGCCGACATAAACGGGCCCGTCGATCTGGAGGTTGCTGGCGCCGGCGAAGTCCGTCGTATGGGTGCTGTTGCCCATGTATTGCAGGCCGGCAATGGTAAAGTCGGCGTTGACGATGTTGATGTTACCTGAGTCATTGGCGTTGAACGTGGCGAAATCCGTCGCCAGCGGCGGTGAGCTACCCGACCAGTTGTCCGGCGTGACCCAGTTGTCGTTCGCTCCTGCCCCGGTCCACATGGCGCCGGGCGCCGCCGACGGTAAGAGGAGCAGGCTCCCCAGAATCAGGCCGATCAAATGCGGGGGGCGTGCGTGAATCCGTCTGACCCGCTTCCTCCATCCGTCCTTCCTTCTCATCCCCATATCTCCTTATTCTCCATCGTTTCGCGCTGCGGCCGGCCATCCTGTGACGGCGGGCGGCGAACGCACCGATAGTATCTCTCCACGTACGGCCCGCGCGGGCGAGCACGCCTGAAGTCACTATTCGGTAATCCTCTCTTCCCTGAGAGACAGGAGGGCACAATCACAACCGGGCATCCGCCCCGGCATCAGGGGCCAACCATAGCAAGCAATGCCTCCGGCTCCTCCTTGACCCTGAAACCAAGACCGGGGGCAACCTACCCCATTTGCCCGCCCGTGTCAACAAAAAACTGCCTATTTTCTATGGCGGGTGACCCTATTTCAGGACATAGACCGGGTCCAGTGACAGAAGATTTTCGAGCCCAGCGCGTGGATTGGCAGCCTGCTTTACCAGTCTTCGTACCCTGGAGGCTCGTGAAATTCCTTGAACTGCTGCATCCATTCGGGCCAATCGGTAGGCCAGACGCCGCCAGCCGCGGTCCAGGGGCCCCTCGTGTTGTAGTATTGGGACCATTTCAAGGTCCAAAGCTCCTTGAGCCCGACCTTGCGCGCCGACCCATCCATAAAGAGGACGTTCACCGCTCCCTCGTGGCGATTGACACATACGCGCTGCATCTCGTTGGTCCCATCTGCAGCAAGCAACTGCTGTTCGGTTGCCTGAGGTATGTCTATCGCACGCGGCCAGGCGTCTGCCCAGAACATGTCGGCGAGCACCGGCACTCTGTCGGCGCCCCAGACGCGGGGCGTTGGCCAACCATCGATATACGCACGCCCCGCCTGGTTCTGGCGGCGATTGCCTATCCATCCGTTGAGGCCATAGCTCCCGGTATGTTCTCCGACTCTCCAGGCGCGGTGTGTCGTCGGGACGTCGGATGAAGCGGCCATCGCTGCCGGACAGGCGAGCAGGCCCGCCTCCTGGTGATAGGGCCACAGCGTCTCTATCCACCATGTGCCGCTGTCGGAGGGTCCCAGCGTGGGGAAGAAGCCATCGTTGTCCTGCGTGGATAGGTCGAATACGGAGGCCCATTGTTGCAGGTGAGAGCGACAGACGGCCTCTTTGGCTCGGGCACGCCCGCGGCTGCCGACCGCTCCCAGGCTCGCCAAGGCAAATCCGACACACAAGAAGAGAATCGGGAGATCGTATCGATGGGGAGGTGCATGTCTTTTCATGGCTCGTTCTCCAGGACCTTTGAGGAAATGGCCCAAATTGTGTTTTGTTCGTTGGTGACCAGCAGGGAGTAGTCCTTCGAATCCGCGACGACCAGGAGGTCATCCGCGGCGACGACCGGGAACACTGGCAAGCCGCTCAAGGCCAGCCGGCCTGCCTCCACACCCTCGGGGCTCACACGGTAGACGTACCCGTCCTCGCTCACGGCAAAGACAAAGCCGTGGCTGTCCACCGTCAGCGTGAACCCGCCGGCCTCGCCCAACTGCCTCATCCATTTGATGTGTCCGTCCGAATCGATAGCCCGCAAATAAGGGTCTCCCGTGCTGACATAGATGGTCCCGTCGGGTCCCAGGACCGGTTCGGACCACACTTCGCCATTGAGCCGAACCTCTTGGTCGCCCAGCCCGGCTGAACTCAGGTCGGCAAGGTCCACCGACCAGACGATCCCGCCTGCCCCGGCCTCGATGGCATACAAATGGGTATCGTGGAGCAGAGCCTGGTAGATCGTGCCGTTTTGGGCGACCACCGGCGCGACAAAGGGCCAACTCGCGAGTTGGGACTGACCGGAAGATTGTTTGAATCTGCACACCCACTTGATGCTCCCGTCGTTGGCATTGAGGGCGCAGAGGTTCGGGTCGTACAGACCTGCGACGTAAACGCTGCCGTCTGCCCCGATGGCCGGCGACGCGAAGATGGCTCCCGTTGGGCGGACCCCTGGCCCCTTCGTCTGAAGACGCCACAACTCGCTGCCATTGTCTGCCAGCGCATAGACCTTGCCATCAGCGGACCCGAAATAGATGCTGCCGTCCGAGGCCACAGCGGGCGAGGAGTAGATGGCCCCGCCCGTGCGGTACGTCCAGCGGGTGTTCCCGTTGATGTCGATGGCGTAGAGCGTCCCGCGCTCCGAGCCGACGAACAGGCTGCCGTCGGGTCCGACCGTGGGCGAGCTGAGGGCGGCTGAATCCATTGCATAAACCCAAAGCGGTTGGCCGTTCGCGTCGAGGGTGTGGAGCTTGCCGTCTTCGCACGCCACATGCACCCTCCTCTCGAAGCCTGCCGTGACGCTGGTGACAACCGCCCCTCCCGTCTCGAATCTCCATCTGACACCCGTCAGAGCCGGACCCTGCGCTTCGCTCAGGCCGGT
>CAYFUB010000582.1:0-2600 GCA_964346195.1 uncultured Pirellulales bacterium
AAGGGCGGTGGTCGCGTGATCAACCTCTGCGATGCCGCCGTCGGTCGGCCCTGGCCGGATCACCTGGCCTATGTGGTCTCGAAGGGGGCGCTGGAGACGCTCACCCGGGTCCTGTCGCGCGCGCTGGCCCCGGAGGTCAACGTCGTGGGGATTGCTCCGGGGGTGGCCGCCTGGCCCGAGGACTACGACGAGCGGACCCGCGCTCGGATGGAAGCGCGTATCCCGCTGGGCCGTGCCGGAACACCTGAGGATGTCGCCGCCGCCGTCCATTTCGTCTTGTCCGAGGGCGACTACGTCACGGGCGCGATTCTGCCGGTGGATGGCGGCCGACATTTGGCTTGAGGATAGCGTGGGGGACTGGCTATGGAGTTCTTATATCGTGGGGGCGTCATTTCGTCATCCTTGGTTGCAGACGTGCGGCGCGGCGCCCTTGGTGGAGCTGTTCGTCGTAGGGGGCTCGCTCGTACCAGCAGCGATAGGCGATCTTGACCCAGCGATCCGCGATGCCGCGTAGGGCCGTGAAGTGGTCGCAGCCCGCTTGGCGTTTGGCCTGGTAGTCTTCGCGAGCCCAGCAGCCCTCCTTCCGCACGGTGTTGAAGGCGAACCACAGCCAAGCTTGATGAAGGGTCGCGTCACAGGCTCGGCGTCGGCGGACAGTGCGATGTTTGCCGGACTGGATGGTGACCGGAGCGACGCCCCAGCGGGCAGCCACCTCTTGGTGGCCGTTCCAACGCTGCCGATCTTCGCCAAAGCCAGCCAGCATGGCCGCAGTAGTCACTGGTCCGCAGTTGGGCAACGAGTGGAAAATCACTGCGTCGGGGTGGTCGGCGACCAACTCTTGCAGAGCCTGATCGACTTCCGTCAGCCGCGTGTTGAGCATCCGGATGGTCTGCACGCGATGATGCACTTCGGCCGCGTGGGCCGGATCGCGGGCGGGTTGTGTAGTCGGGCTTTTGGCGGACGCGGCGCAGCCCAACCGATCGAGCGTCGTCAGTCGCAGGCGGCGGCCCTGAGCCCATTGTGTCGCGCGGCGGTAGGTGAGTCTGGCGAAGGCCGTAGCGGTAGGGTACTGCCCCAGCAGGTCCAGGGCCCAGGTGGAATTAAGCTGGCCAACGGCCTGTAAGATGTGCGGGTTCCAGCGAACCAAGTGATTGCGCAGGCGTTGGAGCTGAACCGTGCGTTCCTGGATCAGGTCTTCGCGCAGCGCGACCCACTCACGCAGGGCAAGCGTGGCTTGGCTGTCGGGACGAATGGGGCGCAAGTGCCGGTAGCTGGTTCGCAAGAACTCGGCCAGGCTCCAGGCATCGCGTTCGTCGTCCTTCAGGCCGGCGGGGGTAAAGCGGTCGCGGGCCCGTTCGGCTGACTTGGGGTTGATGCCGTAGACCTTCACGCCCAGACGCAACAGTCGGTCGAGCAGGAGGCTGTCGTGCAGCTCGATGGCGACATGTACGTCGTCGAGCTGCCGTCCGTGCGTCAGCAACCAATCGAGATGGGTCAGTTGCGGCTGCTGATGGGAGACCCACTCGCGTTCGAGAATTTGTCCCTGCCTGTCGAGCATGACCAGGTAGTGGCGCTGTTCAGCCCAATCGATGGCGGCGAAGATCATCGCGGCGGCTCCTGTCGGACCGTGGTAGAATGGGTCTGTCGGCGGAGGCTGAAGCGGCGGAGCCCCTATTTCGGCCCTCGCAGGGCTTCTGGCTATCATCCGTCGCACTCCAGCCGACGGTGCAGGTCGAGACAGTCCCCCGAGGCCGTCGCGTGGCTGGGGGGGGTGGTCATGGACCTGCGTCCGCCGACCCCGCGGGTGAGCCCCGGTCCTAGCCGGCTCACCCGCAACCGTTCTACCAGTCCTGGATCTCACCGCGAGATGACAAATAGGGGGGCCGGGCCGCTGGGTCTGGTCATCGCCGAACTCGTTGACCTGGAAGGCACTGGCGACGACGGCTACCCGGACGTCGCGGTCGTCAACGCCATGAGTCCCAAGCAGAGCGTCAGCGTCTTCCGCAACACTGGTGACTGGTCTCATCCCGGCAACGCGCTGGTCCGCACCGGCGTGTTCTCGCTGGGGCAGGACCCGTACGACATCAAGACCGGCGACATGGGTACGGACCCGAACGACCATACGCTCGACGGTGACCTCGACCTGGTCGTCACGCACTGGAGCACCAACAACGTTAGCATCCTTTACAACCTCGGCAACGGCCAGTTTAGCCAGCCTCAAGCCATCACGCTGGACACCACTTGGCCCCAGGGCCTGGTCGTGGCCGACCTGAACCTCGACGGCAAGCAGGACATCGCTGTGGCTTCTACCGACAGCGAGGATTGGGAGCCGAGGGTTGAGGTACTCTGGAAGGAAAGCGGCGGGTCGTGGACCCACCAGGTTATTGACATACCGGATGCCGAGGGCGAGGGCACGGAGATCGTGGCCGGCAGCGTCGCCAAGAAGCCGCAGAGCCCTGCGCTGCTGGACCTTGTCCTGGGCACGTATGGTCAGCCTGCCTACCTGGCTACGCTGGTCAACCGCGGAAACGGGGACTTCGACGTCGTCGGAACTCAAACTGGAATTCGGACATTCGGCATTGCCCTGGGTCGCTTCCGCG
>CAYFUB010000583.1:0-5052 GCA_964346195.1 uncultured Pirellulales bacterium
ATGTCATCATCGGGCAACAGGCCGGCGCCAAGCTGATGTTTGCCTTGTTTGCCATCGCGAGCTTTGCCCCGGCGTGCTTCAGCTCCTTCATCGCGGCCAATAGCATTGGTACGATGTTCCCCAAAGTGAACAAGACGGTGATGGTGATCATCGGAGCGATCGTGTCGCTCATCATTGCCGCCAAGGGCTGGGCCTTCAACCTGGGCAGCGTTTTCGGCCTCATCGGTGCTTCCTTCGGTCCGATCTGCGGCTCCATGGCTGCCGATTACATCCTCAGCGGCATGAAATGGTCTGGTCCGAGGAAGGGCGTCAACTGGGCCGGGTACATTGCCTGGGCTGTTGGTTTCGTCGTTGCCATTCTCCCGAACGATCTGGTTGGGGGCGCACGCTTCAGCTTCATTACCCCAGCCCCGGTGATCGCGTTCATTATCGGTTTTGTGCTATACTGGGTGCTGGTCAAAGCGGGCTTGCAGCCGGAGGTGGTGGCGTTGGAGGCTCCCGCGCCGAAACCGGTCGGTGAGCCGGGTGCGGGGCCTGCGGCGCCGGAGGCGAAGGCGGCGGAACACGTTCTCGACGAGAAGGGGCCGCCGCAACCGGAAGCCTGATACGAGGCCTCGGCTGTCGTTAGCCCGACATTCCGAGAACAGCAGATTGACACGCAGGGATTCGGCTCAGGTCGAATCCCTGCTTTTCTAGGGCCAGGCTGTCCAAAGGCCACAAAATGCGGTCGCGCACCAGGAAAATGTGTAACGAGATCGCCGGCGGCGCAACTTGACAGGGGACCAGAGGGCCGGTAGTATGCCTGTTTCGGCCTATGGGACCGGTGCTGTTTCGAAGCTGAGACAGTCGAGGTTGAGTCAAGTTACTGGGTTTGGTGTGATGAGGTTAATGAGATGAGTAAGAGAGTGGATGCGATGGCGAAGGGAGTCCTCCTGGCGGTTCTGGCCGTGGCATTGTGTCTGGGTGGCTCCTGCAAGAAATCGACGGACCAGACCCCGCCCGCGACGCCTCAGGAGCAAAAGACGCCAGCCCCGACGGAGAACGTGAAAGAGCCCCAGCCGCCGGCCGACGTCACGCCTGTCGCCATGACTTCGGCCGCGCAGTCGCAGACCCCGCCGCCGGCCGATTCCGCTGCGGCTCCCGCCGATGCGTCGCCGCAGCCCGCTGTGCCGGCCGGCTACGAACCCGTCGAGATCGAGCTGCCCAAGCCGATGTTTGTGGGCACGCCGCAGGACCTGAAGGTCGAGAACCTGGAGAAGCCGCTGGGCAAGCCACGACCGCCGTTCCTGGCCCCGGCCGGGACCACGAACGTCGCCAGGGGCAAGCCCGTCTCGGCTAGTGACGAGGAGCCCATCATCGGTGATATCGAGATGATTACCGATGGTGACAAAGAGGCCGCCGACGGCAGCTACGTCGAGTTGGGACCCTTGATGCAGTATGTCACCATCGACCTCGAGAAGCAGTACGAGCTCTACGCCATCGTGATGTGGCACTATCACAAGCAGCCGCGGGTCTATTCCGATGTCGTGGTCCAGCTTTCCAATGACAAGGACTTCATCACGGACGTCAAGACGGTCTTCAACAACGACAGCAACAACTCCGCCGGCCTGGGCATCGGCAAGGACATGCATTATGTCGAGACTTCCGAGGGCAAGTTGATCGATCTGCTCTCGCAGGGCAGCTCGAAGGCCCGCTACGTCCGTCTGTACAGCAACGGCAACACCAGCAACGACCTGAACCACTACATCGAGGTTGATGTTTACGGCAAGCCGGTGGAATGAGATGGATTGGAGATAGTCTTCAGGCCGTGTCGCTTTGTCATCCTGAGCGTCAGCGAAGGATCTGGCCGGCGAATGGGAGGTTCCTCAAATGCGCAGCCCGGATCCTTCATTTCGCTGCGCTTCGTTCAGGATGACAGACAGTGCCGGTGAGCCAACCAGAATCCGTATGAGACGGCTCGGTGGGACCTCTGTTGAAGGGGCCTGCAAACGCATTGGATTTCGTTTGGGGAACCCCGACGAGAGGCTCAAGCTAATTCGATATCTGATTCTGGTCGCGGCGCTCGGAGCGTTGGCGGTCCGAGCGCCACGGCTGGGCATGCGGCCGATGCACACCGATGAGGCCGTTCACGCCGACAAGTTCGGCACCCTCCTCGAAAACGGCGCCTACGAGTACAATCCCGACCAGTACCACGGTCCCACGCTCAACTACTTCACGCTGATCCCCGCCTGGCTCAGCTCGGCGAACAAGTATACCGAGATCACCGAGGTCACGCTGCGCATCGTGCCGGTTCTCTTCGGCGTCGGTCTTGTCGCGCTGACCGTATTGACCGCCGAGGGTCTCGGGCTCGCGGCGGTTGTGGCCGCCATGCTGGTGGCCCTCTCGCCGGCGATGGTCTTCTACAGCCGGTACTACATCCAGGAGATGCTGCTCGTCTGCTTCACCTTCGGCGCTATCGCGTGCGGTTATCGCTATGTCCGCAGCAGGCGCCTGCCCTGGGCAATCTTGACCGGCGTATTCGCCGGCCTGATGCACGCGACCAAGGAGACGGCCATCATCGCCTTCGCGGCCATGGGCCTGGCTCTCGTGTTGGTTTTTCTAGTGCAGCGCAGCCGGGTGGCAGCGTCAAGCGCAGCTTGGCGATGGCTCTGTCCAGATACAGAGAGAACCATCGCCAAGGCCTTCGGCCTTGACGCTGCCACCCGGCAGGCCCAAGAGTCTCTGGCGGGTGTCAGACCACTCCACGTCGCTCTCGGCCTGGCGGCGGCGATAATTGTCTCGGCCCTGTTCTACTCCTCCTTCCTCACTCATCCGCGCGGCATTCTCGACTCGTATGTGACGTATGCAAACTATCTGGGTCGCGCCGGGGGCGAGAATACCCGGCATGTTTACCCGTGGTATTATTATCTTCGCACCCTCCTGGTCGCACGGTACGGACACGGGCCGATCTGGACGGAAGGCTGGATCGTCCTGCTGGCCCTTGCCGGCGTTGTATCGGCGGTGAAGGGCACGCGCGTCGGTCTGATGGACCCCAAGCTCGTGCGATTCATCGCGTTCTACACGGTGACCATGACCGTCGTGTACTCTGCGATCCCGTATAAGACGCCCTGGTGTTTGTTGAGCTTCCTGCACGGCATGATTCTTCTGGCCGGGGTCGGCGCTGTAGCGCTCCTGGCGTGGGCGCGAAGGCCCGCCGGGCGCATTGCTGTGCTCGTGCTGCTGATGGTCGCGGCGGGGCACCTGGCTTTTCAAACGTACCGGGCGAACTTCGTCTACCACGCCGACAGCCGTAATCCGTATGTGTACGCACATCCGACGGAGGAGATCTTCACCGCGGTCGAGAAGGTCAAGGAGTACGCCGGCCTGGGCGGCCTGGGGCTCTCGGAGCATGTACCCATTCAGGTCGCCGTTCCAGGCGATGACTATTGGCCGCTGCCGTGGTATCTGCGCGCGCTCAAGGTGGAATGGAGGTCCGATGTTCCGGAGCAGGTCGGGCCGCTGATCCTCATCTCGGACAAGCTGGAAGGGGCCCTGACTCAGCGGCTCTACGTGGACACGCCCCGGGAGAAGTGGCAGATGTACCTGTACCTGTTCGATGCGCCGTACTACGTGTGGGCTCGGCCGCAGGTGAAGCTGCTGGGCTTCGTCCGCAAAGACCTCTGGGACGAGCACGCAGCCCGGCAGTCGGACGCGAACGAATTGTTGGAGGGAAAACGTGGCGGAGAAACCCCCACCACCGGAAACAACGTACGTCAGCAGTGACTGGGCGGCCGTGGCCAACGTCCATCGCTTCTCGCACCAGGCGATGGCGACCACGTTCGAGGTCATCATCCAGTCGGAAGACAAGACCTACGCGCAGCAGGCCGCGCGGGCCGCTTTCGACGAGGTCGATCGCATCGAAGCGGAGCTAAGTCGATATCTTGAAACCAGTGACGTGGCGCGGATCAACAATTTGCCCGCCCTTCAACCTCTGCCGTTGAGTCTGGACACTTTCGAGTGTCTGAGGATCAGCGCCGAGATTCACGCCCAGACGAACGGGGCGTTCGATGTCACGGTGGGATTCCTCGTGGACTGCTGGCGGGACAAAGAGAAGAAGCCGCGCACCCCGCCACTTGAAGAGCTGCAATATGCCCGGGAGCACAGCGGCATGGACCTGATCCTGTTCGACGAGCCGACCCACGCGGTGGCATTGATGAAAAGCCCCGTTCGCGTTGACCTGGGCGGCGTGGGCAAAGGGTACGGCGTGGACCGCATGGCCGAGATGCTGCGCGAATGGAGCATCGAGCGGGCGCTGATTCATGGCGGGTTCAGCTCGGTCCTGGCCCTCGACGCGCCGCAGGGGATGAAGGGCTGGCCCGTGACGCTGAGCCACCCGAACAACCGCAATCGCACGCTCGGGCGGCTTCAGTTGCAGCACGTTGCCGTCAGCGGCTCGGGCCTAGAAAAGGGCCGGCACATCATCGACCCGCGCACGGGGGAGCCGGCGGCCCGCAAGATCGCGACCTGGTCGGTCGCTCCCGATGCGGCCCGCGCCGACGCGCTCTCGACCGCCTTCATGGTGATGACCCCGGCGGAGGTCAGGGATTACTGTGCCGAACGCCCGCGCGTCCGCGGGCTGCTGATCGTTCAGGAGGATGCGAACGAATCGGCCGAGCGCATCCTGCCGGTAGGCAAGTGGAACGAAGGAGAGCTTGTGGAGAAGAGCCCGTGAACGGAGCGCAGCCGAGTGAAGGGGTTCCCCAAACGCGAATGATTGCGTTTGGGGGCCCCAGCGATCTGGGCTGCGAGCGAGAGAACCCTCTCTTTCAGGGGCCAGATCGTTCGGCTTCGCCTCAGGATGACAGAGCTCACCGCGCAAGAATTCTTCCTAAGAGACTATCTCAAAACGGTGATGTCATTCTGAGCGAAGCGAAGAATCTGGGCTGCGCATTTGCGAAACCCCTCATCCGATGGCCAGATGGTTCGGGGCCCCCCAAACGCACTACTTCGCGTTTGGGGACCCCTTCGCTTCGCTCACCATGACAAGTCAGAGTGTCGTTTTGAGATAGTCTC
>CAYFUB010000584.1:0-7409 GCA_964346195.1 uncultured Pirellulales bacterium
GGGCGTTGTGGTGGTAGGGCTTGAGCAGGATGTCCAGGTCCCCGTCGCCGTCGAAGTCGCCGAACTTGCCTTCGTGGATGCCCTGGCCGTGCCAGGCGATGGTCTCCTCGAAGCCGCCCGCGCCGTCGCCGTACCAGATATAGATGTTCGCCTCATCCCCGGCCCCGGGGTCGCCCATCTCGCCGATCATGATATCCAGATTGCCATCCTGATCGACGTCCCGAATCTCGCAAGTATGCCCGTGCAGGACGGGCCGCAGGGTATGCGCCACCCACTTTTCGCCGTCCCACTGGTACCATTTGGCATCGCCGTCCATGTCGCCGGGCGAGAATACGACCTCGGGCCGGCCGCCTTTGACGAGTTGTCCGGCGGCACATTGCGTGAACGTCATCTCCTCATCGATGGGATGTTCCCGGAACTTACCGCCATCCCCGTACTTGTTGAACCACCGGCCGCCGCCCACGATGTCGAGCCTGCCGTCGAGGTCGATATCGACGGGAATCGAGGGGAAGCCCTCGCGCTCGCGGCCGGACGACCACTGATAGATCGGGGATGGCATCCACGGCCCCGCCGTCTTCGGGTCGCCCGGGATATTGTAGAACAGCAGCTTCTTGTCGCCCTGATTCCACGTGACGAACTCGACCTTACCGTCGCCGTCGTAGTCGCCGAAGCTCTGATCGTGATGTTTCCTGCCACCGGAGTCCTTGATGAGCCGCCGGGTCCAGGGTTTGCCGAAATCCGGACAGGGGTTCTCCCACCACCAGACGGCGTTGCCGCTGGCGTCCTGGCCGAGGACGAGATCCATGTCCCCATCCTTGTCAATGTCATACGCATCGCCACCGGCCTCCGGCTTGAGGGGGGTATCGTCAATGACGTACTTGTTCCAGCCTGTGCCGTTGTACTTGTACCAGACGACCGAGGGCGTCTTCGTCCGCTCCCCGACCACGAAGTCATCGACGCCGTCCTTGTCGATGTCGAAGACCACGCAGCAGGTCTGCTGCGAGCCGGCATTCGGCGCGGGCAGGTCGCCCGTCGTGCTGCTCTTGTGAATCCACGTCACTGCGCCAGACGCCGGCGTGCAAAAGACGGCCGCCCCTGCGAGCACGACCGCGAATGTTCGCACGTCCAGGCGTGCGTACCCCGGCTTGTCCCTGCGTGACGATTTACCAAACATAACAAACCTCCTTACCTGATGTTGAAAACTGGTAGGGTGCGTATCACGCACCGTTCGATCGGCGCTTGTAACAAAAGATGGTGCGTAGTACACACCCTACTACGCCGACCACTCTAATTTGGTGAATCCGGGTGGCAGCGGCAAGCGGGGTCTTCGGAGCTTGCCGATGGTGTGGAGGTGTAGCCACGAGCCATCGGCAAGCATGCGCTTGCTGCTGCCACCCGTCGACCTGTCCCTACATGATGATTTGCCGATCATGATGAGCCTCCTTATTGGTCGATGAAAACCAAAACCATCGCCAAGGCCTTTGGCCTTGACGATGCCACCCGGGCAGAATAACCAATTATCAATCATCAATAACCAATCACAGCCGCCAGCCGTCTCGGTAGGACTCCTGGATGTATTTGTTGGCTTCTTCGTCGTTGGTGAATCTCAGGTTGGCGGCGTCCCAGTAAAGCTTCTTGCCCCGGCGGATGGCGATGTTGCCGAGCAGGACGACCTCGGCCAGCAGGCCGCCGACGTCGAAGTTGCAGCTTGCCCGCTCGCCGCCTTGACAGGCCCGGACCCATTCGCCGGTCGCGATGTTGCGGAATCTCGACCGGGGCAGCGTCTTGGGCGGGAGGTTGTAGTTCTGCATCCGAGATTCCGGGATAAGCCGGCCGCCGTTGGTGTCGCCCAGAATCTTGCCTTTGTCGCCCACGTACAGGTTGCCCTCGTCCGGCCAGGGCCGGGCGTCCTCCAGCTCGCTCGGTCGCGGCGGCTTGATCCCGCCGTCATACCAGCAGACCGTCACGGGCGGCATGCCTTCGCGCGCGGGGAACTCCCACGCGACCGTCGAGGCCAGCGGCGTCGCCTCGGGCATGGCTTTCGTCGAGCTGGCCCAGACGCTCGTCGGTTGCCCGAGCTTTAGCGCGCGAAACAGCGTGTTCAGATGGTGACAACCCATGTCGCCGAGAGCGCCCGTGCCGAAATCCCACCAGCCGCGGAAGTTCCAGGGGTGGTACACGGCATCGAATGGGTACTTGTGCTTGGCCTGCTGCATGACCAGATGGTCCCGGCCCCACTTGTCCTTGAAGGGTCGTGTCGGAGCCGGACCCAGCCACAGGTCCCAGTCCAGATGGGCCGGCACCGGGTCCGAGCTTTCCGGGCGGGCCATGCCCTGCGGCCACAAGGGCCGGTTCGACCAGCAGTGTACCTCGCGAACGTCGCCGATGGCGCCATCCCAGATCATCTCACACAGGGCGGCCGCACTTTCGCTTGTCGAAGAGGACGCCGTCACCTGCGTTGCGATCCCTGCTCGGCGGGCGGCCTCGGTGAGCGTGCGGGCCTCGTGGATGGTCCGCGTCAGCGGCTTGACGCACAGCACGTGCTTGCCCCTGCGAACCGCCTCCATTGAGACACAGGCGTGCGTATGGTCGGGCGTCGCGACGAGCACAGCGTCGATGTTGTCGTTTTCCTTATCGAGCATCTCGCGATAGTCGCGATAGCGTTTGGCCTGAGGATACTTCTCGAAGACCGGCTTGGCGTACTCACGGTCCACGTCGCACAAAAACGCAATGCGTGCGGTTTCCTCGCTCGCGCAGCCTTCCAGAAAGGACTTGCCGACACCGCCGATGCCGATGCCGGCGATATTCAGCTTCCCGCTCGGAGCAGCATAGGCCCGTCCGCCCAGGACGTGGCGGGGCACCACCGTGAATGCCGCCGCCGCGGCAGCTTGCTGCATGAATTTTCTGCGGGAGACAGCCGTCCCTCGATCATTGCCTGTCTCGTTCATAACACGGGTCCTTTCATAGCGTGTCTGGCTGACGTTCATCATCCGCCATCTGTTCTCCGTCTTCTGTCCTCCGTCCCCGTCTTCTACCCCGTTCCCCCTTGCAGCTCACTATAGAGGATGTAACGGTCGGCCCGGTAGTAAGCCTGCAGGAATTCGACCGGGATGTTATTCTGCGAAAAGGAGACCCGCTCGAAGAACAACAGAGGACTCTTTTTCTTGATGCCCAGCAGGTCCGCTATCTCCGCCGTGGCGCCGATGGCCCGAATCGTCTGCCGGGCGCGGATCCAACGAATTCCGAACTTCTGAATCTTGATCTCCCGCAGCGAGTGCACGGCGAAATCGTGCTCCAGGATGCCTCGGCAGTACCTGTGCACGAAATGGGCGTTCTCGATGCACATGGGCTCGCCGTCCGCCAGGCGCAGCCGTTCGAGTTGCGCCAACTCCTCTCCGGCCCTGATGTGAAGCTTCTCGGCAATGTAGTCCGGGGCGGGAATCAGTCTGGAAGACAGTACCCTCGTAGTCACGGTGAAGCCCCGGCGCTGCATGTCCTCGGTGAAGCTGATGATGTGCGACAGCCCTTGCTCCAGGGTGGCATGTGCGATGAAGGTGCCCCGGCCCGCCTGGCGGTAGATCAAGCCCTCCTTGACGAGCATATCGAGCACCTTTCGGACGGTGATACGACTGACCCCGTACGATTCGATTAACTCGGCCTCGGTCGGCAGGCGGTCGCCCGGCTTCCACTGGCGCAGCAGAATCCTCTCGTGCAGAACCTCGTACAATTGATGGTAGAGGGGCAGTCTGGCGTTGCGATCGACCTGGTTCATCGAGCCAATACTCCAATATGCCTGCAATTAGCATAACGATATAATCAATGACCATGAAGGTCAAGCAGGTCATTCTTGCAGGAATTGTTGCCGGCCTGATCGTCGTGGCATTGCTCCTCCCGGTCGTCCCCTGGCTGGTGCGTCTGCTCGAGCGTGTGGGCGACCTGGGCCTCTGGGGACCCGTGGCGCTGGGCGGGCTTTACATCGTGTCGTGCGTGTTCCTCATCCCCGCGTCGATTCCCACGCTGGCGGCCGGCTTTCTCTTCGATTTGCCCGTCGGCAGCGTCACGGCGCTCGTCGGTGGCACGGTCGGGGCCTGCGTGTCGTTTCTGGTCGGCAGGACCATCGCCCGCAACTGGGTGGCCGGCTGGATCGCGCGCAGCCGCAGATTCACAGCCCTTGATCACGCGGTCGGCAAGCACGGCTTCAAGATCGTCCTGTTGAGCCGCCTCGGCCCACTTTCTCCGTTCGTCCTGGTGAACTACATCCTCAGCCTCACCCGCGTCTCTCTCCGCGAATACGCGCTGGGCACCCTGATCGGCGTGGCACCAGGCACGATCTTGTTCGTGTACTTCGGCGCGGGCCTGCGCTCCCTGACGGAGGTCGGCACCTACGCCGACGGGGAGAGCCCGATCACGTCGGCCCCTCGCGCGTTCTTTTGGATCGGTTTCGTGGTGACCATCGTTATCACCGCGTTCCTCGCCTGGTTTGCCCATAGGGCGCTGCGGAAGGCTGTGTCGACGAGCGCCGCAAGCGATGATGACAGTATGCCGACCAAGTCTTGCCAGTAGTGAAGACAAGGCAGTAGGGCGATGGATAACGGATCATGGTTCTGCCTGCGCATTCACAGAGCCGAGCGAAATCTGGAATACCCCTGTCCTGCGACGCAGCCTCACGGCATCGCAAGGCAGGCTCAGAATCAACCACGGTTTGACGTAAGAGGACTTCGATTTCAGATTCCCGCCAGGGACAGAGGTCCTCGACGCCACGAGCGGGTGCTCCTATCATTACCGAACCTGTCTCGGAAAAACCGTAGTGCGTCCCTCGCCTTCTCCACGCTCGGATTAACTCTGTGAGGGTCGCCACCGTGACATACGGAACCACACGCAGCACAGACCTAACGTACCCAATCCAAAGAGCAAGAGCCAACCCACTCCTTGCAGGGCCACCCCGGAATATGTTCGGAATCTATTTGGATCATGATTCGCGCAACGCCCTATGAGAACCGCATGGCCATCCCAGACCGATTCTAACTGATGAATAGAGAGTTCGCGAAACGTCCCACCATCCAACAAGTAAACGTTACCGCCTTGCATCCTGTCCAAGATGACATAGTGGCCATTCTCGCCGAGATTCAGCAGCATTATCGCGACACGCGGGTCTTGAGCCAAGGCGCGTATGTTTGTCTTGACACCGGCGGCCTGCAAGCCGATTCCGCGCGCTGCTTCGATCATGCCCATCATGGTCGTACCGCTCTGGATGTCCGTTTGTGCCATGCTCCTGATCGCATCCAACGAACAGGGGCTGCCATAAGCACGAGCAATCTGCCAAAGACAGTTGGGCCCGCACATCGTCGTTGTATCAAAGCCAAGAGGATTATTGCCGACTGACTCGGGCTTCCTTTCCTGGCGCGGGTTGCACTGGCACGGGTCCACCGCCGGCGTCACACCCAAAAGGATGCATACTGTGAATCGGGCTATCCACGGCGCCTCACGGTTGCCCATTTCATCTGACCTTTCGAACAAACGAGGCCCTGTGCCTTGAGATAAGAACCAATATGACTCCGCCAAGCACAATCAGGGCGACCGGAATTATCAGGCCCACTTTCCGAGCGCCGGCTGTTTTCGCTGCACTCTCTTCCGTGCGTTCCATGGAAGAGGCCTGCCCGTCGGCATTCGCATCTTGACCAGGCCGTTGATTGCCTATTTTGTGGACGAAGTGGGCCTGCGCCAAAGGCTTCTCAAGCACATCGGTTTACAGGTCACCACCACCAATCCTGTAGGTGACGCCCGAGATTTCATCTATCACCTCGGTTCCCTGGGGAAGGCGCAATCCCTGCAAGGTGAACTCCGCATCATCAATCTCTATATTCGGCTGGAATTCGGAGACCGAAACGTCGATACTTTTCAGGAGATCGCTGGTCGATAATGAGGGTTTGTCTTCCCACGAATGGATCCCGCCGTACACAGACCGATTTACCGTTTTTACGTAGCAGGCCGGGCCATAGTCAGCCCACTGAATCTCTGTGAACTCGGTAAAACTGCGACCAGGCTGGTCAAGACTCTCCATGCTGCACAAATAGGTTGTCAAGCGGTAGCCTTTCGCAGGATCAACAGATATGACCGTATGTTCGTGTTGTTTGGGGGATCTGTACTCGGCTATGAGGTGCAATATCCCGTCCGCATCCATCCTTGTCGATAGGGTGGCAGGTCCCTTCAACACTCTTTCGAGTAGCTCGGCCAGGGGTGTCGTTTCATGGCGCATAAATGTGCGAGGATTGAAATCATAGCCGATCTGGCGATAGAACGGCAATTCCGGCTCTCGTCGAACAATCGCCCATCCTGTGCCGGAGCTATTGTAGGTGATGGCGCATCTATCTCCCACCACCCACGTTACCAGAGGCTGTGCGCGACCATCCTCTGCCATGTTGCGTCTGGTTGACCGAGAGAGAAGACCCTTGAATACGAAGTCCGTTTTCGCACTACTCAAGTGCCTCGAGTGGAGGTCGATCTGGCGCGCCGCCGCGTCTTCTCCTGTTGGTGGGCGCTGAAGGACACTGGCAGGCCTGTTTATCTGCACCAAGGCCGAGCCTTTTCCAGTTAATGGGTGCTCCACGGCCTTAACTGCCTCAACGACCGCCTGAAAAACAGCTATCGTGTCCTGCGATGCGTTCGAGGCATATGCAGAGCTGGCCGTGACCATGAGGGCCACGAGCAGAAAACCAAGCCCGCCATCGGGCCAAACGACCATCGTCGGGCCTGGTCTGGCGGCGGATTTGTCGTCACCATGCCCTGCTTGGTAATGCTGTCCTTCGCGTCCGCTCACGATGATCCGTTTCCCGATCTCACGAATTCATGTTCTCTCTGCAATTGACAGATATTATATGATTTGCACGCTGATGTCAAGACAAAAATAGACGCGATTACCCGTTTTGGGATGCGCCCAAGAAACAGGGGTTTTGTGCTGAAAAACGCGGTTTCCGCGTCTACCGTCCGGTTATGACGGTCGTGGCGTTGCTCCTCCCGGTCGTCCCCTGGCTGGTGCGTCTGCTCGAGCGCGTCGGCGACCTGGGCCTCTGGGGGCCCGTGGCACTGGGCGGGCTTTACATCGTGTCGTGCGTGTTCCTCATCCCCGCGTCGATTCCCACGCTGGCCGCGGGCTTTCTGTTCGACTTGTTTGTCGGCAGCGTCACGGCGCTCGTCGGTGGCACGGT
Source organism: uncultured Pirellulales bacterium (assembly GCA_964346195.1). Lineage (GTDB taxonomy): Bacteria > Planctomycetota > Phycisphaerae > Sedimentisphaerales > Anaerobacaceae > PLanc-01. The sequence goes on from CAYFUB010000584.1 coordinate 7,206, forward strand.
CGGGGCCTGCGTGTCGTTTCTGGTCGGCAGGACCATCGCCCGCAACTGGGTGGCCGGCTGGATCGCCCGCAGCCGCAGATTCACGGCCCTCGATCACGCGGTCGGCAAGCACGGCTTCAAGATCGTCCTGTTGAGCCGTCTCGGCCCACTTTCTCCGTTCGTCCTGGTGAACTACATCCTCAGCCTCACCCGCGTCTCTCTCCG
>CAYFUB010000585.1:0-3206 GCA_964346195.1 uncultured Pirellulales bacterium
ACAGCTTGACGCAGCGCTGAACAAGTTGGGACCGCGGCCCAATGGGTTCTCGGCTGTGCAGGTTCTCAGTGATCTGGAAGGTTAAGAAAGCGAGTTAGGAAAGCGAAAGGATACGAATATGCGAACGAACACAAGTAAGAAGGCGGCGGGAGTCATCCTGTTCATCGTGATGGCGTCGTTGCTGGCGCCTCGGGCCCGGGCCCTGCCGCCCGACCCCGACAACGCCGCCCTGTTGTACTACCAGGCATTTCTGACGCTTGCCGAACTGGACGACGACGCGAGGAAGTTGATCAGTAGCGTGGCCAAGGGGGAAGTGGCCCCGGATGACACGGTGCGGGAATACATTGAGGAATGTCACGGCGCGATCGGGTTTGCCGAAGCGGCCGCCGAGGTGCCGGTGTGCCACTGGGGTCTCAGGTTCTCACAAGGGTTTGAGGTTCTGGTGCCACAATTGTCGCAGGGGCGGTTCCTGGCCTTTGTCCTGGTGGCCGATGCCCGCGCCCGTGCGGCCGACGGGGACTACGGGGGCGCCCTGGAGCGGTGTCTGATAACCGAGGCACTCGGCCGTCACATCGGCGACGACATTCTTGTCTCGTATCTGGTCTCTCTCGCCGTGCGCACGTTAGGGTACAACTGCATGCAGGACGTGATAGGGCAGGCGGCCGGTGATGTCGAGCTTCTGCAGTGGCTCGAAAGCGAGCTGGCAACCGAGCCAGGGAAGGAGCCTTCTCTCGCCAGACCGATGGAGATCGAGATGGAGGTCGTGCTGGACCTGGTCCGGATGGAGAAGATCGATACGCTGGCGAGGGTCCTGGCGGACACGGACGAGAAGAAAATGAAGGAAATTGTGGCGGCCGCGAACGAGGAGATTCTGGCGCAGGCGAAACAGGTATATGCACAGCGTGCCACGGCGGCGCTGAAGACCCTCGGTATGTCCCTGCCCTACGAGCAGGCCCATGCGCGGCTGAAGAAGGCGGCGACCGATTTCGACGCGAACGACCCGGCGTCGGCGGCGGTCGGGGCGTTCATGCCGGCGATAAGCAGGGTATATACTCTCAAGATCAAGGCCGAAACCCAGGCCAACGCGGTCAAGGCCGGCGTTGAAATTTGCCTGGCACGGGGGAAATCGGGTCGGCTGCCGGAGACGTTGCCCGAAGGACTGCCCAAGGACGCCTTCAGTGGAGAGGACTTCGAATACCAACTGACGGGCGACGGCTTCGTGCTTCGCTGCCGCAAGCCGGACCTCGACAAGAACGAGACCTATGAATATGCGTTCGTCCTGAGGTAATCCGGTCGCACTCCCCGAACGATGCAGCCGGGCCACCTGGCGTGGTCCGGCTTTTTTGATGCGCCGGTCGAGGATCGACCCGCGCGACCATCGTGTCTGTGGGAGTAAACTGGCAGCCGTGCGGCGTCCTCAGACCGGCCCTGTCAGAATAGAAAGCGACGGGTGGCAGCGGCAAGCTCCGCAGGCTCCGCTTGGGAACCCCTGCCGCTGCCACGTGATCCTCTCGGTGCCCCAAAATCTTCACAGGCACCGGCGACCGTGGAGGTCCGGCTGGAAGACAGTCCTTGACAAACCGGCCGGTTTCGGGTATACTACAAAATACAAACAAGGAAGTGCGAAAAGTTCAGGGAGGGAAGGGGAGACATAATGTGGTTGGAGTGGCAACCATGTCCGCCGTTTCTTGCGCAGCCGGTCAGCGTCTGGTAGTTCTTGACTGTGGCAGCGGGATTTTCCCGTACCGGGGCCGAGCCGGGGAAAAGGTACTGACCCTCGACTGCCGGCCCGAGACGCGACCTACAGTCCTCCACGACCTGACGGAATTCCCGTACCCGTTTGAGGACTCCAGTTTCGATCTGGTCAATGCCAGTCATATCTTGGAGCATCTGCCGGACGTGGTGGGGTTTATGAACGAAGTCTACCGCATACTGAGGCCGGGCGGTCGGTTGACCGTGAGGGTCCCGCACTATTCGGGCCGGTCCGCATGGTGCGATCCCACGCATCTGCGCGCCTTTGCGACGTGCTGGGCCCGGTACTTCTGTGCGGGGGTTCACGACCGCTACGGGGACTGCGAATTCCGGATCATCAGTGAAACCCTGACTTGGACGCGGGAACGATTCCATAAGGGGTTTCTCGTCGATTTCGTGCTGAACCCGGTACTTTCGCGACTCGCCAGTCTCTATCCGAAACTCTGCGAACGGACCTGGTGCTATTGGGTCGGCGGTTTTTCGGAGATCGTCACGGTCCTGGAAACCGTGAAGTCGTAGGCATCTGCGGCTGGCGCAGTTCCGCCTCGTCCGGTCGATATTCCCGTCCCTCGCGCGCGCACAGGCAGCGACGGCACAGGTAGTGGCCCGGTCGGTCCTCGACGAAGGCGGGCCGGCCTCCAGACCATCGCCGAGTACATCGACAGTCTGCCCCCGGAGCGGCGGGCGCGGCTGCTGGCCGAACTGGAAAGAGGCCGAATTCCGCACATGGGTTCCCAGCCGAAAGGAGCGGGAAGATGAGAGAGACCGGAATTTTGCTGGGATTGGCCGGACTATTGCTGGCTGCGGCCGGCTGCGCCCCCGGCTACCGCCCCCAGGGCTTCACGGGCGGGTACAGCAGCTTGCATCTCGGCGACAACGTCTTTCGTGTCACCTTCAACGGCAACGCGTACATCGGAGCCCAGCGCGTCGCCGACTACGCCCTGCTCCGGGCGGCCGAGGTCGCTTTGGAGCACGGCTTCCGCTGGTTCGTCGTCACGGACGGCCGGGACGCCCAGGAGGTCTTCCGCCAGACGACGCCGCGCCAGACCCACACGTACGGGAACCTGTACCTGTACGGCAATCAGGGCTTCCTGCAGGCCAACAGCTACGAGACCGGCGGCGAGACCTACACCTACGTCAAACCGAGCACCACTCTGTTGATCGTCTGCTACCACCGCAAACCTGACGTCTCCGACCGCCTCGTCTACGACGCGGCCCGGATGTCGGCCACCTTGCGCCAGCACTACGGCCTGCCGGCCAGCGAGGTCTCCCGCGCCTCGGAGCAACTGGATGTCGAGAGCCTGGAGCGCTTCCGTCGCCTCCTGGACGAGGCGAGAACCCGTGGCGAGCAGTGGGCGAGGCAGACGCTACGGGAGAAGGGCTATGCCGCATTGGTGCGCGAAGCTGAAGAACTGGGGATCATCGATGTCGAGACGAGGGAGGCCCTTATCGAA
>CAYFUB010000586.1:0-8852 GCA_964346195.1 uncultured Pirellulales bacterium
TTGATCCAGCCCACCTTGCACATCAGCAAGGCGATCCCAAACCCGGCCGTGAAGCCGCCGAGATGGGCATAGTAGGCAACATCCGAGCCGCCGGCCAGGGCGCCGATGATGTCCCAGAACAGCCAGAAAAGAATCATCCAAATGCTGCTCACCTCGAACCAGCGCAGGTAGGGAAAGATGAACCAAAACGCGAACAGGCACGTGATCTCATTCTCGTAGAACAGCACGAGGTACATGCCGACGACGCCGTTGATCGCGCCGCTGGCCCCGAGGGCGGGATCGGAATCCCCCAGCAAGTGGGCCACCCCCGCCGCGATTCCAAAGACCACGTACAGAGGAAGGTATTTCAGGTTGCCCAGTTTGGCGCAGACGGCGTTGCCGAAAATCCACAGGAACAGCATGTTGCCGAGAAGGTGGGGCAGCCCGCCGTGCAGCCACATGTAGCCGAACAACCCCTTGAGGCTCCAGCCGCGCAGTTTCAATTCACTGGTGATATCCGGGATCTCCTGCGGTTCCTGGGGGGCCGGCTTGACGGACCGGCTTGGCGGAGCGGCGGGCCCACGGTCGTACCGCCGACCGTCAGGGACAGGCCGGACCCGGCGACTTTCCTGTTGGACGCGGTCGGCGATCTGGAGCACGAAGACCGCAATCGTGACGGCGATGATGAGCCAATTCATCACCGGCCATCGGTCCCGCGGCACATCGACTCTCCATGGCAGGATGATAAACATCGGCCTCCATCCTCTCAAAACGTGGCACCAGTAGCGTCAGGCTCCTTGTATCCTATCGAGAAAACCGACGGATGTACACATCGCGTCTGTCTCCTGAATGGACGCACGACCATGCACTATTCTTCACGCAGGACGGGTGTTTTCGACTGGCCATGTGAGAGGGGTCAGAGGCCCAGGTTCTTATAGACGTCCGCCAGGGGAATCTCGGCGTAGCAGATCGTGGTGTCGGCCGCGCCGTAGTAGACCTTCAGTCTCTCGTCCTCGAAGAGCAGTCCGCAACTGAAGACGACGTTGCCGAAGAAGCCGCCGCGCTCATATTCCGTCTGCGGCTCGAAGAGGGGACGCTCGGAGCGGGCCAGGACCTGCCAGGGCTGTTCACCATCGAGCAGGACGGCCCCCATGCAGTAGCGATTGTCGCGGTCCGCCCCGTGGTAAATCTCCAGCCAGCCCTCCTCGATACGGAAAGGTACGGCGCTGGCCCCGATGCGGTTCTCGTCCCACCGGCCCTCCCGCGAGCCCAGCAGGTGCCGGTGGCGACCCCAGCACATCAGGTCGGGCGATTCAGCGAGCCAGATGTCGTTGCGCAGGAACAGCGACGAGTGCGGACGGTGCAGAGCGTAGTGCCGGCCGCCGATTCTCTCGGGGAAAATGGCCACGTCCTTGTTGTCGGGGTGGAAGATGACGCCGCGGCGCTCGAAGGATTCGAAATCCCGCGTGGCGGCCAGGCACGTGGTCACGCCGAGCGGCGCAACGCCGACATAAGCGATATAAAACGTACCATCGATACAGGTGATACGAGGGTCCTCGATACCGAAGGTCTCGTACCTGTCTGCCGCGCGAATCGTCGGGACATCGGCAATCTGGAAGTGAATGCCGTCGCGGCTGCGGGCCGGCCGTAAATGCGAGATCGACGTCAGGTACGTCTCCACCGTGGCGAGGGCATCTTGCCCTCGTTCCCCCCCGGTAGGGCCGTCCCGGCCTTGTTCGCCTGGGGCTGGAGACGTCCACGGGCGATCGTGTCGAGGGCGTGGGGCTCCCCAACGCAGAACGTCGCGTTGGGGACCCCGTCCCGCCCTCGAATCGCGGGCAGGATACTCGCGACACGCCCTCACCACGACCAGCCGGGGGTCGGAGAAATCATTGCGTGGATCGTCGCGCGCGAACGGCTTGAGGACAATCTCATCGGTATCGATATCGTAGATGGGGCACAGGACGGCATCCCTGCCGCCGCCGATCGGCCGCTCGGCGACCCGCAGCAGGAGGATCACATCGTCGCGGTACCGGGCGACGCCCGCATTGAAGACGCCGATGACTTCGAAATCCCGCCGGGACGGCTCAATATCCTCCGGCCGGATCAGCGGATTCTCCGGCGCTCGAAAAATCCCCATACTCAACTCCCATGTTCACCCGAGAATGTCCGCGCTCGCGCGCTTCGATACATCGCGTCCCATCGTAGCTGTCGGAGCATTCCCTGGCAAGGTCGCGTCGTACGGCTATTTTCCTAAAAGCCGCAGGACAATCTACTTATGCACAGCCATTTCCAAGAGGCCCGGCCGGCGCGGGCGACAGTGACATCGGGACGCTGGCGCAGAGACCGGATTTTCTCTATATCGACTGAAGAAATTATCGGGCAATGGCCAATAGCGCTTGACAGAATACTTCACCGGACGTATAGTGACATTCTAAACGCGACGGTGGGACTGGGGCAGGAGGCGCAGTCGGTGGACGGCTCGAGGAGAGGTGTCATGTGGCGCATAAAGCGCTTTGTCGTACGCCCAAGGGGACCATAGACGCAGTGCGTCTGTGTCGAGGTAATTGGTTGGAGGCTGATGCGGACGTGTGTCCCGGCCTGATTCCAAGCATCTACGAACGACGAGCAGTCGGGGAGGAGACAAAAATGAAAATTAGGATGTGGAAAGTGGGATTGGGGGTGCTCTTAGCGGTTGTGGGAGTTGCCGCAGGAACAACGTATGATGAGGCGCTGGCCGCGTCGCAAGATGACAAGTACTTGAAAGCGGGGGACGGAATCGAAATGGATTGGTCGATTACGGTGGAGTTCCCGGAGTCCTTCACTCAGCCGAAGTATGTGTGGATCCATTTTCGAGCCTCGCCAGACAGCACGAATTTCTCAGTTCAGTTCTACAACGGGGACACCGCTGTCGGTTTACCACAGGACTTGTGGTCAGCAACCGGCATCTTTGGGCCGTTCGGATGGTACAATGGCTGGACACAGCCCATCAACCGCGTAATGATCAAGCACAGGCAGCAGGCTGGTGCTGGAGCGGTGTACATAGATGCCGTGACAGACGGTGACTACTATGGACCCGGAACGGTCTTTGCACACTACTTCGCCCATACCGGCCCTCTGGTGGCCTTCCCGGATAATGCGCCGCCGGTGGCGGCGGATGATGCGACCCAGACCGAGGCCGGCGTGGCCGCGACGACCGCCGTGCTTGACAACGATCATGATGGTGACGGCGATCCGCTAAGCGTTACCAGCGTCGGAGCAGCGACCAACGGCAGTGCGACAATCAACACGGACAATACTGTGACGTACATGCCTGACGCAGGGTTCACCGGGCTGGACCAATTCCCGTACACGATCAGTGACGGCAACGGCGGGACCTCCACAGCGACGGTGTTTGTGACCGTCAGCCCGAGGAATGTCCAGATCGACATCAAGCCAGGCAGCTATCCGAACAGCATCAATCTCGGCTCGAATGGTGTGGTGCCAATCGCGATCCTCTCCGAGGCAGACTTTGACGCCACGAGCGTGGACCCCGCCACGGTGAGTCTGGCCGGGGCCGGAGTGGCTGTGCGAGGCAAGGGTAGCAGACTCATGGCGAGCAACGAGGACGTCAATGCCGACGGGCTACTCGACCTCGTCTTGCAGGTGGAGACGGAGAACCTTGACCCGACTCAGTTGCAGGATGGCCACGCCACCGTCGTAGGGACGACGTATGCCGGCAACCCCATTACCGGTACCGATGACATTACCATTATCCCACAATGACGCGATGGTTGTCCAGTTGAACGCCGAACCGTGAACATCAATCAGACGGTTCCAATCAGTGAGCCAGGGGCTGTGGGGGTGGCACCCACAGCCCTTCTTGTATGCGCGTGCGATCTGATGTCCTTCACTTCACGAGGTGTTTCGCCGATATTGATTGTATGGCGTCTCTTTGTTATAATTAAGTCCGGTGCCGAACGGTAGTTACGGGTAAGTCGCAGTCAGGGCTCATTCTGCGGGCGGGAGGTGTGATGATTATGAGTCGGACGGTCTTTTTCCTGCTGGTGGCAGTGTCGCTCGTTTCGGTATCGGCTTGGGCCCACGATGAGGAGCCGGGGCCGTCGTGGAAGGGGCGGATCAGCTTTCCCGATGAGCCGTTCCAAAGCTGGAGCTTCCCGCCTTTTGTCAAGTTCACTATCATCACGAAGGAAGGGTTTGACCCAAACGTGGTGTACTTCCAGGATTCGGGGCGGTACGAGTTCCATTTCGATTTCGCCCTGGAGCAGCTTGAGCCCTTCCTCGGTATGACGATCGAGGAGTTCGACAGCGTCACTCTCCACGCGGCCAACCAGCAGGCGGTGCTCGGAGCGGTGATTCTGGCGCCCTGGCGCGACCCGCCATTCAACGAGTACGGCATCCAACTGGTCCGTAATGACCCCTACACGCGCGAAGAAGTCGTGAGATTCTTCCACGTGGTGAAGAGCTGCATCGACGCAGACCCGAACGTCACGGCCTGGTACTTTCCCACGTACGAGCAGTACCCGTTCGCCCAGCAGAGCCGCAAATGGCTCCAGGACCAGGGCGTGCCCGTCGGCTCGACGACCGGGTGGACCGAGGGCAACGCGAGCTACTCCGAGGGTTGGGCGGCAGGGACGCTCAAGCTCGTTCCCGGGACGGACATTCAAAGAGCCTACACCGCGCGTGAGCTGCGGCCGGAAGACATCCTGCTGACCGACGGGGTGCCCGCAGAGGTGCCGTCCGTCGCCGGGATCGTCACGCTGATGCCCTCGACGCCCAATTCCCATGTGGCCATTCTCGCACGCTCGCAGGGCGTCCCGTTCGTGCACCTTGCGGTGGAAGGCGACGCCGCCAGGGCCCGCGCGCTCATCGGCCGGTGTGTTTATCTGGCCGTGACCCGGGACGAATACCAGCAGGTGTGCCGAATCAAGCTGCTCGATCTCGATTCTCTCGGCGCGACGGAGAGAGCGTCGTTGCTCTCGCTCAAGGAATCGCGGCCGCTGGCGATCCGGCCGATGATGCCCCGCGGCGCGCTCTGGGCGGACACGAACGACCTGGGGCCGGCGGATATCGGTCTCTTCGGCGGCAAGGCGGCCAACTTCGGCATCCTGCGCGACGTGATTCCGAACGGTTCACCGAAGGCCATGGCCTTCTCCTTCGACCTGTGGAACGCTTTCCTGGATCAGCCCATCGGTGGCGTGCCGTTGCGGGACGAGATTGCCGCGCGCCTGTCAGGGGTGACATATCCGCCCGCCGATATGGAGACCCTGACGTCCGACCTGGAGGTGTTTCGCAGTGTATTCCAAGACCCTTACTTCACGCGCTTCAGCCCGGAGCTGGAGCAGGCCATTCTTGATGCCCTTGAGGCGTTCGGATTCGACCCGACGAAGCCGATTCGTTTCCGCAGCTCCACCAACGTGGAGGACAGCGAGCAGTTCACCGGGGCCGGGTTGTACGACAGTTTCAGCGGCTGTCTGGCCGACGACCTGGATGAGGATAGGGCCGGTCCCTGCGCGTGCGATCCCGCGGAGGGCAGGGAGCGCGGCGTTCTTCGGGCGATCCGCAAGGTCTTTGCCAGTTTCTACAACGACAACGCCTTCCTGGAACGGCTCAAGCACCAGGTCAACGAGGCCGAGGTCGGCATGGCCCTGCTCGTGCACCATTCGTTCCCGGATGAGATCGAGCTGGCCAACGGCGTGGCGACGGTGGAGAAGGCCGGCGACCGGGGCTGGTCCGCCAACGTCGTCTCCCAGAAAGGGGCGGTGTCCGTAACGAACCCGCCGATGGACACGGCGCCGGAAGAAGTCCGGATTGAGGCAGGATTCGACGGACCCTCGGCGTGGGTGTTTCGACGGTCGAGTCTCGTGCCCCTGCGCGAGGATACCGTGCTCGAGTGGGACGCGGAGTACATCGAGTTGTACGAGCTGCTGATAGCCGCAGCAGAGCGATATTGTCAGGTGACGCAGAAAACCGATGTCCTCCTGGACTTCGAATTCAAGAAAGTCGCCCCGGACGGGCGGCTGGTTCTCAAGCAGATTCGTGAAATCCCCAGACCGGGCACGGAAGGGTACGGCACGCCACTCCTGGTCGGGGAGCCCAGGCAGTACTGGACCCTGCAGGGTCGCGGCAGCGACGTGTTCACCAACCACCGTGTCAAGTCGAGGTGGACGTTCACACCCAGGAGCCTATGGCTAACGGAAGAGGCCCTCGGGGATTGCCTGTACGGCGACGTGACCATCGAATACGTGGCCGACGGCCGGGTCCGCGGCATTACGTCCGAGCTGCCGCTGCTGCCGGAGGCCGTGCACACGTGTGAGACGCCCGAAGAAGAATTTGACTCCGGTGACCTGGTGGATAGCTGGCGTTTCACCGACCTGTGCAACCCGCGGAGCTGTCGGTTGCGGACTACACCGCTGTTCCAGGTCCCAATACCGGATCCTGTGGTGACACTGGAGAATTTCCGCGTCGCGCTGGAAATCGAGTATGAGAAGCCCGTACTTCTCGGCGACCTGCAGGCGACCCTGGCGGAGAGCGCCGCACTTTATGAGCCGTGGCAGCCCACGGCTCAGGATGTGCCCGAGGAATGCTCCTTCCGCGATCCCAATACCGGCGTCTCCGTCAGCACCCGGTTCCACGTCCGCTGGGGCTGGGGTTGGGACGCGCCCACCTGTGTCCAGTTCGAGCAGACGCGGATCGAGGGCCTGACCACCGACCCGATTGTTCTTACCGGCTACTTCTCCCAAAGCATCGGCGGCGGGGCGCATCTGTGCCCCAAGAATTTTCTCTTCGAGCCCGCCCTGGAACCCGACATCGCGCCGCAGATTCTGGACGAGCTGCGGGCCGGGAACATCCGGATGATCTACTACACGACCGGTGCGCGGGAATGCCGGCCCACCGAGTGGCAAGACACACCGCCCGTCATCCGCTTCTACGGCTTCGATGAGTCCATCGAGTGTGGCGTGCCTGCCGGTCCGTCTGCGGCCGCTCCGTAGAACGCGACAGGCATGCGACGCATATGCACACCGACGACCCGCCTGCGAGGAACGCGGTCCGACACTCAGTTCTGGTGAATTGGAGAACAAGTGCTTGTGAAATGTGGGAAGATCGCGATAATGGGGACAATTGGACCCCGGGCGAGAACCGGGCCTGGAAGGGGCTTCCAGACGCGAGACAATGCGTTTGGGGACCCGAGAAGATGGTGACTTCCGAACTGCATAAAGCAGCCGCAACAACCACCGAAATAGGAGAAGACCCGCTATGACTGAACGCACATCGAAAGGCACGTCTCGTCGCGAATTCCTGAAGAATACCGGCCGGCTGGCCGCGACCTCGGCCCTGGCCGCCGGGCTCACGTCCCGTATCTACGCCGGCGAGAACAACACCATTCAGGTCGTCCTGATCGGCTGCGGGGGCCGGGGCACCGGGGCGGCCGACAACGCCCTGTCCGTCAAGAACGGCCCGCTCAAGCTCGTCGCGATGGCCGACGTCTTTGAAGACAGGTTGAGGCGCAGTCACCGGAATCTCCAGGACCGGCACGCCGACAAGATCGATGTGCCGGAAGACCGCAGGTTCCTCGGTTTCGACGGCTACAAGAAAGCGATGGACTGCCTCAAACCGGGCGACGTGGCCATTTTTGCCACGCCGCCGGCCTTTCGCTGGGTACACTTCACGTACGCCATCGAGAAGGGTCTCAACGTCTTCATGGAAAAGCCTGTCACGGTGGACGGCCCGACGACGCACAAGATGTTTGGACTTGCGGAACAGGCGGACAAGAAAAACCTCAAGGTCGGCGTCGGCCTGATGGTGCGTCACTGCCGGGGCCGGCAGGAGCTGCTCGAACGAATCAGGAACGGCGAGGTCGGCGACATCATTCTGATGCGCGGCTATCGCATGTCCGGCCGCTCGGCGGCGGTGGGCCCCAGGCGGTCCGACATGGACGAGCTGATGTGGCAGATTCGCAGTTTCCATAGTTGGCTGTGGGCCAGCGGCGGCTGCTACAGCGATTATTACATCCACCAGATCGACGAATTGTCGTGGATGAAGGGCGCCTGGCCGGTCCAGGCCCACGCCCTCGGCGGCCGGCAGTATCGCGGCGACGCGGTCGATCAGAACTTCGACAATTACGCGGTCGAGTACACCTACCCGGACGGCACCAGGCTCTTCTACCAGGGCCGCAATGTGTCCGGCTGCCAGAACGCCTTCGCCAGCTTCGTACACGGGTCCAAGGGCTCGGCCGTGGTCTCGACCAGCGGTCACACGCCCGGCAAGGTCCGCACCTACAGCAGCCAGCTCATGGAGGGCGTTGACCCAATCTGGCGCTACCCACAGCCGGAAAGGAGCCCGTACCAACTCGAATGGGACGACCTCATCGACGCGATTCGCAGCAATACGCCCTACAACGAGGCCCGGCGCGGCGCCGAGGCCAGTCTCGCGGCCTCCATGGGCCGCATGGCCGCCCATACCGGCCAGATTATCACGTACGAGCAGATCCTCAACTGCCCGCACGAGTTCGCGCCGGACGTGGACAAGTTCACGACCGGCTCTCCCGCCCCGCTGCGGGCCGACGCGAACGGCACGTATCCGCAGCCTCAGCCCGGCATCATCAAAGATCGCGAATACAAGGAGTTCGCATAGCCGGACATCACCGCAACTAATGGCCTCTGACCCCATCGCCGGGGTCAGAGGCGCTCCGTGGCAAGGGTGTCCCGCCCTTGCGTGACGGGATCGTCTCGGCCTCGCTTTGCCAGATCACGATGAAATGATCGCGTGCAAGAACACGGACAAGATGCTCCCGCGATGAAGAAACAAGGGCCGCAATACGCAGTCGCACGGGCGCGGCCGGAATATAGTGGCGGTCCTTACGGCCCTGGTGG
>CAYFUB010000587.1:0-8164 GCA_964346195.1 uncultured Pirellulales bacterium
CTACCTGCGGTTCACCGGCTACTGGCTGGTTGTCGTGTTGCTGTTGATTCTGTCACAGTTGCGAAGCGCACGCTGGTCCAAGGCGATTTTGCGCCGGCTGGAGATCATCTGAAGCACGAGGGGAGCGCGACCTGATTTTTTTGGCATGGGCATGGCCCCCCAACGCGGGACTATACGTTGGGAACCCCGGGCCCAGTTCCTGTGCCACTCCATTTGATCTTGCTCAGAACCTGCAGATCGTTCACTTTCCACGAGCGCTGACGCGTGGGCGAATGATGATTCGCCCCCACTTACTTCTTCAAGGCAGGCGGGCTGCCGATACGTGGCCGCGGCACTTTACAGAAGAGGATTTTCCTTTATACTGTTCCCGTCATGACGGGTGATTATGAGAATTCGGTGGGCCTGGTCGAGACCCGGCTCATTCGGCTCATCGAACAGGATGAGCCGCTGTTGTTGGAATGCGGCAAGACGCTCGGGCCGATTGACGTCGCCTATGAGACGTATGGGCAGCTTAACGAGGCCGGGGACAATGCGATTCTGATCTGCCATGCCCTGAGCGGCAACGCCCACGTCGCCGGGTATAATCATCCGGACGACAGAAAGCCCGGCTGGTGGGAGAGCATGGTCGGGCCGGGCAAGGGCATCGATACGAACAAGTACTTCGTCGTCTGCTCGAACTTTCTCGGCGGCTGCTCGGGCACGACGGGACCGTCCTCGACGAATCCCGAGACCGGCAAACCCTACGGCCTGGTTTTCCCCATCATCACCATCGCCGACATGGTCAAGGTCCAGAAGCTGCTGCTCGACAAGCTGGGCATCAGGCACCTGCTGGCCGTGATCGGCGGCTCCATAGGAGGGATGCAGGTCCTGCAATGGGCAATCGCCTATCCGGAAATGATGGATGCGGCCCTCCCCATCGCCACGACGACACATCTCGGGGCCCAGTCCATCGCGTTCGACGCCGTGGGCAGAAACGCCATCCTGGCCGACGCGAACTTCGCCAACGGGCAGTATCACGACTGCGAAGTCCCGGCACACGGCCTGGCCATCGCCCGTATGATCGGGCACATCACCTATCTATCCGAAGAGGGCATGCGCCGCAAGTTCGGCCGGCAACTTCGCGACGCGGAAAAGTACAGCTACGACTTCAACTCCGAATTCGCCGTCGAGACCTACCTGGACCATCAGGGCCAGACCTTCGTCGAGCGGTTCGACGCCAACAGTTACCTCTATATCACCAAAGCCTCCGACTATTTCGATCTCGCGCGGGACTACGGCTCGCTGGCCAGGGCCTTCGCCGGCGTCCAGGCCCGGTTTCTCGTGGTCAGTTTCAGCAGCGACTGGCTCTTCACGCCGGCCCAGTCCGAGGCCATGGTCAACGCCCTCGTCGCCAACGGCAAGGACGTCAGCTGCTGCAACATCGCCTCAAGCTACGGCCACGACGCCTTCCTGTTGGAAACCGATACGCTGGCCGCTTTCCTTTCCGGCTTTCTGGAAGCCACGCACAGACCCGGCGTCCGCGCCGGACGCACGCTCGATTCCAACCGGGAAAAACGCCTGCCCTCACGATTCGAGCAGGCCCATCGCACACGCGTCGATTACGAATTGATCGAATCGCGAATCGAGCCGGGCAGCACCGTCCTCGACGTCGGCTGTGGCGACGGCGAGCTGCTGGCCAAGCTCACGGCGGACAAGAAGATCAAGGGCAAGGGCGTCGAGCTGGACCAGGAGCTCGTGCTGGACTGCGTCCGCCGCGGCATCGCCATCATCCAGCACGATATCGACCGCGAGCTCGGCAGCTACGCCGACAAGAGCTTCGACTACGTCATCCTGTCGCAAACCGTCCAGACCATCAAGGACCCGGAGCGGGTCTTCAAGGAGCTGCTGCGCGTGGGCCGCAAGGTCATCGTCAGCTTCCCGAACTTCGCCCACTGGCGCTGCCGGCTGCAACTGCTCCTGTGGGGCCGGGCCCCCGTCACGCGCCAGCTTCCCTTCCGCTGGTACAACACGCCCAACATCCACTGTTTGTCCCTGAAGGATTTCGAGGAGTTCTGCCGCAAGCTCGGCGTGACCATCGAGCAGCGCATCCCCCTGGTCAAGACCAGTCCCGGCCCCGTCCGCCTCGCCCCCAACCTCTTCGCCGAGCAGGCCATCTACGTCACCAGCAAGTCGTGACGCGATTCGTGGCATCCACAGTCTATGTCGCTCCGCCCCTGTGACAAGGCGCCGGTCACAGCTCTGGTCATCCCTGCGCAGGATTGTCATCCCCGAGAGCTGCTCCCTGGGTGAGAACAGGGACAGGAATCCAGACGCCACCCGCGCCCGTGCGGACCGCCAGGCCTTGCCCCTCCCCCCGGCCGGACCCTGTGCAAGGAGTGCCCGGGTGCCATGCTTACGCTCGCGTAAGCATGCTCCTGCTACCGGCTCGACCCTGTCCGCGCGAGCCCCAGCGTGCCATCTGCCGGGGCCGCTGTCCCCGGACCCCTGAGATTTTGCGCTTTGTGCCAATAGCATCCCATCTTGCCGCCCGGCCTTGCATCCGCCGGCTGGATTCTCTTCAGGTTTGTAGGAAGGACGACTTGTCGCCCATGCTGATCGAGTCTCCGCCCACCGCCGCGACCCTGTCATTCCTGCGCAGGCAGGAATCCAGACACCCATCGCATCCGCCGGGCCCAACGGTAAGTGTGGAGTGTCACGTTTGAAGTCTGAGGACCACTTAACACTTCCAACCTCATACTTCAGACTATCTTCCCGTTGCCTTCTTCTCATCACGAGAGTACCATGCCAACGGACTGTGATTGCCCGAGGAAGACCCATTCTTTGTCCGAGGCCCCGATATGGATGAGAAGGAAGTGCTCGAAATCATCGCGAAAGCGAAGAGCGAGGGAGCTACTTCACTGGATCTGTCCGGCAGGGGCCTGACGGCAGTCCCGCCCGAACTCGCCCAGTTGACGAATCTCCGCAGGCTTTACCTCCGCGACAATCGACTGACGACAGTCCCGGACACATTAGGCCACCTGGTGAACCTAGGGGAACTTTCTCTCTCGCGGAATAGGCTGAGATCGATCCCAGATTCGATAGGGGGTCTGAGCAGGCTGAGGAACCTCTATCTCGACCATAATCAACTGACCGTGCTCCCAGACGCGCTTGGGAGATTGACCAAGCTGCGGCGCCTTGATCTGGCCTATAATGAGCTGACGGAACTCCCCAACGGGCTCGCGCGATGGGCAGCCATGCAAGCTCTATCCCTCAAGGGCAACCGACTGATGTCGATGCCGCCTGTACTGACGCACCTAGCGCCGTTGTTGCGCCTCTATCTTGGGCAGAATCAACTAACGGCGGTCCCGCCCGAGATCGCCCAGTTGAAGAGTCTCGTGTGGCTGGATCTCTCTGATAACCAACTGGCGACGGTCCCGCCCGAGCTCGTCCAGTTGAAGAACCTCCAGAAACTTGATCTCTCCAGCAATGAACTAACGGCGGTCCCGCTGGAGATCGCCCAATTGACGAATCTGCAGGCACTCAATCTCTCCGGCAATCGTCTGACGTCAATGCCGCCCGAGATCGCTCAGTTAGCGAATCTGCAGAGGCTCTATCTCCACAACAATCAACTTACGACCGTGCCGGGCGCGATCGCGCGGCTAGTGAATCTCAGGTGGCTCTCTCTCTCAAACAATCAACTGACGGCGGTGCCAGCTGAAATCATCCGGTTGACACACTTGGAGACGCTCTCTCTTTCCAAGAATGAACTGACATGGGTGCCGCCCGAGTTGGGGCGGTTAGTGAAGCTGACCCATCTTGAACTGACCGGAAACCCACTGGTATCGCCTCCACCGGAGGTCGTGAAGGAAGGCACTCAGGCGATTCTCGCGTACCTCCGTGGGATTATGAAGGCGGAAAGACGCAAGTGGGAGGCAAAACTTCTCATTGTTGGCGAGGCGGGCGTCGGGAAAACGGAACTTGTCAAGGCGCTCCACGGCGAGCAGTTCGGTAGCGAAACGGCCACGCAAGGCGTCCAGGTCAGGACGCTCGAAGTCAACCATCCGAGTGAGCCTAATGTCACGATGCGCCTGAACCTCTGGGACTTCGGCGGCCAGGAGATTCAGCACGCGACGCACCAGTTCTTCTATTCCGAACGTGCGCTCTTCGTCTTAGCATGGAACGCCCGCGAGAATTACGAGCAGGCAAAGCTCAATGCCTGGCTGGAACTGATCCAGGCACGAGCATCGATCCCCTCTGACGAGACTTCCGCGGGCGAACAAGGGAAGGCTCCCGTCCTCCTCGTCGCGACTCACTGTGACCTGTGGAAGGCCGACATCCCCTATGAGGAGTTGAAGAAGCAATTCCCCCGGATACGGTTTCTCGGGATACACGATGTGAGCAATAAGACACGTCGCGGCATTGATGGATTGCGTGATGCAATCGCGCGCGCGAGTGCCGAACTGCCTTTGATGGGCACTCGCTGGCCGGCTGCCTGGCAGAAGGCTGAAGACGAATTGAGCGCGTGCGTGCAATGGAAGCAAAGCCGGATGAATCTCCAGAATCTCTGGGGCCTCATGGATTCCGCCGGTGTGGAGGAGGATAGCCGGGAACTGCTGGCGCGAGCGTTGGACGCCATGGGGAAGATTCGCGTCTTCCTCAACGATGAGGAACTGCGCCACGTGGTCGTCCTCGACCCGCAGTGGCTCACCAATCGCATCGCGCGCGTTCTAAAGAATGAGGACCAGCACGGCAAGGCAATCTGCAGGCACGCGATTTTGAATCGCGTGCACTGGCGCATCCTGTGGCCCGAAGAAGACGAGGCAACACACAGACTGTTCACGCGGATGATGCGCAACTTCGACCTGGTCTACCCATTTGAAGATGCGCTCGATGAGTGGCTGGTGGTGCAACTGCTTCCCTATCAGTTGCCCGATGGCGACAAGAGGCAATTTGACGAATTGTGGTCCCGGTTCGAGGGCCAGCGCGAGATCACGATGAACTTCCGTCTCGACCAGTCGATTCCGCCGGGGATACCGACGTGGTTCATTGCGCGAGAGCATCGCTTCTCCCTGGAACTCCATTGGCGTCTCGGCGTGCTCCTGGCGGATGAACCCGATGACCCCAGGCACATCGGATTGGTGCAGGCTTTCCCCGAGCAGCGGTATATCCAATTGAAGGTCCGCGGGCCTTTCCCGCACAACTTCTTCGTCCTGCTGCGCGACGGCCTGGAATACACCCTGGCGCGGTTCCCAGGCCTGAACGTCCGGCGTTGCATTCCCTGTCCGGGTCGGACACCGGCCAGGTGCCGCCATGAGTTCGACCTGAGACAACTCAGCAAAGCCATTGAAAAGGAGAAGCCGAAGCTCGAAATGGAGTGTCCGGAGGAGCTTGAGAACATCTCCGTGCCCAGAATGTTGTTCGGGATTCATTGGAGCACGGAGGGTCAGATCGTGGCACGCATCGAGGAACTCGAAGCCAGGGTCCTTAATGGGCAGGAGCTGATTCGTACCGAGTTGGGCGAACTGCGAAAACTGTCACAGCACTACTTCCTTGCCTTATTCAACGCCCAGCAGCGCTTGGAAGAATCCCATTGTCCAAACGTATTCGCGGTCCTGCCAGAGGATGGGAGCAGCTGGCTCAAGAATCTGCTTGGGCAGAAGATGATCATGCGGCTGTATTGCCAGGCGCCGGGCCAGTGGCATCCTACTATCAAAGGCGGGCGATACGAGATCAAACAGCCCGCTGAGTTCCTCGAAGGCATGGGCGCGTACATCTTGAAGCTCGCAAAAGCCATCAAATATGCAGCGCCCGTGGCGGGAGCGGCGGCCGGGGCGTTTGCAGGTCCGATTGGTGCGGCGCTGGGAGCACAGTACGCGAAGGACCTGGCCAATCAGACCAAGCTGATGGAAGAACTGGCTGAGAAGCTTGCTGAGAGCGACTATCTAACGGCGGACCTGCTGGAGAGGGCGGGCAGCGGGGCACCGGCGGAGCGGCTCGAAGGGCCGGAGTTGCGAACTTTGCGAAGGGTGTATCACAGAGTCCACCTCTTCCCAAAGCTCCTCCGGTTCGAGGGGGCGGAATTGCGGGCACTGCGCAAGCTGCTGGATGAGGTGGACCCCAAACACCATTGGGGCGGGCTCAAGAAGGTGCTGACGCCGGAAGGGCACTGGCTGTGGCTGTGCCAGGAGCACGCCAAGGAGTACAAATAGCCGCTCGGGCGTCTGCCGGATGCTTCACTTCGTTCAGCCTGACCAGAACTGACATAGAGGCGGGTCACGGCGGGGGCTTGTGTGCGACTGATTTTCGTGGGGGGGCACGCATCCATGTTGTCATCCCTTCGACTCTGCTCAGGACAGGCTCTGAGCGCCGGCGAAGGATCTGGGGCGAGCCTGTCAGCCCGCGTGGGTTCCATTCGTGGGCAAGATGCTTCGCTTCGCTCAGCACGACAAATCAAGGGGCCTCCGCCACAGAATGTAGTCGCACACGGGGGCTTTTTGTGGGGGATTGACGCTTGACAGAGGGCGACCGATGGGGTTCAATAGGAGTGGTTTGGGCGATTAGCTCAGTTGGTCAGAGCGCACGGATCACACCCGTGAGGTCATAGGTTCGAACCCTATATCGCCCATTCGTATAACTTCTTCCCTTGCGTAGCTGTGCAGCGCTCCGCCTGCCAGCCTGCATTCAATTTCGGTGACTATTCTCTTTCCAGCAGTATTGACGCGGCGTCCGGCGAAAAGCACGGGCGCTCCAGTTCTCGCGGTCGCGGGCAGCGACCGTGTTGCACGTTGACCTCCGGCTCCGTTGCCGGTAAAAAGGGCCTGCGCCGATTCCTGTATCGGTCGTGGCGAAATCCTGAAACTGATGACAGGAAGCATCGCTTCCCGGACTGGTCGAAGCAGGTGCCTTCAAGCATTTGTACAAACGGTGCTGCAATAGATTTCCACCGATATCCGTCTGCACTGCCGAGCCGGCGGGTATGACAATGGTTGGCTCGCAAGGACGAGGGTGTGTTCGCACGCGGTGCAGGCCGAACAGAGGTCGCCACGGGCCGTATACCCCGTTGGCCTGCGGCGGCTCGTCGTCAACAGACCGACAGGATCCTTTGGGGATTGATTTGCGAAACGGACAGGGGCCATGTCTCAGAAACGGCATCTCCGATTGGCCATGAGCAAGTCGTGGCGATCTTCACGATGCGATGAAGGTGTTCTCTCGGCCCGACACTTCTCCAGCGGGTCCGCGGCACGCCGTCGTTTCCGGCTTGTGATTGCGACCGCCTTCATTCTCATGGAGACCGGCGGGGTATATGCCGACGAGATTGACACCTGCCGCGAGCATCTCCGGACCGGCCGGTACGCCCAGAGCCTCGCGCTGGCGCAAAAGACCCTCGAGTCGAGGGTGTTTTCCGCCGAGTGGCGGCTCGTCGAGATTGAATCGTTCCTGGCGCTCGGGCGCTACCGCGAGGCGGCCGAGCGCGTCGATGCGGCCCTGAAGGATTCCTATCCGAGCCTGCCGCTGCTGTGGGTCGCCCACACGGCTTATCTTCACAACGGGCAGGCCGAACAGGCGGCCGCGATGCTCGAGAGGGCATA
The DNA here is from genome assembly GCA_964346195.1 of uncultured Pirellulales bacterium. Taxonomy (GTDB): domain Bacteria; phylum Planctomycetota; class Phycisphaerae; order Sedimentisphaerales; family Anaerobacaceae; genus PLanc-01. Next base: position 7,569 of record CAYFUB010000587.1, read on the forward strand.
CCGGGCCGGCCGCTTCCGCCGCTTCGAATCCATGAGCGGCCCGGAGGTCGTGGCACTGGGCCGCTGCCTCCTGCAACTCGGGGCCGAGCCGCGGATCGTGCTGGAGAACTTCTACGACCGCGCGATAGAAAGCGATCCGAACTGCCGGGACGCGTACCTCGCCGCCGGGGCGCTGGCTATCGCCAAGCAGGATTACGAATTGGCCGCCGAACGATACCGTGAGGCATTGAAGCGACGTGGCGACGATCCGGATATCCACTGTGGACTGGCACAGGCGTTGTACCCCAGCGACCGCAGCGCGATGGTCCGTTCGCTCGATGCCGCCCTGCATATCAACCCCGGGCATGCGCCGTCGCTGCTTCTGCGAGCCGAGCACCAGATTGACTGTGAGGATTATGATGCGGCGGCCAAGTCGCTGGAGCGCTTGCTGGCGGTGAATCCCTGGTATCCGGACGCCTGGGCCTACCGTGCGGTCCTGGCCCGCCTGGCGAATGATGCCAATGCCGTCGCGAGCCATCGGGCCCAGGCGCTGAAATTCTGGCCGGAGAATCCGCGGGTCGATTACCTCATCGGCAGGAAGCTCTCTCAGAAGTACC
>CAYFUB010000588.1:0-4455 GCA_964346195.1 uncultured Pirellulales bacterium
AGGGAAGGTGCCTCTTGTCCATAGCCAGATTTCTCCGCTCCGGCCTTCGGCCTCCGGTCGAAATGACAGTTCCAGAGGGTCTTCGCCGAATCTACCTACAAACATGACGTGCACCCCAACGGAATTTGCTGTTTTTTTTCGCTTGACGGGCCAGGCCCGGTTTGGTACACTCAGTGGCAATTATCGCGCACGGACGGTCACACTATACGCACAGTGCGAATGGGAGAAAAAAGGCACATCTTACAAGTCTGAACGGTGCGTACGAGGTGGTTCGGCTCGGTCATGCACGCGGGTAGCCGGAACGGGTGTCGCAACTGGAGGAACATGTCATGAAGAGGCTCACGATTATGCTTTGGATTGCTGTGCTGGCGGCGGTGACCTCGCCCACGTTCGGGGCCATCGTGTATTCCGGCTCACAGAATGTCGTTCTCTCGGTGGACCCCATGTCCCCCATGGATTCCGAGACCATCGAGATTGGCGGCATGGCCGGCGAGTGGGATGACTTCAGAGTCGAGCTGTGGCTGGACATGGGGATGCCGGGGATGCACACGGGTCCCCGTTTGGTCGTCCGCGCGCCGGGAAGCATGGGCGCCGACATGGGCATGGGGATGGGCGGCATCCTGGGTATGGGTGGCCTGGCCACGAATCTGGCTATGGGTAGCCCCATATCGGCCGACTCCTTTTTCGACGTATTTGTCGAGGTAACGCCCCCTGGCGACTCGGGTGAAGTAGGCACAGACAACGGATATATCGGTCTTCGCACGGCCATGGGCCAGTACGGCTGGCTGCACCTGCTGCGCCAGTCGGACACGAGAACCGAGACGTACCGTGTCGTACTCGACGGATGGGCGTATGAGGACGAGCCCGGCCTCCCCATTGGAGCCGGCCAAGGGGCGGCCTGCGACTGGGTTCGCGGCCAACCCCACAAGATGCACTGGCCGCAGTTGCCCGATCTGAGCTTCACGGGCATCGACATCGACCTGTCGCTCACGCAACTGGGAGATGATTTCAAGTGTACGGCCAGCGGTCCCATCCGCGACATTCACATCTGGGGCTCCTTCCGGGACGACATCCTGCCCGCAGACGGACCGGAATCCCTCACTCTGGAACTGAGCATCTATTCCGACGTGCCGGCCACGGCGGATCAATGGAGCCGACCCGGCGACGCTCTTTGGACGAGAGTTTTCAAGCCCGGCGAATACACCGCGCGCCTGGTCCACGAGGGTCCGGAGGACTGGTACGATCCCGCGACCAACCTGTACCTGCCCGCCAACCATAAGATGGCCTTTCAGTACAACTTCTGCATCAAGGAGAACCCCTTCGAGCAGAAAGAAGGGACAGTCTATTGGCTCGTGGTCAGGGACCTGTCCCCCGGCGCGGACTATGCTTTCGCGTGGAAGAACTATGCTTTCGGGTGGAAGACGACCTCCCCAGAGTACCATTGGAACGACGACGCCGTGTATATTCCGCCTATGTCGAGCATATGGCTCGATTGGAGGGAGATGACCTACCCCAAGGGCCACAGCTATGAAGGCCACACGCTGGACCTGGCATTCGTGATCACAGGCGACGACAAAACCAGGCCCGAGTATGATCTGGGCGATGCCCCTGACAGCTCGAACAGCGTCGCCGGCGCCACGATGCTGGCCTATCCCAGCGGCGTGAACGCCCATTTCCCGACGGTCTATCAGGCCGGCTCGCCGCCCTACGGCCCGCTGCACCGGCGGCCGCGCGACATGTACTTCCTGGGCGAGGCCGTCAGTCTGGAGACGGAGGCGGATCTTGGTCCCGATGAGGACCTAGTGAACAACCTCGATCCGCTGAACGATGCGGCGAACCGCGACCGCGCGGACGACGGTCTGCATCTGCCGGTCGTTATGCCCTTGTGCCAGAGAACGACTCTGGATTATACCGTCACCGTCACCAGTACGACGGCCAAAGGAGCCTATGTCAACGTCTGGTGCGACTGGAATCGCGATGGGGACTGGGATGACCTCATGGTGTGCCCGGACGGCGACGTGGTGCCTGAGTGGGCCGTCCAGAACGACAAGCCGGCCTTCCCGGGCGTGGGCACGCACACGTTCACGACGTCCCCATTCAAATGCTGGCATCCCGTCAAAGACAGGATCGACCCCATTTGGGTCCGGATCACGATCGGGGAACGGGAACACCTGCCTTCGATTCTCCTCCCGGGTGCAGCGCCGGGCATTGAGGGCGCAGGGCCGAAAGACGGCTACGAATACGGCGAAACGGAGGACTATTACCTTCGGCCGCAGAGCGAGCCAACGCCTGAGCCCGTGAAATATGATTGGGGCGACGCTCCCACCTCTGCCGTCGCGGTCGGGTATCCGACGCTCCTGGTCAATGACGGGGCGCGGCACGTGCCCGTGGGCCCGTGGTTCGGCGGTGCGCTCGATATGCCCGATTCGGAGCCGGACGGCCAGCCTCATCCCAACGCCCTCGGCGACGATATCAGCGCCACCAGCGATGAGAATGGCGTGTCGATCCCGCCGCTGGTCCAGGGCCACCTCGCCGCCGCTACGATTGAGGTGAGCGGCGGTGGCGGCATCGTCCAGGGATGGGTCGATTTCAATGCCGACAAAGCGTGGCAGGCGGCCGAGAAAATCGTCGACGGCTTCCGCCCGGACGGCATCCATGTGATCCCGTTCACCGTTCCCGCTGCCGCGGTGCCCGGCCAGACGTTCGCGCGGTTCCGCATCAGCAGAAAGGGCGGCCTCCAGCCCACCGGTGCGGCGCGGGACGGCGAGGTCGAGGACCACGAGGTATCCATCGAGGCCCCGCCGACCGATGTGCGCAAACTCTGGTGTCAGTTGCCCGACCTGACGCCGCACGGCATCGATATTCGCATGGACCGCGGCGACAACCGGGCCCGGGCCCTCGCCGACGACTTCGAGTGCAAGAGTACCGGCAAACTCGTCCACATCCGGTTCTGGGGCTCCTGGAACAACGACCGCAAGGGCGAGATCAAACGGCTCCACGTCCGGATCCACCCGGACGACCCTGCCGGACCGCAAGGAGCGGATACGAAGAATCCGTACTCGAAGCCTCGCCCCGAAATCCTGTGGGAAAAGGTCTTCCTGGCCGGCCAGTTCGAAGAGAAGCTCTATCACGTTGTCCGTCCGAACGGCGAATGGTGGTGGGACCCGGTCTCCGGCAAGGCGGCCCCGGGCGGCGATACGCAGGTCTGGCAGATCGACCTGAAGGTCAACCCCGACGAGGCGTTTGTCCAGGAGGGCACGCCGGAAAAACCGCAGATCTACTGGCTGGCCATCGAGGCCGAGACCGCCGAAGGCGAATTCGGCTGGAAGACCCGCCAGTGGCCCGAGCATTTCATGGACGATGCCGTCTGGGACGTCAGCGTGGGGACGCCGCGGTTCTGGAGCGAGCTGCGCTATCCCCCGGGACACCGGTATTTCGAGCACGAGCGGAACTCCATCGATCTGTCCTTCTGCCTGATGTTCACTACGGAGACTCCTCCGCCGGCGACGATGGGGCCGGTCGCCATCACTAACTGCCCCCCGACGGAGACGACGTGTCCGGTGCTGCTGACGACATGCCCCGCGGAGCCGACAAAATGTCCGGAAACACTCACCAGATGTCCCCCGACGGCCACCCAATGCCAGGTGGTCCAGACGCAGTGCCCGGTCGTGGAGACTGAATGTTCGTTGGAAGCAACCAAGTGCCCCGTCTATCCGACGCGGTGTCCGGAGTCGCTGACGAAGTGTCCACCCACGGCCACCCAATGCCAGGTGGTTCAAACGCAATGTCCGGCCGTGGAGACCGAATGCCCGCCCACGGAAACCGAATGTTCTTTGGAGCCGACCAAGTGCCCCGTCTATCCGACGCGGTGCCCGGAGTCGCTGACGAAGTGTCCACCCACAACGACCCAGTGCCCGCCGGTCGACACCCAATGCCCGCCGCTTGACACCGAGTGCCCTACGGAGTCGACAAAGTGCCCCACGTACCCGACGCGGTGCCCGGCGTCGTTTACGCAGTGTCCGCCGACGGCCACCACATGCCAAGCCGTCGACACGCAGTGCCCGCCGGTAGACACCCAGTGCCCGCCGCTCAACACCGAGTGCCCCGCGGAATCGACGAAGTGCCCCGTCCACCTGACACGGTGCCCAGAGTCGCTCACGAAGTGTCCACCAACGGTCACCCAATGCCTGGCGGCCGACACGCAGTGCCCGCCGGTGGACACCCAATGCCCGCCGCTTGACACCGAGTGTCCCGCGGAATCGACGAAGTGCCCCACGTACCCGACGCGGTGCCCGGCGTCGTTTACGCAGTGTCCGCCGACGGCCACCACATGCCAAGCCGTCGACACGCAGTGCCCGCCGGTTAACACCCAATGCCCTCCGGTTGACACCGAGTGCCCTACGGAGCCGACCAAGTGCCCCACGTACCTGACACGGTGCCCGGAATCGCTGACGA
>CAYFUB010000589.1:0-4652 GCA_964346195.1 uncultured Pirellulales bacterium
TGGTCCTGCGCATAGAGCTTCATTTCCAGCCAGTGGGTATAGACCGTCTCGATAAAAGGCATGTAGGCGGTGTAGCCGTAGCGCCAGGGGCCGCCATACCAGCCGTAGAATCCGTAGTAGGGCTGATAGATTGGCGTATAATCTACGACTCTTTCGGAGTCCACTCCCGCACGGAACGTGAGCGAGTACTGGGCCGCCTCAACCTCGTCGACCAGGCCGTAACCGTAGCCTCGCAGTAACGCTTTGGCCTTCGCCTCGATTTGTCTGCCGAGGATGGGATTGTGGGAATTCGGGTCGGTGGCCACATAGATCGGGGCGGTTTTGCTCACGGGTTCTGCCAGATCGGCAAAAGTATTCACGTGCACCCTGTAGGTCGGCGTGCAGCCTGCTACACCTGCGGCCACGATGGCGAGTATCAGCATATATCTGCTCATGGCATGCCCTTTCCCTGAGATGGATGCAACACCGATTCTGCCTACCGCCGTATTCTCGCTGTCGCCGCGAGCGAAATCAACCTGTTGACTGTCAGGAAAACCCGAAGACTGGGCACCAGTCGCAGCAAGGCATCTCGCCGCGTCAGGGGGAGCATCGGCGGCGGACGGAAGCCTTCCCTGGACCCGCGTCCGATGCATCGTGGCTCCGCTGACATCCGGTTAGGCAAATGTCGTATCCGCTATTGAGTCTTTGTCCTGCCGACAGGAGATACGTCGGCAACGTAGGAATTGTTGTAACGGGCAATAGAAAAAGACTGACGAGCAGCGTTTTCGTCAGCCGCGATCGTTGGCACTTTTGCTGAGTATAGAGAGGTGCATCATGACCGGAAAAGCGAAAGTGGTTGTGGCGGGTTGGATGGCAGTGGCTTTGCTGCTGTGGTTTGCCGGCCCGGCCGGCGCACAAATCCAACCAGATCGCCAGATGGAAATGGAACAGAGTGAACAGGTTACACCGACAGAACCTGTCCGAGAGTTTCAACCGAGGCTCGAGAAGGCCAACGCGCTAATCGGCGCCAAAGTCATCAACGATGAGAACGAGCGGCTGGGAACTATTGAGGAGATCGTACTCACTCCTGACCGCAGTTCTATCGACTATGCCGTCCTGTCGTATGACGGATTCTGGGGCTTTGCCGCCAAACTCTTCGCCGTGCCCTGGTCGGAATTCGAGGTCAAACCCGAGGAGAGGGTTCTTGTCCTGAGCCGGGTGAGCAAGGCCGATCTCGACAAGGCCGAAGGTTTTGACAAGAAGAACTGGCCGGACAAGGCACAGGCGAACTGGCTCGGATTCGAGCGTATGCCCTCCGCTGCTATGGAACCGCGCGAAGGTGAGAACGGCACGGACATGGCGGCCGAGTCCAGGGCCGCTGCGCCGCAGACCGCGCTGTTGGGCGACGTGAGGGCCGACATCAAGTACAGGCGACTCACTCGACTGGTCGGCACGACCGTCAAGAATCCTGAGGGCGAGAAACTTGGGGAGTTGGAGGATATTGTCATTGACGTGCATGAGGGCAACGTTGCCTATGCGGTCTTGTCGATGAGGAGCGGGTTCCTGGGGATGAGTAAGGAGTTGGCGGCCGTTCCGTGGTCGGCGCTTGATGTTGTCAGCGAGTTGGGAACGGCACGACTGGATGCCGACAAGCAGACGCTCGATGCCATCGCCTTCAAGGCGAAGGAGTTCCCGGACCTCGAGGACCCGCAGTACAGCCGCGAGCTACACCAGCGGTTTAACGCCACGCCCTATTGGGAAGTCATGGGATTTGTCCCGGGCGAGGGCGCGGAGCGCGGCATGTCATCCCCGTGGCAGGAAGGCAGCGAATACATTTCGCTCTATAATCCCGACGCCGTCGAAACGATTCATGGAACTGTCGAGAGCGTGGGGACCTTCCGGCTCGAAGGCACCGACATCGAGGGATTGCGTCTTCAGATCCGGACCGAGGGCGGCGAGACCGTAACGGTCCATGCCGGACCCCGCCTGTATCTGGAACACCAGGACATGCACTTTCATTATGGCGATGAGGTCACGGTCACCGGGTCGGAGGCCAGGTGGGATGGGCACGATGTCGTCCTGGCTGCGCAGATCAAGATGGGCGACAAGACCATCGATCTGCTCACCCGCGAGGGCAAGCCGCAGTGGAACATCGACCAGTTGCAGAGCTCCGGTGCTATGGAACGCTCTCCCGAGTGCGAGAGCTGTCGTTAGTCAGCGTAGCCTTGCCCGGCACTTGCAGCCGTGCTGCGCCGGGCAACAAGAGCTCGATGTTTCATAGCAACAGGCCGGTGCGGCGGGTCGACAACGATCTTCCGCACCGGCCGTTGTTCTTACGGACGCATCCGGATTTCGCATTCCCATCCGACGGCCCCCAACATGCTACATCGCACTGGGGTCCCTTGACGATGTCACCCATGCCGGGCGACGATGCGCTTGCCTGAGCTTACTCCCTGATCGGGACCTCAACGATCGCGATATCGTCCACGAAGTCCCGGCCGATAGCGAGGACTCTGCCTCTGGGGTCGGCGGCGACGCTGTGGCCGGCGTAAGTGCGGCCGGTCCAGGGGCCGTGGGTGATCTGGCCGATCAGGTTCGTGCCAATGACCGGCGCGTTGATGATTCTGGCGGCATTCCTGACGACCCTCTCCAGTTCCTGGCCGTGTTGGGGCCATGCCTCTGCCGGGGCCGCATACCCATAGGGCACGATGACAAGGTCGGGCGTCAGGCTCGCCATTCGCTCGACGATTTCGCGCTCGTGGGTATCGGCGCAGATCAACACGCCGATTTTGCCGAACTTCGTTTCCGCGACCGTGACAGCGTCTCCGGGCGTGTACGGCGGCGTCATCAACTCGCTGAGCAGGATGATCTTGCGATGCTTCAACAGAATTTTGCCCTTATCGTCCATGAGCAGAGCCGAGTCGTACAGATGTTCCTCGTCCTTTTCCGCCAGACCGGCGCAGAGGAACACGTTGTGTCTCCGGGCCATCTCACAAAAGCAACGCGAGTCTTCACCGGGAATGGGATGTGCCCTGTGATGAGCGTCCGGATTCACCCACCCGTAGATGGCCGTCTCGGGCAGGCACGCGAGGTCCGCCCCGGCCGTTGCGGCCGCAGCAACGGCATTCTCCAGTCGGGCGAGGTTTCCCCGCCGGTCGCTGTCCAGGCACACGATTTGACACATGGCAATCCGGATCGTACCCATGAATTGCTGCTCCTGCTTTCTTTTCCTGGGCCGTCACTTGCTTTGCCCGGCCCGCCCGCGTAGATTGTTCGACGCGGATCTGGTTACACCGTGCCGCATATTTGACCGAACCATATTAAGCGATGGTGAAGGGGAATCAGCCATGAAAAAGCTGCCATATTCGGCACCGCCGGCAGTGTTTGTCTCGGGTCTGCTTCTGTTGCCGCTGGTTTGGCTATTCCTGGAATCCTCAGTGGCGGGGCAGAGGGATACCGGAAAGCGCGTTTCGAACGCCGCATGGGTGCCGCCTTCCGGCCCCTGGATGAAGGAGAGAAGCTGGCGCCTCGGGACGTTTCCGAGCCAGACCGCCGATGCCCGTGTCGGCTACTATTACTACCTTCCACCGAGCTACGAGATCGACCCGAACCGGCGCTATCCCGTCGTCTACTGGCTGCACGGTCTCAATGGCGCCCCGGCTTCGGCGAACCCGGTAGTGTCGCTGCTCGATGCCGGAATCAAGGCCGGCACCGCTCCTGAGATGATTCTGGTCAGTTGCACCGACCCGAGCAAGCGCAGCATGTGGACGGATTCCAGGGACGGCGCCGTGCCCGTGGAGACGGTGATTGTGAAAGAGTTGATCCCACATATCGATGCGACGTTCCGCACGATTGGGACGCGGGAGGCGAGAGCTATCGAGGGGTACTCGATGGGCGGTTATGGCGCGGCGTATCTCGGCTTCAAATATCCGGAGACTTTCGGCGCCGTCTCCATCCTCGCCGGTGCCTTGCACTCACCCGATACGCTCAATTCCCGGCGGCGCGAAATCTTCCAGGGCGTGTTCGGCGGGGATGCCGAATATGCCCGGGCGCGCTCACCCTGGAACCTGGTGCGCGAGAACGCCGACAGAATACGCGGCAGGATGTTTGCCCGCATTCACGTCGGCGAAAAGGATGGACTGCGAGAGTGGAACACGGAATTCCACGATGTGCTCACGAAGCTGGAGATAGAGCACACCTGGTCTACCATCCCGAACAGCACGCACAACCCGGCCGAGTTCTTCGCCAACTGGCAGGGCAGTCTCTTCGACTTCTACGCGAAGGCCTTCGCCGGGGCCGCTTCGGGCGCGGCGTCCGAGGCGGACACCAGGGAATTCGTCTACAAGCAGACGCCCCAGGGCGATCTCAAGATCAACATCCACCTGCCGAAAGGCTGGACAGCCGGGGACCAGCGGCCGGCCGTCGTCTTCTTCTTTGGCGGCGGCTGGAGGCAGGGCACGGTCGAGCAGTTTCGCCCGCAGGCCGAGTATCTGGCGCAGCGGGGCATGGTGGCCGCCCGCGCGGACTACCGGGTGCGGGGCCGGCATGGGACCACGCCGGACAAGTGCGTCGAAGATGCCAAGAGCGCCGTCCGCTGGCTGCGGGCGAACGCCGCCAGGCTCGGCATCGATCCGCAGCGGATTGTCGCTTCCGGCGGCTCGGCAGGGGGGCAC
>CAYFUB010000590.1:0-10325 GCA_964346195.1 uncultured Pirellulales bacterium
GGCACGCCGTGGCAGCAGTTGCACGCGGTGGATGCTGGACGATGGGTGCCGCCGACGAAAGAGGCGATAGGCCAGGCGCTGCGCGAGTTGCTGCGCATGTCCGACTCGCAACGGCGGCAGATGGGCGAGAGGGGGGCCGCTCTGGTTCACGAGCATTACACGTGGGGCCAGGTTGCACGCAAGTTTCTGACCGTGTGTGACTGCATTCTGGCGGGGAAATCCATTCCGCTGCATCCTGAGCCGAAGGAATTGCGCAAGGCTTGACTCTGAAGATTTGCTATCTCATGCCTCGTCTTCTCCCTGTGCCATCGGGGGCTATCGTGGGAGGAAGTGCGACGAACTGCGTTTCACTGGCGCTGGAGTTGAAGCGGCAGGGCATGGATATCGAGCTCTTGGCATCGGTTTCTCCGGACGCCATGCATCGTTTGGCCGGCGGCCCTGTGGCCGATATTCTCAGGCCGCTGTCCAGCGGGGGCAGGGGACTCATCGGCAAAAGCTTCGGCACACTGCATGCGCTACGCTGCGGGCTCAAGACACGCCTGCAAGAAGAGCGGTACGACATTGTCCATGCTCATTCGGGGACGTATCCATATGCCGTTGTGCCGTTGGCGGCGGACCGCAGAACTTCTGTGCGCTTGCACTCGCTGTATTGTCCTCTTGGCGCCAAGGGCGGGGTCTACGGCAAATGGTGGGAGAGGTCGGCGTTGGCGAGACTGGCCTTTGAAAGGCTGGACCGGGTCATTGCGGTTACCGAGAATGTTCGCGACTCCCTGCAAAGTGCCGGCGTGCGGCCGGAAAAGATTGAATTGGTCCGGATGTGCGTTGACACCCGGCGCTTCTGTCCCGGGATTCCGAGGAAGCCCCCGAAGTACTTCACGGCTGCCGATGCCGCTGTACGCCTGCTGTTTGTCGGCAACGCCTCCCGGCAGAAGGGATTGATGGAGTTGTTGCAGGCGGTCGGACTGCTGCATGACAGGGGCCTGCGGGCGTCTCTGGTCGCCGCCCTTGAGAACCAGTGCGGCATCAGGGAGTACGCCCAGGGATACGAGCAGGCCGGCGCATTCGTTCGCCGCACAAGGCTGGAAAGCAACGTGCGGTTTGTGGGCCTGGTGGATTCCGTGGAGGAACTCTATGCCGAGGCCGACCTCGTCGTGATTCCCTGGAACACCACGCGCGGGCCTTCCGACTATCCGATGGTCGTCCTGGAAGCCCTGGCGATGGGCAAGTGCGTCGTTTGCACGCCGGTAGGAGGATGCCCGGAGCTCCTGGCGCCCGGCCCGGCAGGCATTTTGACCGGCGGCTTTTCCGCACAGGATATTGCCGCCGCGGTTGAGTACGCGGTCAAGAACCCGGTCGAGCGAGAAAGGATGGAACGACTGGCCTTGCAGAGGAGCCGGGAATTCTCTTTGACTGATGCCGCCGGCGATCTGCTGACCTTGTATGAAAATTTGTTGAAGGGCAAGACTCGACGCCATGTCGAATGCGGGTCCTGATAGAGCTGACTGCGCCCTGTATCGACAGACCGCGCGATGCTATGACCGTGTGCGCTTTCGTGGGTCCGCCGGGCAGTGGGGACATCGCCGGCAGATGCAGATATTAAGAAGCCTGCCTGACGATTGGCGCAGCAAGAGGGTCCTGGAGATCGGATGCGGGACCGGCAGAATCACGGAAATGCTCGTCCAGTGGGGAGCGGCGGTCACGGCGACGGATATCAGCCCCGAAATGCTGGAGGTCGCACAAGCCCGCTTGCACGGGAAAGAGCAGTCTCGCGCGGTCCAGTGGCGGGTCATGTCGGTGTTCGATATCGATATCGAGTTGTGCGCCTACGATTACGTCGTCATGGTAAATGTCTTCGGCCGCCTGTCCCGCGCGCGCGATGCACTCCAGGGAATCGCTGCGAAGATGTCGGATAACTGCCGGCTGGTCTTCACGTTTCCCTGTCTGACGAGCATTCTCTTGCCGTTCGGCATCCTCGTTAACGCCCGGGGCAAGAGCCTGTCTCGGGACGTGACTTCCCGCTGGTACACGCCGGCCGCTATCGCCGACCACTGTCGTTCGGCCGGTCTGGACCTCATCGGATTCCACGGGCACCACTATGTGCCGCTGCCGCGCTTTTTGTTTTTCACGCTCCCGGTTTTCTGGGTCTGTGACAAGCTGCTGGCCGAGCCTTTGCCCACGCTATGTCCCAGTGTGCTCGTCGAGTGCAGGCGCGCGCACAGGACGCCGGTCGTAGCCGTGATCGACACGCCTTCGGACAGTCACAACTCCCCCGTGTCGGGGTCGAGAGAATCGAGCCCGGGGTGAGCATAAATTGATGGACGTCTCCGTCGTAACAGTCTGCTTCAACAGTGTCGATACCCTTGAGGACACGATTCGCAGCGTCCTCACGCAGGACTACGACCATCTTGAACATATCCTCGTGGATGGGGGCTCGACGGATGGGACGGTGGATCTCGCGGCCAAGTACAACGGCCGGATTGGAAAGTTCATCTCCGAGCCGGACCGAGGTATCTATGATGCCATGAACAAAGGAGTGCACCTGGCGGAGGGAGAGGTTATCGCGTTCCTGAACGCCGACGATGTCTATACCAGTCCGACGGTGATTTCGGATATCGTTGCCGCCCTGAAAGCGGATCACGCCGACGCCGTGTACGGGGACCTCGTGTACGTAGGCCGGCGCAGTGGCCAGCGGATCGTCCGCTATTGGCAGGCCGGAGAGTACCAGCCCGGCGCGTTTCACCGTGGCTGGGCGCCGCCTCATCCGACGTTCTTCTGCCGCAGCGTCCTGTTCCGGAAATTCGGCGCCTTCGATCCGAACTACCGAATCGCGGGCGATTTCGAACTGATGCTGCGCTTTATCGAGAGACATCGGATCCCCGTTCAATACATCCCGAAGCCTTTCGTGCGGATGCGCATGGGCGGGCGGGCGAATACGCTGTGCGGTCTCATTCAGGGCAACCGGGAGATCATCCAGGCTTTCCATAGCAACGGCCTGGAGTTCTCGCCCCGGTTCTTCTGCATAAAGCTGGCCCGCCGGATCCGGCAATTCGTGAATCGACCAAGCGCCGACCTTCTCGCACGAGATTGACGGGACATTCCTCAATCGCCCGTATCATGGCCGAGGAGCGCTGCGGAACGTTGATTCGACCCGGCGATGAACGGAACCTGGCGCACGGCATCCTGGAGCTTTTCCACGACGCTCGCGCGCGCCAGGCCATGGCGGCGAACGGACGGAAGGCGATCCGCGACAAGTATAACCTCCGCGACGCGTGCCGGCGGTACATCGATTTGATCTCCCGGGCGGGCTCGTGATCGGGCTGTGCCCGCGCGGTCACGGGCCGCCGCCTCACCCGCTCCCGATTCCCGCGTACTGAACGATAATTCAAGAAACTGTGACCGGATGGCCGAAAAGTCTTATGTCAGCGATGTTGATGATTGTCACCCGGTAATGGCTCGGTGGAGGCGGCCGGGCATCCGAGAGAATCGCGGCCGTTCGTGAGCGGATATCGCCGGGAAATCCTGAATTGACATCGTCTCAGCCCGTTGCTGTCATATAACGCGGGGCGCGTTTCCTGGCGTGCGCAAATGGGCAGGATTCGGCGGCCGAGTGTATGAAGAGCAGAGCCCGGGACGTGTTGTGTTTGTCGGTCGCGTATTTGTGACTCGGAAGGACCGTTTTTTATCTTGAAACAGGAGGAGGTGATCCTATAATGGCCGTGAGAAATGGTGCGGCCGCAAACGCACGTGGATGCACCGGCGGTGTGTCAGGTGTTGTTGTGACGGTCGGGCCGCGACGGAGAGAGAATCATGGAGCAGGGAGTGACTGTTCGCGACGCAGCCGTGAAGGATGTGGCAGGGCCGGAGGTGGTGAGTCGGGGTCAATCCCGCACGGGTGGAGTCCCCGGTTTCGGATTCCGGATTGCGGATTCATATCGCGGCACGGGCGCCCAATTCGTCCTTGCCGGTCCGCGATCCGCGGTGAGGGATAATCCCCGGGCCGTGGAGCTTCTGATCAGGCTCTTCGATGTGGTCGGCTCGCTGATGATTCTGCTTTGTGCCATGCCCGTGATGATGGTGGCCGGGCTGCTTATCAAGCTGACTTCACGCGGACCGGTCCTGTACCGGCAGGAGCGGGTCGGCAAGGGCGGCGCGGTCTTCACCCTGTACAAATTCCGCACCATGATCAACGACGCGGAGAAGTACCTCGGTCCGGTCCTGGCGGCCCGGGACGATGAGCGCGTTACCCCCATGGGTCGGGTCCTCAGAAGGACGCGGCTTGATGAGCTGCCCCAGCTCTACAACGTCCTGCGCGGGGACATGAGCCTCGTCGGTCCCCGGCCGGAGAGGCCGTATTTCGTCGCCCGCCACAAGGCTCTGCAGGGCGCACGCCTGGCCGTCAAGCCGGGATTGACGGGCTTGGCGCAGGTCAGAAGCTTCTACGATCTCAAGCCCGCCCACAAGGTCAAGTACGACTACCTGTACATTCAGAACAGATCGCTGCTCCTGAATGTCTACATCCTCCTGCGCACCGTCCCGACGCTCTTCGCGAAGAAGGGATGGTGATGGGATCGACAATCTGCCATTTACTATTTGTGAATCGAGCGAACCGCCCCGCGTGCGACTCCATTCTGTGGGGCAGGCTGCCTCTGTTATGCTGAACGAAGTGAAGCATCTGGCCCGCGAATAGAACCAACACTTGTTACCATACTCGACCCAGGTCCTTCGCTGGCGCTCAGGATGACAGGATAGGTGTACGTCTCCTCGCGCAAGTTAGTGGCGCATCGGCCGTGGCCACGCGTAAATGGTAGATCGCAAATGGTAAATGGCCGTCAGGCCGTGGGGTACACCCACGGCTTGCGGTACTCCCGCCGCAACAGCTTGTTGGCCTCCGGGTCGCCCTCACAAATCTCCTTCTCCCCGTCCCACCTTACGCTACGGCCGAGCTTGTAAGACAGCATCCCCAGCAGGCTCATGTTCGTCGAGTAGTGGATTTCCTCGATATCGCACACGGGTTTGCTGCCCGTTTCGATGGCCTTGAGGAAATCGGCCCAGACCTCCTTGATGTTCTGGCCGTCCGGCTGGTTGAGCTGCGGCTCCTCGTGGATTTCCTGTTGCCCCCTCCCGAGTGGATAGAAGGTCCAGCCTTGGTGCCAGCCCATGTGGAATGTGCCCTTGGTGCCGTAGAAGAAGCAGCCGACGCTTTCCGTCTTCTCCGCCGGATTACCGGCGAACTGGCGGTGCTCCCACGTGACCGTCAGGTCGTCGAACTCGTACGTCGCGATCTGATGGTCGGGGGCGTCGGTCGTCTGATACTCCTCGGTCAGGATGGGTTTTCCCTTGATGGGCCGGCCTCCGACGGAATACACCGTCTTCGGCCATTTCCGCTCCATGATCCACAGCACCTGATCGACCCAGTGAACCCCCCAGTCGCCCAAGGTGCCATTGGCGTAATCGAGATACTGGCGGAACCCGCGCGGATGGATGCCGCCGCGCCGCGAGTCGTCCGGGCTCCCGTTGTACGGCCGCAGCGGCCCGGGCCCGCACCACAGGTCCCAGTTCAGCTCCTTGGGCGGCTTGATGTTCTGCCGCGGCTCTTCCGGCCCGGTGCCGCCGGAAAGCACGAAACACCGCACCATCCCAATCTTCCCGGCATTCCCCTTTTGCAGGAACTTGCGCCCCGAGACGTTGTGCGGTGACACGCGGCGGTGCGTCCCCACCTGCACGACCCGGCCGGCCGCGCGCGCCGCTTTCACCATCGCCCGGCCCTCCATGACGGTATGCCCGATGGGCTTCTCCACGTACACATGGGCCCCGGCCTTGACGGCGGCGATGGTCGCCAGCGGATGCCAGTGGTCGGGGGTCGCGACGATGGCGATGTCGGGTTTCTCCTTTTCCAGCATTTCGCGATAGTCCCCATAGTGCTTGGGCTGATCGCTGGTCCACTTCGCCGCCTCCGCGGCACAGCGCTCAAGTTGTCGCTGGTCCACGTCCACCAGGGCGACAATCTTGCAGTGGCCCGAGGCCGCCGCCTCGCGCAGGATGTTCGTGCCCCACCAGCCGCTGCCAATGAGGGCGGTGCGATAGGTCTTGTCCCGCTGGGCCGTGACAATACCGGGGAAGCTGAGGACCGCTCCGGCGGCGAGGGAACGGCTGAGAAACGTGCGGCGGTTGATCGGCATGATTGTCTCCTTGCTGCTTGGATGAACAGGCCATCCTCGGTCTTGTCCGAATCGCCGGACATACCCTTCCGTATCTGCACTTAGTTTATTCCCCCGGCGGTCCCGGTCAAGCCCAAAGTGCCCCACATGCCGAGGCAGGCCCGTTTTTCCTTTGTCGCAACGTCGGCGGACCAGTATGATGGGTAATATGAAAGCGAAGAAGACCTTTGATTGCGTTCGCATGAAGCGGCAAGGCGCTGAACGAGTCATCAAGCAACTGGAGGGGAAATCCCTCCAGGAGCAACTCGAATACTGGCAGAAGGGTACCGAAGACCTCAAAAAGCTCCAACGCAGGCTCAAGAAGAAAGGTGGCCGTCCATAGCATTTCTCCGCGGGCTTGCCTCTACAATACGGTTATGGGTTCACAGGTTATCGTGCCTTGCAGAACGGAGGCACGCTGACTGAGTCGGTTGCCTGCGGAGACAAGGTCTTGAGATGAACACGACAACAAGGAAGTGGCGAACAGCGGCTCGCAAGGCGGCGCGGACCTGCCACTGGGCCAAACGAATGACGGCTTGGTTGATCAGTTGGAGCCGTTGTACCCTGAGAAGGTGATCGTGTTCGGCTCCTACGCCCACGGCGGGGCGAATCGGGACAGTGATATCGACCTGATTGTCGTGCTGGACAGCGATACTGTGCCTACGACCTACCGCGAGAGGATGATGAATCGTCTTCTGGTCCGCCGGGCTTTGGATGAGTTGAACCGGGAGTATGCGCTGGATGTGCTGGTGTACACGGTGCCGGAGTGGAAACGCTTTCGGGCTTCGGGTAGTGCCTTCTCAAAGAATGTCGTCAGCCGGGGGGTGCAGATATGACGCTCGTCACGAAGGTGTAGTGGAGCACGATGGATGAAGAGAGCGTTTTGGTGCACCGTGGGTACGCAATTACTCGCCTTGTTCGGGGCCAATAGAGCCCTTGCTACGACGCCGTTCATGGTGGAGGTCAAGCCTCTGGTGGCGGCGCCGACTGAGGCGGCGCAGTGGGAGGCTTGGCGCGAGGCACTCATGCGGGAGCGCCAGCACATGCGAGAGCGGCTCGGGTATTACGGAGATTCCTATCGGGGGAGAGAGTACGCCTGGGTGCCGGCGTGCTACTCATGCTGCTTTGCCATGATATACGATGAGAGGTTGTACGACCGGGGGAAATGCTGCTATACGGCCGATGAGTTTGTGGACAAAGGGGTGAGGGAGTTTGGGGGATATGACGCGATTGTGCTGTGGCAGGCGTATCCGCGGATTGGATTTGATGACCGCAACCAGTTTGACTTCTATCGTGACATGCCGGGCGGGCTGGAGGGCTTGCGGGAGTTGAGCCGGGCCATGCACCGGCGCGGTGTCAGGGTGTTCATCGACTATAATCCGTGGGACACGGGGACGCGGCGGGAGGGCAAGTCCGATGTCGAAATGCTGGCGGAATTCGTCGAGGCCATCGAGGCCGACGGCGTATTCCTGGATACGCTCCATGAAGGCATGGCCGAGCTGCGCGAGCAACTCGACGCCGTGCGGCCGGGCGTGGTCCTGGAGTCGGAACTGACCCTGCCGGTCGAGCGCATCCGCGATCATCACATGTCCTGGGCACAGTGGTTCCAGGACAGCGAGGCCCCCGGTGTCCTGTGGAACAAGTGGTTCGAGCGGCGGCACATGATGCACCAGATCAAACGCTGGGAACACGACCACACCAGCGAGCTGCAGATGGCCTGGATGAACGGCAGCGGCATCCTCGTCTGGGAGAACGTCTTCGGCACGTGGAGCGGCTGGAGCCCGCGCGACCGCTCGATTTTGCGCTCCATGCTGCCCATCCAGCGGCGGTACGTCGATTTGTTCGCGGGCGAGGGCTGGACGCCCCTGGTACCCCCAGAAAGCGCCCAAGTATACGCCAGTCTGTGGACGGGTGATGGTCTGCGCCTGTGGACACTGGTCAACCGCTCTGAGAGGGACATTGAGGGGGCGCTGTTGAGAGTGCCACACGTTCAGGGCAATCAGTATTTTGACCTTATCGC
This sequence comes from uncultured Pirellulales bacterium, assembly GCA_964346195.1. GTDB lineage: Bacteria > Planctomycetota > Phycisphaerae > Sedimentisphaerales > Anaerobacaceae > PLanc-01. Next base: position 8,218 of record CAYFUB010000590.1, read on the forward strand.
CGGCGGCGAAGTGGGCAGGCCGGAGGGAGATGACGTGACGCTGCACGGCCGCATTCGGTCGCGGGGCATCGGGGCGTTTGTGGCGGGGACCCGGGAATCATTAGGCGCGGATTTTGACGAGTTTCTGGCGAAACAGGCTGCGATGGAACGGGCGGCCGACTGGGACAAGGCGTCACCGACGCCGGCGGAGAAGCTGCGGCCCGTTGAGCGTACGAGAGAATACGGATCGGACCAGGTCCCGGAAGGGATGGTTGCTATTGCGGCGCTGCGTCTTCGCATGAGAACGCAATATCGCAACCGTGAGTGTGGCTTCTATCGCGTGCCCGGACAGGGGCCGCCGGCACATCCGAGCCGCGACCTGCACAAGATCGTCAGCTTCGAACGTGAGGTGCATCTCCGGCGCTATGCCATTGACCTTGCGCCTGTGACCAATGCTCAATACGCGGAGTTTCTCCGGCGCAGCGGTTACAAACCCGCCGAGCCGCGGAACTTCCTCAAGCATTGGTCGGAAGGTCGAGTGCCCGCGGGTCTGGAGCAGCGACCGGTCGTGTACGTGGACCTCGAAGATGCGCGGGCCTATGCAAACTGGGCGGGCAAACGATTACCCACAGAGGAAGAATGGCAACACGCCGCACAGTGTATGACCGCCTGGTCCCGGCGCGGCATCTGGGAGTGGACCGAGAGCGAGCGCAGCGACGGTTGGACGCGGTTCTCTATCCTCAAGGGCGGCTCCTCCTATAAGGCTGCGGGCTCACACTGGTACGCCGACGGCGGGCCGCAGCCGCCGGACTTTGCCGCCAAGTTCCTCCTGATGTGGCCGGGCCTGGACCGCTGCGCGACTATCGGCTTTCGCTGCGCCGTCGATCTCGCGGACGAAGGTGCGGGTATGGAATAATCATCTGGCGGCGCAGCGAAGTCTGTCTATGCGCAGGGTATGCGAGTATCTTGTCATCGGTGAACCGACCGTTCAGTTTATCTCTTTGCACCTGGCGAACGACGATCATGCGTCTGTTGCAGGCGGTCCGGTTCGAGTTAGGAGGTCGTCCACATAATCTACGAACATCGTCGTCTCGCCCAGCCACGGGCGGACTTCGTCGGCATCGAATACAACAAAATCGGCATAATCTCCTTCCTGGCGATGGTTGAACAGCCGGTCAAAATGTCTGCCGTACTCTCTGGGAATCAGCCCCGTCTTGACAAAATCCCGATGCAGCAGAGAGCGCAGATGCCCATGCTTGCTCGTGGAGATTTCTCGGGTCACCAACAGTGCCGATACCGCATAGAAACAGGCATAGTACAATCGGTTTACGTATGCATTCAGATGTCCCGCCTGGAAAAGCAGACTGGCCTCGTTCAGCGCCTCGCGGGCCCGCTCCATCCGATAGCCAATCAATGCCCTGGTGGTGTCATTCACACGATTACCCCATCCCGTTCGACGTTTTTGTGGAAAGGCATCTCCCGATACGGGAGAGACTCCCATTGGCGCCGGTTATAGGTGACCAATGTCAGCATGGCCCCCGTCTCGAGCTCCAACGGATAGATGCTGGAGAGAATCCGATCCTTCAGGGCGATGCTCACCGGCTGGTCCACCAGAACGAGGATGTCGTAGTCCGAGTATTCGGTGGCGTCTCCCCGGGCACGCGAGCCGTAGAGGATGACATCAGCATCAGGGACGGCACGCCTGATGGCCTGCCTGCACCTATCAAGCAAGGTCTTGTCGGCCTGCCGGCCTTGCCAGGCGTCAATCGACATCATGTTCTGGCTCCTCATCCGGTGTGTCCGCCATGTGCTCACACGGCGGGTCACACGACCGTATTCTGCCGCATTCTAAGGATGGAGCCCAAATCGGTCAATCACAGTTTGCCCAGACCATTGTATGCACGCGGTACTTCATCGGAGGTTCTCGCAGCGAAGCCGCGTGGAAACGTCTGACGGGGGCGGGTGGCGACCGCTCATTATCGCCATTCGGGCCGATGCGAATAAACTGGCAGGGTCATGATTCTTGAGGTATCATGCTGGTGATTGGTCCAGTGTCAGAGGAGTCCAGCCATGCTCAAGACACTTACATATCCTGTCTATGCCGTGTTACTCGCTCAGCTTGTCCCGGT
>CAYFUB010000591.1:0-11816 GCA_964346195.1 uncultured Pirellulales bacterium
CTGGAGATCAAGATATCCGGCGGCACCGGGGATGCCGACCTGTACGTCAAACGGGGATCGCCTCCGACAACCGCCGACTACGATTACCGGCCGTACCTGAGCGGCAACAACGAGACCGTGACCGTCAATAGCCCCACCGGCGGCACCTGGCACATCATGATTCGAGGTTACCAGGCGTACTCCGGGGTAACGCTCGTGGCGACCTACAGCGGTGTCGCTCCTCCTCCGCCTGAGGTCATCGTTCTCTCGAACGGCGTGCCGGTTACCGGGATCGCCGGCGCCACCGGGAGTGAGAAGTTCTACAAGATCGATGTGCCCGCCGGCCAGGCCAAGCTCGAAATCATGATCTCAGGCGGGACCGGAGACGTCGATCTCTACGTCCGCAAGGGCTCCAAGCCGACCTCGACGGAATGGGACTACCGCCCCTATCTGGTCGGCAACAATGAAACGGTCACCATCGACAATCCGCTGGCCGCGACATACTACATCATGCTCCGAGGGTATACCGCCTATGACAGCGTGACCTTGAAGGCGACGTACGAGGCGGCGCCGGAGCCGGTCACGCCGCTTTCGAACGGGGTGCCGGTCACCGGCCTGTCCGGGACTGCCGGTAGTGAGCAGTTCTACAAGATCGACGTGCCCGCCGGCCAGGAATTTCTGACGATCCAGATCTCCGGCGGCAGCGGCGATGCCGACCTGTACGTCCGCAAGGGCTCCAAACCGACGACTTCGAGCTGGGACTACCGGCCGTACCTGATCGGCAACAATGAGAAAGTGGAGCTCACCAACCCGGCCGCCGCCACCTGGTACATCATGCTGCGCGCGTACCAGGCGTACTCCAACGTGACCCTGAAAGCCACCTACGGAGTCAACGTGGTCGCCAACAATTTCGCCTCCGATCCCGACTGCGTCGCCCTGTGGCGCTTCGAACCGGGCAAATTGACGGTTGACAGTATCGGCTTGAACACGCTTACGAACAGCGGCGTTGAAGCCGACACGACCAACTTCCGTGAGGGGGCTGGCTCAGGCGCCTGGGAGAAGGTCAAGTCGGACGAGATGAGCATCGCAGATGCTCTTCTGGATGCGGGATTCCCATTGAAGAACGGCGACCCCGTCAAGAAGATGAGCCTCACGCTGTGGTTCAACGCCGGCGATCTGTCCGGTCTGCTGGTAGTGGGTCGGGCAATCCTGTCGAAGCATGACTTCGGGAAGAACTCTTTCATGCTCACGGTGGCTGAAGTGGACGGCACGTATCGCGTACGCTTCAGCATCGGGGTCAATTCCGGGACGAACTGGGAGCACCTCACCGACTCCACCACGGCTATCGTCCCGGGTCAGTGGTATCATGTCGGCGTCACCTATGACAATACAGACAAGTCGTATCGCATACGGATCTACGACGCCACTGCGGATGCCGTCGCCGAGAAGGTCGGCAAGTCCTCGAACAACATCCATGCGGGGGATGGCACACTGTACGCGGGGCGCCTCCAGTATCCCGGCAGTGACTGGGACGGGCTCATTGACGAATGCGCCGTCTTCAAGGATGTCCTCACGGCCAGCGAGATCGACCAGATTCGTCAGAAGGTCTATGGTAAGCCGTAAGGCCATCGGCCGCCCCATTCCTGCACGGGGATGTGGCGCCGCGGCAGTGCCGGACGAATGGAACAGTTGACGGGGAACTCTCGGTGGCTTGGTCCAGGCCGGGCGCGCCGGATTCCGGTACGAGGGTCGTTATGAAAGGCATTCGACAGAGCAAACGAAAGGGGCAGGAGAAAGAGGCCCTGCTGCTGCGGGCCGCGAAGGGCGCAAAGTCTGAATGGCCCCTGCTCATCTATCCGCTCCTGTTCCTGAGCACGCTCGCAATCCTGTACGTCGTGAATCGCTCGATCGAGAGAGAAATGCCGGCAGTCTCCGCACCGAAGCCGCCGGGGCAGGAAAGGACGGCCTCCTCGGATCGTATTCGGCCAACCGACACGGCTACCCGTCTCTCGACCGACGATTATGTCAGGCCGGGCCCGGAGCCAAGCGCCGACGCGGACCGGTCCGGCAAGGCAAATCAAACGGCCTCGTACCTGCCCCCCAAGCGGGGGAACAGGATGGCCGGGGATGCGGGCCGGCCTGCCCCGGATGGAACAGACCGGACACCGGCTCCGGACTCGTTGCAGGGCACGGATAGACTGATCACCATCCTGCAGACAGCGGCGGGCGAGAACGACCACGCCCGGATCAAGGAATGCCTGGATCAACTCGTCGCACTGGGCGACGCCGCCGTCATACCGCTCAATGATCTCATGAATGCGGAGAATGAAGCGGGGCTCTGGGCCGCGGAGGCCTTGGCCCGCATCGGGACGCCTCTGGCGGCCAGTGCCCTGCTTGAGAAGCTCGCCCAGACGAAAGAGGGTCCGTACAAGGAGGAACTGGGCAAGCGGGTGGCGAGCATCAGCAATCACGATAGCTGGCCCATCCTGCTCGACAACGTCATACAGACCGGCGATGCCACCGTTCTGCGGGCGGCGGGCGCTTCGCTGTCCACGATGGCCGATACACCCATCGTGGACGCGATTGTCGCTCACTACGACGCCGCGGGCACGGAAGAGATGGCCGAGCGTCTGGCGCAACTGGTGCGCAACATCCAGTCCCCGAGCGCCGCCGAGGCCCTGCTGTCGCTGGCGGGGCACGTCGCGTCGGCGCCCCAGGACAGCCTGCAACAGGCCGCCATCGAGGCCCTGGGGAAGATTGGCGACCCCCAGTGCGTCAGCCATCTCCTGAGGCGACTGGAGGCCGCACCACCCGGAGAAGGCACGGAGGTATTCAACGCTATTACACAGATCAACCGCCCGGAAGCACACACATCGCTTCTCTACGCGGCGGCGGGCAGCAAGGAGGTCTCTGCCGAAAACGGCCAGATCGCCACCATCCTCGCGCTGAAAAACTACCCCGACGGGCAAACGATCGCCCTGCTGGAGCGCATTCTCGCCGAGATGGATAACGACAAGGTGCGAGCCGCGGCCACAAGAACACTCGACGACATCAAGCAGGAACCCCACGTGGTCACCGCCAAGGCCGATCCTGTGGTCAAGGAAGAGCCGCACATCCTACCCCCGCTGCCGGAGAAGCGGTAATCCAGGGCCGTTCGTTCATACATAGGGGCAACCCCCTGTGTCTGCCACGGCGTGGGCCGAACGCTTCTCATAGTTCAGCATGACGGATGCCGACTGCCCTATGAAACGCAGTTGCCCCTCGTCGCATCATCATTTTTTGCTTGATGTCCCCGGCCGACCTGTGTTCTGATAGAGACGGCTCTTGAAGCATGAAGCAGCTTCGTCGGCCGCGGAGACTGCTATTGCTCACAGCGAGTCAGGAGAAGAGAGATGAGCAAGGGAATTCCATTTACAGCAGCCAAAGGCGCACGCGCCGGACTGGTCGTGATTGCTTTGTTGCCGGCGACGTTGTCTGCCGCCGGCCCCAGTGTCTCGGCTGATCCGAACGTTCCCTCCGGGAACAGGAAAGCGGTCGCACCGTTGAGCAGGTCCGAGCGGCCCGTTCTCCGCAGTCCGGCCTCGTTCCGGCCGGAGATGCCCTTCCGCGAGGCTATCGACATCCTGCGAAACTGCACCCGACCGCGTCTGAACATCATCGTGCTCTGGAGAGAGATCGGCGAGAACGCCGGGGTCTACCAGGATACGCCTATCGGCATCGATGGCGTTGCGGGGCTCACCGTCGGCCAATACCTGGATTCGCTTCTGCTCTCGCTTTCCGCCGGGTCGGCGGCGAAGCTCGGCTACACGGTTCAGAGCGGCGTGATCACCATCGCAACGACGGACGCGCTGCCGACCCCGAAGAGGGAAACCCGCGTTTACGACGTGAGCGATCTGGTGGCCGAGCCTGCCCGGTATTTCTTCCCGCCTTTTCTGTTCGGCGGCATGGGATACGGCGGCCAGATGATGGGACCCCTGGGCGGTTATGGCGGCGGTCTCGGCGCCGGCTATGGTCCGGGCGCTTCGTATCTGCCGGGCAACCCTTACGGCTACAACGGCGCCGGCGGCCTCCCGGGCCTCGTGCGAGGGATGTACGGGGGCGCCGGGCGAAGCCCCACCGACTACCGCAGGCGATAACACGCCGAGCCCGAGTCATTGGCCGCATGTGGCGTCTCCAACGACGCCGGGTGGCATCGTCAAGGACGCAGCCCCTGGCGATGGCTCATTCGGGGTGGCCACAAGACCATCGCCAGGCTGCGCTTGACGATGCCACCCATTCTCAATGCCCCAGAATCTTCACAGACACGCGGGGTGCGCAGGGCGAAATGTGGACTTGCGGGATTCGGGGCATGGCCGTATGATTTTGGGGTTGCGCAGCTCGGGGTTTCCGATGGTGGTACAGGATAAACATCTTGCAGATGCACGGAAGTTGTGGGGCAGGCACGGGCCCATCGCAGCGGCGCTGCCGGGTTTCGAGCCACGCCCTCAGCAGGTGCAGATGGCCTGCGCCATTCAGCACGCCTTTACGAACGGACGGCATTTGGCCGTCGAGGCGGGCACCGGCGTCGGCAAGAGCTTTGCCTACCTCGTCCCGGTCATTCAGCAGATTGCAGAGAGCGAGCAGAAGGCCGTCATCAGCACATTCACGATTACGCTGCAGGAGCAGCTCATCAACAAGGACATCCCGTTCCTGGCGAAATGCCTGCCGCACCCGTTCACGCCCGCGCTGGCCAAGGGCCGGGGCAACTACCTGTGCCAGCGCCGGCTGGATTTCGCCTTTCGCAGCCAGCGGTCGCTCTTCGGGCCCGGCTCGCAGGAGCTCGATCAGATTCATCAGTGGGCCCGGACGACTGCGGACGGCTCGCTCAGCGACCTGCCCTTTCTGCCCAGCCGGGCGACGTGGGACAAGGTCTGCAGCGAGCACGGCAACTGCCCCGGACGCAAGTGCTCCCACTATCGCGACTGCTTCTATCGCCGGGCGCGGAAAGGCTGGGGCGACGCCAACCTGATCGTCGCCAACCACGCGCTTCTGTTCAGTGACCTGGTGCTCAAGGAGGCGGAGGTCGGGTTCCTGCCCAAGTACCAGCTCGTCGTGCTCGACGAGGCCCACAATATCGAGCGCGTGGCCGAGGAGCATTTCGGCATCGACATCAGCAACTACCGCGTGAAGTTCCTGCTCGACGGTCTCTGCAATCCGAGAACGCACCGCGGCCTGCTCGCGCACGGCAACGCGGACCGGGCCGTGGACCTGGTGTGCGAGACGAACGAGGCGGCGGGCGACTTCTTCCGCAAGATCCGGGCCTGGTACGACCTAGAGAAAGACAAGAACAACGGCCGCTGCCACGGCAGGTTCGTGAACGACACGATCTCCCCGTCCTTGAAGGAGCTGAGAAAAGCGCTGAGCGAATTGGCCAAAGAAGCCGAGGACGGCGACCAGCAGTTCGAGCTCGTCCGCGCGGTGAATCACTGCGACCTGCTGATGCAGGACCTCAACGATTTCCTCGCCGAGGAGCAGGCGGACCGCATCCACTGGGTCGAGGTGGAGGGCAAAACGGCCAAGACCGTTCGGCTGCGGGCGGCCCCGCTGGACGTCGGGCCCGACGTACGGCGGTGTCTGTTCGACAAGTACCAGGCCGTCATCCTCACCAGCGCCACGTTGAGCACGGGCAAGAACGGCGGCTTCGGGTTCTTCGCCGACCGCATCGGCCTGACCGACTTCGACGCCTTGCAGCTCGATTCACCGTTCGACTACGAGAAACAGGTGACGCTTTACATCGAAAAAGGTCTGCCCAGCCCGAACGATCCCGAATTCATCTCCGCCGCGGCCGAGGTGCTCAAGAGATATCTCCTCAAGACCGCGGGCCGGGCTTTCGTCCTGTTCACCAGTTATCAGATGCTCGCGAAGATGGCCGCCAGATTGGAGGACTGGCTGGCCGAGAACAACTTCAGGCTGCTCCGCCAGGGCGCGGAGCTCGACCGCAGCGCGATGATCGCCGATTTCAAGCACAGGGACAACAGCGTGCTCTTCGGGACGGACAGCTTCTGGCAAGGGGTCGATGTCCCCGGCGCGGCGCTCTCGAACGTCATCGTCGTGCGCCTGCCTTTTGCCGTCCCGGACCAGCCGCTGCTGGCCGGCCGGCTCGAACGGATCCGCCGGAACGGCGGCAATCCGTTCCTCGACTATCAGCTTCCCTCCGCCATCATCAAGTTCAAACAGGGCTTCGGCCGGCTGATCCGCAACAAGACCGACACCGGCATCGTGGTCGTCCTCGACAGCCGCATCGCCGGCAAGCACTACGGCGGCAAATTCCTCGCCGCCATCCCCAAGTGCAAAATCGAGATCGTCAACGGCCGGCGCACGGATATCATGTAGAGTCTATGACTATTGAAATCTTCGCGCCAGAATCTGGACATCGGGTGGCAGCGTCAAGGCCGAAGGCCTTGGCGATGGTTCCTGTGTATACAAGCAAGGCCATCCCCAAGCTGGGCATGGGGGCCCCCAACGCGATACATCACGTCGGGGAACCCTTGACGATGCCGCCGGAAGACACGAGATTCTCAATCGTAGTCGGTATGGGTCTCGCCCTCCTCTTTTTGGCGAGCGTTGTCACGGCGCAGAGTTCTGTCGACGGCTTGATTGCCACACCCGAGCCGGACTGGCCACAATGGCGCGGACCGCGCCGCGACGGCATCTCGAACGAGAAGGGTTTGCTCGCCAACTGGCCGCCAGACGGACCGCCGCTGCTCTGGAAAGTGGACGGCCTCGGCGCCGGATGGTCCTCGCCCATCATCGTGGGTGAGCGGCTGTACATCACGGGTGACGCGGGCAATGAGCTGGTCGTATTCGCCCTCGACCGCAACGGGACAATTCAGTGGCGAGCCGGGAACGGACGGGCCTGGAAAGGCCCCTACCCGGGAGCGCGGGCCTGCTGTGCATACTCCGAAGGTCGCCTCTACAATCTCAGTGCCCACGGCCGGCTCGCATGCCTCGAGGCCGCATCGGGCCAGGAACTGTGGGTTGTCGACATCCTTGAGAGATTCGACGGCAAGAACATTACCTGGGCCATCAGCGAATGCCTGCTGATAGATGGTCCGAGGGTCATTGTCACGCCCGGCGGAAAGAGAGCCTTGATGGCCGCACTGGACAAGCACACGGGCGAGACGGTCTGGACCACCGAGGCTCTGGAGAAGGACCGCACATCACATTCTTCGCCGATCCTGTTCCGCTGCGCCGGCCGGCGGATCATCGCCAACTGTTCCTCGGCACACGGTTTCGGCGTCGATGCCGACACCGGCCGCTTGCTTTGGACAGTCCCATTGAGAAATCCACACGGCGTCAACGTCGCCACGCCCATCTACGGCTCCAACTGCATATTCTTCGTGACCCCCTACGCCGAGCACGGCCGGCTCTACCGCCTGCGTCCCGACGGGCAGCAGATCGCCACGGAACACTTATGGACATCACCGATTGACACTGTGACCGGCTGCGGCGTGCTCGTGGACGGCACTCTCTTTGCCGCAGGCTACCGCGAGACCAAGTGGTGGCTCGGCATCGACTGGGAAACGGGCGAGACGAAGTGTGAACTGAAAGACCTGACGACCGGGGCCGCCCTCTATGCCGACGGGCGGCTCTACGTGCTCGATGAACAAGGCACAGCGGCCCTGCTCAAGCCGGAGCCCTCCGGCCTGAGAATCGCCGGCCGGTTCCGCCTGACCGCCGAGCGGGTCCGCGACGCCTGGGCCCACCCCGTCCTGCTCGACGGCCGGCTCTACCTCCGCTATCACGACACGCTCTGGTGCTGCAACGTCAAAGACCAGCGGCAGTAACGCCCTTAGAAGGTGTGTGAGAAGCTGAAATAACTGCGCCTCCGCGACCTGACGGGTGGCAGCGTCAAGGCCGAAGGCCTTGGCGATGGTCTTACGCACGATAACGCCGCCATCGCCAACCTGCGCAAGGGGTCCCCAACGCGATGTATCGCGTTGGGGACCCCTTGACGATGCCACCCGGAAAACGCGCAGGTTCTCACACACCCTCTTGGGCGGATTCCGAGAAGTCCTCGCGCGGCAGAGACTCTGTCATCCTGAGGCTTCTCGGCGACATTCCCGGCATCATCCACGCGCTGTGGCTGGTTCTGACCGACAAGACGCCGTAGAGCCTGAAAGAGTACGAGACAGGAGAAGAAAACCCCTGCGTAGCGGAGGGAGAGGAAGCGAGACACCGCAGGGGCTTTGAGTGCGATCGTCAAGTACAACGTCATTATACCATCCAGCCGGGTGTCAATCAGGCAATAACCGCAAGACCAGCGGACGTATCCGATACGCCGTCACCCGCAGCAGCGTCGGGTAGCGACGGCATGGGGACGGGCGTGGACATCTGTGGCCGGGATGCTATAATGGTGGCAGTGTCGCGGCCTGCCCCGCAGGCAGATGGTGCGCGGCCGGAAAGAGCAGAGTGATCGGTTGAGTTGAGCACATATGAGCAGGACACAATATCTATTGGTGGTATCGGCACTCGCGCTTCTCGCGCTGGCAATGCCGGGCGCGGCCGTTGCACGCGTTCATTTCAGCATAGGGCTCGGCACCATCATCGGCCCCTGTCATCCCGTATACGGGTGGCATGCGTGGCGGGACCCGTATTGGTATGACCCGTGGTACGACTGCTGGCCGGTCGTGGTGGCGCGGCCGGTGGTGGTGAGGGAAAGGCACGTTGTGGTGGAAGCGCCCCGGCCGCACGCCGCCCAGCCGTCGGCCAATCAGCGGCAACCGCTATCAGAACAGCAACAGCAGAGACGGAGCGAACTGCTCAGGAAGCTCCGCATCGGCGATGTCAACAACCGCGTTCAAGCCGTGCAGGAGCTGGCCCCGTTCGCAAATGACGACAAGGTGAGAGAGGCTCTGCAGCGGGCCCTGTCGTCCGATCGCGACGTGCAGGTGCGCAGGGCAGCCGCGGAGTCGTTCGGCCGCCTCCAGGACAAGAGAACATTGCCCACCCTGAGACGAGCCTACCGCGAGGATTCCAGCCGGGAAGTCCAACAGGCCGCCTACAAAGCCATTATCATGATGGAAGGCTATCAGGGAGTGTGATGACTGAGCTCCTGCGAAATGGTGTGTGACTGACATTCGGGGCGAGCCGTGCATAGACTCTCCCATCCTGAGCTTCGAAGGAATCTGGGCATCGCATAAAAGGTTCCGTCCGATGCGCTGCGGATCTCCCCTTCCATGGCCGGATGCCTCGCTTCGCTCAGCATGACAGGAGGCGAGTGGCTCGCCACGAGACGTGATCGGATGCGCAAAATGGATATCAGGCCTGTCTCGTGGAATGGCAGGGGCAAATGATGATTCGCCCCTACGATTTGCGGCGGCCTTTCTTCGCTCTGACCACGTGTCGGGCTGCGAACGCCTTGGAGAGGACGGACCAGAGAGCATCCGGGTCATCCGTGTGCATCACCTGCTCGCGAAGCTGCGGGTCTTGCATGGTCCGAACGATGTGGGCCAGGACCTGCACCTGAACATCGTCACGCTGCGGCGCCAGCACCATAAAGACAAAATGCGTATGCTTGCCGTCGGGAGAGTTCCAATCCTCAATCCCGGTCCCGGACCTGCCGAAGACAATCACCGGTCTGGCCAGTCGCTGGAATCGTGCGTGCGGGATGGCAATCCCCTCCTCCAGGGCCGTGCCCATCTCGTTCTCCCGCTGGAGCACGGCGGCATAGACATCATCGGGCTCGTGCGTCCGCTCCTGAGCGGCGGCCATATTCGACAGCTCGCGCAACGCCTCATCACGTGTGGTCGCCCGCAGCGTGGCAATGATGGAGCTCTTCGTGAGATACTCCAGGATGCTCACTTCCTTGCGCCGCGAGAGCGAGTAGCTCAGCCACGGGCCAAGGATGATCGATGAGAATACGGCGCCGAAGACAATAGCTACGAAGACCGGCGGCGTAATCAACCCGTATTCGAGGGCCAGCAAGCCGATGACAACCTCCATAGCGCCGCCCGGCGTGTGAGCCACGGCAATCGGAACGCGGTCTCCGCGGGGAAGCTGTGTCATACCGACCCCGAGCCAGGCACCGAGGAATCGGCCTGCAACGCCGATAACGCTGACAAAGAGCACGAGAAACACATCGAAGTGCGTCAGGAAGTCGATTCTCAATCCAATGCCCGCGAAGAAAATCGGGACGAACAGGGCATACACCATCTGCGCAATGACCTGGCGGGTCTGCTCGGAGAGCGCCCTGGCCTGTCCGGCCATGACACCGGCGATGAAGAAACCGAACAGCGCATGAATGCCGATGCGCTGGGTAATGGCCCCGCACAGCACGCCGAGCAACGAGATGAAAGTCAGTGCCGTGGCCGGCTGCGGCATCTGACGTCGCTTGATCTCGGAAATCACCGTATTGGCCAGCCAGCGCCCGATGGTCAGGCAAAAGACCGTGAAGCCGACGGTGGCGCCGAAGATGACCAGGACCCGCCTGACTTCCAGGCCGGCCTGGGTGAAGAATCCCAGGACGAGCGTGAAAAGCAACCACCCGATGATGTCGTTGACGGACAGCGCGGACATGATGAGAAAGCCCAGGTCCGTCTTGGACAGATTCAGATCGTGCAGGGCCCGGGCCGCGACGGGCATGGCGCTGATGGTCAGGACCGTCGCCATGAACAGCGCGAAGATGATTCTGCGTCCCGGGTCGGCCAGATAGGAATCGGGCAGCAGCAGGCAGGCCGGAAACGCGATGACCATCGGGACGATGATGTCGGCCAGCGATATCTTCAACGCATCGCCGCGCTGCCGCCAGGCGCTGGAGAAGTCGATCTCCAGGCCCGTTTCCAGCAACAGGAACAGCACACCCAGCCAGCCGACGGTCTCCAGCATGTTCTGTTGGACCGCGTCCGCGGGAAAGACGGCCTGATGCAGGGCCGGAGAAAACCGCCCGAGAATGGTCGGACCCAGGACGACCCCTACGAGAATCTCAGCGGTCAGAGCTGGCTGCTTCCACCGGCGAAAAATCTCCCCCAGCCCGCGCGCCAGCCCCAGCAGCAGAAAGAGCTGCATGAGGAAGAGAAAGATGTTCTGTTCATCGATATAGTGCATGTTGAATCGCGCTCAAATCACAGCCTGTCTTCACTGATACTGATTAGGAATAATTCTTACGCGATAGGGTTCTGTCATCCTGAGCCGAAGGCGAAGGATCTGGCCTGCGAAGGAGGGTTTTCTCCCCCGCGCGGCCCAGACCCTTCACTGCGCTGCGCTCCGTTCAGAGTCTGCCCTGAGCTTCGAAGGGATGACATACCGCGCACGAATTAATCATAGTCCGTATGACATCGCGATCAGCAGCATCACGTCCAGTACGCTCTCCCGCATCCGCAGTGCGGAGAATGGCCGGATGCTACAGCAAACGCAGCCTGTTTGTAGTGTGCCCGTAAGGGCATGGAGGCAAACGCCTTACGGCGTCACTACAAACAAGATCTTGGCTCCTGACGTTGCCACCCGAGGAGGCCGAATCACGATATCGTTCTGCTGGGTGACGCAAGGGAGCGATTCAGCACCCGCTGGAGGTCTTTGAGCCGGTTCACCTCATCGAAGCCCAGACGAATGATGGGAAAAGCCGTCTTGTTGTGCGTCAGGGGCTCGTCCATGTCCACCCAGCGCCGGCACGCTTCACCATCCGTCGTGCCTGGAATGGGCGAGAAATCCGCCAACATGCCGCGGATGCCAAGACTGTGGACGAACCGCATGGACGCCTCAAGCTCCTGGGTGTCGCTGTCGGGGTGCCCGACAATCTGATAAGCTGTGATTTCCTGTGGGTCCGCGCCAGCCGCGAGCAGATGACCGACGGCGCGGGC
>CAYFUB010000592.1:0-6655 GCA_964346195.1 uncultured Pirellulales bacterium
GCCTACGGCAACGACCCGGCGAACTGGCAGGCGGCAAATCCGTCGCCCGGACGCGCGAATCACTGACTTGCTCAGGGATTACTGCTGACGGCGGGAATAATGTTCAGTGGCATATTACCGGACGAAAAGTGCTGGTCAGGGTGTTGGGTCGAGCCGGTCGTCACATATGCTTGACTGGAAGATGGTATTTGTGTTAAAATAGCTAAGGGATTCAGGTGAAAACCGCCCATATCTCGCGTAAAAAAATGCGGTGACGGGGCACCGAATTCAAGAGCGGATTGTCTCTCCGGCAGGTGTGCAAAGGAAGTCAGACAAGGTGGACAGAAAGACCGATATGAAACCGGGGTTTTCGAATCCGGTGGCGTGGGGCGGTCCCGCGCGGCAGATGGGCGCGGCAAAGAGTCAATCCGAGCGGCCGACCGGCTATGGAGGTATCGATCAGAAGAACAAGCCGAGAGCTCGTCCGGCGCAGCAGGTAAAACAGATTACGGTTGACGGCATGCTCGCGTGCCGGTACGAGATGAAATACCTCATTAACGAGATTGAAGCTGCGGCCATCGTCCGTTATATACGCCCGTTCCTGCAGCCGGACCGCTACTCGAAGCTCCAGCGGGGAGGGATGTACCCCATCGTCAGCCTGTATCTCGATTCGCCGGACCTGCGGTTGTGCCGCGAGACTCTGACGGGAGTGAGAAACCGCTTCAAGCTACGGATTCGCAGCTATACGGATGAGCCCGAGTATCCGCGTTTCTTCGAGATCAAACGACGGATCAACCGGGTGATCCTGAAGAGCCGGGCCCGCGTGATGGACCGTGACGTCCCGATCCTGCTGCGGGGCAGGTCTCTGCCGCCGCAGGGCTACACGACGGACGACGAGGTATTGAACCAGTTTCAGCTTTACGTCGCGGCGATCCACGCCGGCCCCATGATCCTGGTTCGTTATATGAGGCAGGCCTTCGAGAGCACTTCGGAGAACCGGGTGCGTGTGACGTTCGATCGAGACCTCTATTACAAGGTGACCCATGAGCCGTACGTGCGGCTGGGTGGTTCCGGCTGGCAGCACAATGCGCTGACAGTCGGCCATACGATTCTGGAGATCAAATTCACG
This sequence comes from uncultured Pirellulales bacterium, assembly GCA_964346195.1. Classification (GTDB taxonomy): domain Bacteria; phylum Planctomycetota; class Phycisphaerae; order Sedimentisphaerales; family Anaerobacaceae; genus PLanc-01. Next base: position 1,109 of record CAYFUB010000592.1, read on the forward strand.
GGCTGTTATCCGGCCTGGCTCACTCGCTTGGTCCGGTATTTCAACCTGGACGTGCGTTCGATATCGAAATACAGCACCTCCATCGAGCAGGCGTGCCGGTTGGGTTTCTGTGGGCCGGCCTTGAGGGACGTGTGGAATGGATAGATTGTGGCAGGTGATGGAAGAGACCCCTCTGGGCAGCGGAACGTTCAGCCCGCAAGCTGTGCTCCTGTCACTTCTGTTGGCGTTCGTACTGGGCCAGGTGCTCGCTTGGGTGTACTATCTGACGCACAGCGGACTATCCTATTCCCGCTCCTACGTACAGTCTCTGATCCTCATCACTGTCGTCATCTCCATGGTGATGGCCGTGATCGGCAACAACATTATCACAGCCGTCGGGTTGATGGGCGCCTTGGCGATTGTCCGGTTCCGGAACGTCATGAAGGACACGCGTGACATCGCCTTCGTTTTTTGCGCCCTGGTGGTCGGCATGGCCGCAGGCTCTCACCGTTACCTGACGGCTATCCTGGGCACGATGGTCCTGAGTCTGATTGCGGTCTATCTATCGTTCACGGACTTCGGCTCGCACGAGCCTCATAACGGTTTTCTGCGGTTCAGTCTGCGCGGGCCGCTCGGGCCGGGCCATCCCGTCCCCGATATCCTCGGCCGGTTCTGCGGAAATTTCACCCTGATCTCCATGCAGGACAGTGGCTTCGGGGGACCGGCGGAGTACGCCTATCAGATCATGATACGCAACACCGCGAAGAACGAAGAACTCGTCGCCGAGTTGGAGAAGATCGAGGGGATTGAGAACATCAGCCTGACCATGCAGGAGAAACTGCTCGAGGTCTGAGCGACCCCATGAAGAAGAGGGCGGAAAATAGTCGTACGTTCAAGCGCTCTTACCTGCGCCACCTGGTGCCGGCGATGGTCTGGCTGGCAACGGTGTCGCTCGTGGTCTGGCTGTTCCACCAGCAGTCGCAACGATTCGAGATCGTCGGCATCGCCCGGGGCGAGGTTCGTCAGATTGCGGCCAGCAGCACCGGTCGCATCACGAGCATTTCCGCCCGGCTCTTCGAGCCCGTGCAGGCGGGGCAAACACTGGCAACCGTGGACACGGTTCTCGACAACGAGCAGATGCTGGAGGCGGAGCTGGAGGCCCAATTGGCGACAGCCGCGGCGGAGATCGAGCGCCTCATCGCCCTGATGATCCCCACGCAGGAGCAGTTGTTGGCGGACGTCGCCAATCGCCAGATCAATCGCGAGGACAACTATCGGCGTTTCGTCGTGGATGAAGAGACCCACCGATTCCGCGGGCTCCAGTTGCAGGCGGAAATCGCATCCGCTCGTGCCAATCTCGATTATCTGGCCTGGCAGGTGGATATCAGCCGAAAGTTGTTGGAGGAAGGTGCGATCGCGCCGAGCGAACTGGAACGGCTGAAGACGCAGTACGAGACGACCGCCCGCGAGATCGAGCAGAACGAGGAACTGCTGAAACAGACGGAAGCGGCCCTGGAACAGGCGGAACGAAGGCGCGATGAGTTTGCCAGACGTGAGTTGCCCAGCCAATCGGACGATGCGATCATCGAGCCCATCCGCCGGCAAATCAAGGTGCAGGAGGAATTGATGAAAGGGCTGCGGGAACAGCGGGCCGCGCTGCGGGCGCGCCATAGCGTAGAGCTCAAGTCACCCATTGACGGCGTGATCATCCCGATTCGGGGGCAGGACAATGAGGTCCTGCATCAAAGGCCGGGCGAGCAGGTAGTGCGACGGACCGGAGAGGTCGTGACGGCCGGCGACCCGATTCTGGCCGTGTCGCAGCAGGAGCCGACCGAGATCGTGGCATACGTCAGCGAGCAACAACTGGGATTTCTGGAGAAGCAGACATCGGTCGAGGTGATCAAAACGAGAACGCCCGCCCAGATCGCCCGGTCGGAGATCCTGTGCATCGGGCCCACGATCGAGCTGATGCCGCAGCGTTTGTGGCGTAATCCGAACGTCCCGCAGTGGGGCCGACCCGTGCTGATCGACATTCCACCAGGGTTGAGCCTGGTTCCGGGCGAAGTCGTCGGGATACGGGGGTTGTAGGGCCGGCCGTCACTCCGGTCGGTGGGAGACACCAATGCAAAACGCATCCTGGAGAGGTGAATTGACGGGGCGGGGCCTGTTGCTCCTCGTCGGTCTCGTCCTCCTGGCGGGATGCGGTCCGAAGAATTACAAGCAGGATGCGGACGAGCGGGTCTACAACATCATCGACAGGAAGTGGGAGCCGCAGTTCGGAACGAGAACGAACTACCGGGTCAGCGACGTAGAACCGGACCCGAACGCCATCCGGATCGAGAACGCGGTTCCCGCGTCGGGCGTTCTGACTTTACCCTATGCGCTGGCCCTGGCCACCGCGCATAACCGCGAGTATCAAACGCAGAAAGAACTCCTGTATAGGGCTGCATTGGACTTGCGGCTCGTGCGTCACGGGTACGAGACGCAGCTCTTTGGCGGCGGAAGCGCTCTGTATCGGAAAAACGACCAGGATGAGATCGTACAGACCGAGGCCAATATCGGTTTCAACCGTCTGTTGGCGATCGGCACGCAGATCAGCACGCGTGTCGCGGTCGCCTGGGCGGATGTCCTCGCCGGAGCCGGCGACAGCGGCCTGCGATCGATTTTCAGCGCTGCGGTCACCCAGCCGCTGCTGCGCGGCAGCGACCCGCGCGTCGTGCTGGAGGCCCTCACGCAGGCGGAGCGGAACACGCTCTACCAGATACGGTCTTTCAACCGCTTTCGCAAAGTCTTCGCCGTAGACGTGGCGACTCAGTACTTTCAGGCACTTGAGCGGCACGATATCATCCAAAATACCCGGTCCTACTATGACGCTTTGGCGGTATTGCACGACAGGGTGCGGAAGCTGGCCGAAGTCGGGCTGATCCCCAGCCTTGAGGTCGATCAGATTCGACAGGAGATGCTCAAGACACGCGACACGCTGATCCGAGCGCAGAAGGAATATGAGCAATTCCTCGATGAGTTCAAGCTCACGCTGGCCCTGCCGATGACCTCGGAGTTCCAGGTCGACACGAGTCTTCTCGCGACCCTGAGCGAGCACGGGATTCCTGAGCCCCGGCTGGACCTCAGCGATGCCATCGAAGCCGCGCTGTCGCGCCGGCTGGACATCGCGAACAGCGCCGACGCGGTGCTCGACGCCCAACGTGGCGTGTATGTCGCCGCCGATAGTCTGCGGGCGGACTTGCGTTTGACGGGCGTCGTGGACGTAGATACACGAGGCAACCGGCAGGCCGTGGCCGGACCCATCCTCGACCTACCGCTGGACCGGGTCCCTGAGCAGCACGCCTACCGCACTGCACTGATCGCCCTGGAGCAGCGACGCCGCGACTACGACCTTCTGGCCGACACGGTCCGGCTGGAGGTTCGAGAAGCCTATCGCAAGCTCGTGGAGGCGGCCGAGCGTTACGACGGTCTGTCAAAGCAACTCGACCTTGCCCGGACGCGTCTGAAGAGGACCTCCGCATTGATGCAGTACGGGCGGGCCAGCAGCCGGCGTGTCCTGGACGCCCAGGAGGACCTGTACGACGCCCGTAATGCCGCCACGGACGCGCTGATCGATTACGCCGTCGCGACGCTGAACTTCTATCGTGATACGGATGCGCTCCAGGTCCGCCCGGACGGCATGTGGCAGGGCGGGCCGGGCATCCCCGTGTCGTCAGTCCAGACGACGGCAAATACCTCCACCGTGGCAAGGTGACCATATGATATCATAGTCTGTAGAACGGTGCAGACCCTGCGGTCTGTATCATCGGTGATGAATCGTCTCATGGGGACTTCAGCGAAGGAAAGGGTGAACATATGTATCGGACCAGGATGCGGGAAGTTGTTTTTGTGTTGTTGTCGCTTTGCACGACTCTGTGGGGGGCGGATGTCATTCTGAACGAGTATAACGCGGTCGGCGGCAACGACTATCTCGGGGGCGGCGACAGCTCGGCGGATGAGACGGGCGGTCGCGCGTCGGACGGTTATTTCGGTCGTGTTCCCGGCAACGGCGGGGACTGGTTCGAGCTGGTCGTCATCAAAGACCATCTCGACATGCGGGGCTGGCAGCTCGATATCTACGAGGACGACACACTCGACGAGACGCTCACCCTGACCTCTCACGCGATCTGGTCGGACCTGCGCAGCGGGACCATCATCACGGTCGCCGAGGACGTGCCCAGCGACATCAGCTACGATCCGGCCGGCGGCGACTGGTGGATCAATGTCCAGGCCAACAACCATGGCGACGGCCTCTACATCGAGAATTCATCCTTCCCGGTGAGCAGCAGCAACTGGCAGTTGCGTATTCGGAATGTCGCCGGCACGGTCGTGTTCGGTCCGGCCGGGGAGGGCGTCAGCCCGACCGGTGGGGTCGGCGGGACGGACATATTCCGCCTCGAGACACGTCCGGATGCCGGTGTCACGAGAGACTCCGACGACTACGATGACGGCGCGGATTTCAGCACGTTCGGCGCCCCGAACCGCTGGGGCGTCCAGGATTTCAACGACCTGCGTTCCATCGTTCCTCCGAAGACGGCGTCGATCACGCTGGAGGCGCCGAATGACGGAGAGACGGTTGCCCCGGGCGATGTGTTCACCGTTCGATGGCAGAGCCAGGGCATCGCCGGGGATGTCCTCGTGGAGTTCTCGACGGATGATGGTTTCTCCTGGGTTCCGGTCTACCCGCCCAATGTCGGCGACACCGGCTCGTACAAGTGGCTTGTCCCTCTCGTGAACTCGCAGAAGGCGCGCGTCCGCGTCTCGAGTGCGAACCGGCCGTCGGTTAACGATGTCAGCGACAAGTCATTCGTGATACTGACCATCACGACCATGGCCGACCTGACGGGCGACGGCATTGTCGATTTCTACGACTTTGCCATCATGGCCCCGGACGCGGTGGAGTGAAAGATCGTAGAAAGGGGTCCGCCGTGGCAAGGTGAGGTCACCACCGCGGAGTCGGTCTTGACGGAGCGTGTAGGGGCCGCGCAATACGACATGGACGAGGCAGATCTGCCCTCTCCCTACGCGACTTCAGCCTTGCGGACGTACCCTGCCAGCACAGCCGAAGAGCGTGCAACTCTCGCGGTGCCCGCTCGGAGCGCTCCTCGCGGTCTGAGCTCGACGACAATTCCCTGGCAACGACAGAAACCGGTCGGCAAGCCGGCGCTTGCCGCTGCCACCCATCCTGAATGCGCGACCCCCTTCACAGACCCGCCAGGGGGTGCGGCCGGAATATAGTGGCGGTCCTTACGGCCCTGGTGGCGTTGGCGCCCGGGAGGTCCGCTCCGCGACGGAGCGCTTCCGCCACGGCGTGGCGGGAGTTTACCGCTTTCGGGCCTCCGGCGTGGTGGTGTTGGGCGAGCGGTGCGATTCCGGCTCGTCCTGGCCGCCGACCCATACTTACGAGCCTCGCCGCCGGTGGCCTCAAAGCGCCAAACTCCCTGCCGGCGTCTCGCCGGCAGGCTCGCGAAGGTCCGTAGCGCGCGCCGGAGGTTGCCGGAATCCGCCACTGTATGCCGGCCGCAC
>CAYFUB010000593.1:0-2315 GCA_964346195.1 uncultured Pirellulales bacterium
CTGGTTACGATTGGGAACTCCGCATCGCCTTCAATTCGTCCGTCAGCTCGACTGGGTCCGCTGCGATTGTTTGCACGATCATCTCTTCGCGTGTGCTTTGACGAATTCCTCAACGCTGATCCCGGCTTGTCGAATCGCGCTTCAAAGAGTGCCGAGGGCGAGTGAACCGTGGAGAGGAATGACGCAGCCCCTGTCGTCTCGCCGGAGAACGGCATGGCTGCCCTTGTGGCGGACTTGACGGAAGCCCAGCCGCTCGAAGGCGCGTACCGCCTCTTTGCCGGAGATACGCGGCAATTCAGGCATGCGCGGTGACCTCGAACGTCGTCAGGATGGGATGGACAGTGGACTGGACAGGGAATTCCTCGAGGTAGGCCTCCGTGGCTTCTTTCAGGTTGGCCAGGGCTTCTTCAACGGACTTTCCTTGGCTGGCGGTTCCCACCTCAGGGCACTCAGCCACAAACCAATCGTCTTCCTTGTGGATGATCGCTGTCAGCACCATTTCCGTTTCTCCATCTGGGATCCGGCGGCTCTGTGATCCCGGCAATTTCCATTTCATTGGTATCACCGCCTCCCGCCTGAGCTGCCATTCGGGAAGAAATACAGTCAGCCCCAGTATACACCAATTTCTCAGGCGATGCCAACCCCAACAAACGCCGCGCTCCCTTCCCGTCTGATGTTCGTCTTTCGGCGAAGCGGGTAGAGACAGCCGGTTATCCTCTACTGTGCACGACGGGTACGTTTCTTGCCTATACGCTCATACTTGGCCGGACTCGTTGTCTTCTCGAATCTGCCCGATGGCCTCCTCGATCCATTGTCTTTTTGTCTTTGCCGCCGACTCTTCCCCGAGAGCGTCGCGGGCCTCCTCCAACACACCGAGTGCGGCGTCTCCTCCCAGCGTAACGATGCCGTCGAGGGCCTCTTTCCAGACGTGGTCATCCGGATCGCGCAGGGCGGCCGACAACGTCGGCAGGGCCGCGATATCGCGGAACTGCCACAGACAATGAACCAGAGACTCGCGTCGTTGTCCATCGCTTTCGCGGCCATAGGCTTCTGCCACCAACGGGAGTGCTTCTCGAAGACCCCTCAAGGCGCAAAGAGCGCTCTCGGCCCGGGGGCCATCGAGTTCCGCGAGCAACTCTATGACCGTCTTTCTCAAATCCGTGTTCACCTGCTTGCTCTTTCACAATGAGACGAGTCGTGCTTCATGGCTTCCTGATGATCCGCAATCGGCCAGGAATTCTACGGGCTCTTTGCCACTCAGTGGAGTCAGTATCGTTGCAGGAGGTCGAGCATTTTGCGGTCGAGCTTGTGGCCGCGGAAGTCCTCGTATTGCACGTCGGTCCGGCCGCTGTCCATGACGCCGAGCGACCCGCGGAAGTTCCATAGGGCCCAGCCGAGCCCGGCCCGCTGCCAATTCCGCAGGCAGTCCTCCATCCAGCGCAGGGTCACGTCGTGGGGCGTCTGGTTGTAGGCGCCCCATTCGCCCACCATCACGCCGACGCCGGCCTCCTTGAGCTGGACCCAGGGCAGAACGTAGTTGTCCCACAGCCACTGCCGGTCCATGGCCGTATCGCTCTGGAACACTCCCGCCGGGCTTGACGGGTCGAAGCGCACGACCCGGTTCATCTCGCCCCAGCGGGGGTTCACCCGCATAGAGAACGAGCGGCCGTCCGCCATTTCGAATCCGATCTCCGTGATTGTCAGCCAGTCCCCGATCGTGTTATTCAGCCGGATGTCGCGCCGGCACATGGGGACGGGGATGGCGAATTCCTGGTCGTAGATGTTCTGGTACACGTCCCACTGGGGCACGTACACGACCTGTTTCCACGGTCCTTCCCCGGGCCCGGGCTTGAAGTCCTGACGCCAGACGGTCCCGCGCCCGCGGTCCACCAGGACCTCCAGCCGCCCGGAGTGCGAGACGGTGCCCACGCGGAGGTGGAACGTGAACGGCTCCGGCACGTTTGCCTCGATGACCATCGGCGACTGCATGTCTTTCTTGGCGGGCCCGTACAGATAGCCGGCAAATCCCAGGGGCTCCGGCCACATGGGTACGCTCCATTGGTCTGAGCCGCTGACCCAGCCAGCCTTGTAGTGGGTCAGGGTGAAAGGCTGGTACCCCCGGGTGGCCTGAGCCACGTCAAACGGGATCAGGTTCCAGGACGGTGCCACGCCGTAGTTGAGCCCGTCGGCGATGATCAGGCGATTGGGGTCCTCCGCACGAATGGCCTCGACCAGCAGGCTCACCACCTGGGCATGGACGTTGGGGTCCACGTCGGGCGGCTCATTGAGCAGGTTGAAGCTCAACTCCCGGCTGG
>CAYFUB010000594.1:0-1728 GCA_964346195.1 uncultured Pirellulales bacterium
CCATGAGTATCACGGGCGTCCCGCCCGTGAAGGCAGGGCCAGGATGGCCCTGCGACTCATGGGCGGGACGCCCATGCTACGAAAACCACAAGGACCGCCACTGTATTCCGGCCGCACCCCGGCCTTCGGCCGAGGCGAGAGCGTTTTGCGCATTGGAGGGTACCAGCGGAGATGTGATATCGATCACGAGCGGGTTCCTCGTAGTCAACCGGCGGGATCGAAGGTGTGACATCTTCCGTCTCCCTGCCTCCCCGCTGGTACCCCAAGGGCGGTAAACGCTTCTGTTGGGGGGGTTGGCACGGGCCACGGGCGGAACATGGCCGGTCCGCAGTATATCTGCAAGGGCACGGAAGAGAACGCCTTCGGGCGTCACTACGAACACCCCCTCGACCTTCACTCTCTGTGGCAAATCCGAAATCGTAGACTAAAATGGCGGGGTAGGGCGTTTCCACTTCTTGCAGCCGGTCGTTGGCGTTTGTTGAGTTGGGTGCGGATGATCGAGGACAGGCTATTAGTGTGGCGGTTCAATCGCGGGGATGCGGCGGCGCTGTGCCGAATCTATGAGAAATACCGCACCCCGCTGCTGAAGGTAGCTGTCGCGCTGCTCAACGACAGGAGCGGCATCGAAGACGCGTTGCACGATGTGTTCGTGGATTTTGCGCAGACTGTCGGGCGGTTTCGGCTCCGAGGGAGCCTCAAAGGGTATCTCGCCATCTGCATCGCCAATCGGGCTCGGGATATGAATCGCACAAGGCAACGACGCGGTACCGTCTGCCTGGACGAGACGGACGCGCCTGTGGCCCATACAGCCGGACCGGAACACGAGGCCATAAGCCGGGAGACTGTCGCACGGCTCGACGCCGCGATGGCCGGGTTGCCCGATGAGCAGCGGGAGATCATCGTCCTGCACCTGCAAAGCAAGTTGCCCTTTCGGGAGATTGCCGAGTTCAAGGAGATGTCCATCAACACTGCTATGAGCCGCTACCGGTACGGCCTGGAGAAGATCCGTTCCGCGTTGGATGGTGAGTTGGAACCATGAGTGAAACCAGAGACACAGAACGGCTGTTGGAGGCATATCTGGAACACTTGCCCACGCCGCAAGGCGCCGAGTGTGACGCCAGGGTGCTCGCGGATGCGCTGACGGCCATGCACAGAGCAAAACAGCAAGCGGTTCAACCGAGCCGCATTCTTTGGAGAACGATCATGACGAGCAAAGCAGGAAAACTGATTGCGGCGGCCCTTGTCGCCGGCGTCGTGCTGTTCGCACTCTTCGACAGTTTCACCCAACCGGCCTGGGCACTGGAGGACGCCATCGAAGCGCTTAAGGACTTCCGAGCCGTCCACGTGGTTGGGGCCTTCCCCGGCGGTACGGCGGAAATCTGGATTCGGGCCAACGAAGACAAGACCCATTCGACGGACGTGGTGGTCCGCGGCAGTCACGGCGCGATCACCTGGACGCAGGACGGCTCGACCTACCACTACGAGCCCAGCCAGAACACGGTGTATTTCGAACATGCGCTTACTATCGGCATGGCACAGTGGCTCGGGCCGGAACTGCTGGAGATGCTCAGCGCGGCCGAGAACGCGAAGGTCGTGCGCGGAAAAGACCCGGCCACCGGGCGCGACCGCGTGATGCTGCTGTGCAGCCTGATCGACGTCCACGGGGCACAGTCCTGGGTCATCGAGTTCGACGCGGCCAGCAAGCTGCCGCTCGCTATGAAGCAATGG
>CAYFUB010000595.1:0-2360 GCA_964346195.1 uncultured Pirellulales bacterium
GAACTCGCCCCCACCCTCGGCCCCCGCTACGGCCCGGCGGCGTGAGCCGGGTACTTCTTGCGATTCCGCCCGTGGAGTTTGACATGCGTGTGCGTGTTCGTCATACTATCCCTTGGCAGACAAGCAGGGTTTGTGTGGAACAGGCAGATGGGATTGAGGGAGAGCTATGAGGTCTCTCCAAGGACGAAGGCAATGATTACGAGATTGAGAATCAAGAACTTCAAGGCGCTTCGAGACGTTGAGATCGACCTTACCCCGATTCACGTCCTCATCGGCCCCAACGACTCGGGCAAGACAAGCGTTCTCGACGCCCTCGCCGCCCTTTGCCGAAGCGTGGACCACAATCTGGCCGAGGCCTTTCTGGGGTCCTGGAAGGACGCGGAGTTGGTTTGGACTGGAAATGCCAGCTTATCCGTCATCATAGACGTGGATTTCAGTTATGATTCTACCACTGGGTATGGCCTCACTGTCCGGTTCGGAATAATCGATAGAGACGTCGTGGGGGAGGAAGAGGTAATCCGGAAAGGCGCGCAACGTCTGAAATTGGACCAATTGCCGGGCAAGAGTTGGGTAAAGGAACAACTGGATCATCCCGATTGGAGAGTCCCTCATAGCGATCGATTGAAGGAAGTTTGGAAGTTGCTCAATGGCGTGCACTACTACCGGTGGGACCCAAGGTTTCTGGCCCTGCCGATTGCTCCTGACTCGAAACGCCGTTTCCGAATGGAGTCGAACGGCTTCGGTCTGGCTTTGTGCTTGGATGACATATTGGGTTTCGATCGCGACCGCTTCATTCGGTTGGAGAAGCGTTTCACTGACATATTCCCCCATATCACGTCGATAAAATTGATCCCGGAAATGGGTTATCGCGCTCCGGTGGACAGTCCGAATCGAGTCACAATGCTTGAGAAAGCCGATGGTAAGGGATTGTATTTCAAGTTGAGCACCACAGACCAGTTGATGCCCGCTTCCCAAGCCTCGGATGGGACCCTCCTCGTATTAGCCTACTTGGCGATCCTTTACTTGCCTCAGCCACCGCGGCTACTGCTTGTTGAAGAGCCGGAGAATGGGGTACACCCTCAACGGCTTCGTGATGTGCTCGGGGTCTTGCGTGGGCTTGTGCAGGAACAGTCGCATACGCAAATTGTCCTGACGACGCATTCGCCGTACGTACTGGACTTGTTCCGTCCCGAAGAGGTGACGCTCTGTACCATGCAGAGCAATGGCGAGGTGAAAACGATTCGGTTGTCGGAGAGCCCGGCGGTAAAGCGACAGATTGACATTTTCACGCTCGGGGAAATCTGGACTTCCGAAGGGGATGCCGCCATCGCCCAGGCTGAGACTCCTGTTGAGGAGCGTGGCGAATGAAAGTGCTCGTGGTGTCGGAGGGCAAGCACGAACAGTCCGGCGCGTTGGAGAACCTGCTCAGGAGGCTTGGAGGAGACCGAGCAGTCTTTGCCGCTGATCGCGTGTCCAACAACAGCATTCATGCGTTCCACGGCAAGGGGAGCGGATACTTCAAGCGAGCTCTGCGCTGGCTCAGGGAAGCCGAGAAGAGAGGCGTTGACGCGTTGATATTGTTGATCGACCAGGATGGTCAAGGAGAAAGGACCCGCCAGATCCACGATGCGCAGGATTCTGCGTTGTCGCAGTTACCGCGTGCCATGGGCGTCGCGATCAGGACATTTGACGCGTGGATGCTGGCGGACGAGAAGGTGTTGACTGAAGTCCTCGGATGCGCGATCGTCAGACAACCCGATCCGGAGGCGATCCGCGACCCCAAGCAGGTGTGCGCGAGTCTGCTTGCAAGGGGTCAAAATAGAATGGCTCAGAGTGAGATGTACGCGAGAATAGCATATCAGATCGACTTGGCCTTGTTATCCCTGCGCTGCCAATCGGGCTTTGAACCATTTGCGGCACGTGTCAGGCATGTGTTCGAGTGAAGATACTGCATTTTACGATAGCCTTATCCCACTGTCTCGGTGGGTAGAGTAAATCATCGGTAGTTGACTGCAGACTTTCCTGAGGCCCAAAGTATCGTTGCGGGGCTGCAAAATATGGTAAGATACTCGTTATGAACGAGAGCAGAGAGAGCAATGCGTCGCAAGCGGGCGGATTTCGGTTCTGCCGGTATCTTCCCGGGCCTGCGTTGCGTCCGTTCATTCGCAATTACTGGACGGTCCGGCCTGCGGGGCAGTCAGAGGCGGTCGGGCGACAGCGGGTCGTGCCGGATGGCTGCATCGACATCATTTTCGTTCGCCATAGCCCGACGGAGAGCTTCAAGGCTTGCGTGGTCGGCACCATGACCCGGCCGATCTTCGCGGCACTGACCATACAGACGGAGTATCTCGGCATCCGGT
>CAYFUB010000596.1:0-5943 GCA_964346195.1 uncultured Pirellulales bacterium
CCACCCCGATCGATTCGGCGACTATCGCAATCGACGGCTTGAGCCCGGGCAATTATGCCGTGCTATGGTGGGATACGCACGCGAGCGAGCCCATCAGCAGGCAGACCGCCTCGCCCGCCAGCGGCCGTCTGCAACTGGACGTCCCCCCGTTCACCCGCGACCTCGCCTGCAAGATCACACCGGCCGCATTTGCGAATTAAGGCCCATCACTGTCTGGATACCAGAAGTCCGGAAAGCGCGGCCGGACAAGCACTGATACGGATTATGGAGAATTGTTGCGCGGCACAGACTCCGTCATCCTGAGGCGAAGCCGAAGCATCTGGCCCCCGGATGATACCGACTACGATTGAGAATTTCGTATCTCCGGGTGGCAGTGTCAAGCGCAGCTTGGCGATGGCCGGGTTGCCTGCGCACGAACCATCGCCAAGACCTCCGGTCTTGACGCTGCCACGCGGTGCTCATGCTACACTACGAAAAATTCAATCGGAATCCGTATGAGATGTCCTTCCCGTTCGTAGCCCAGGTCCTTCACTGCGCCGCGCTTCGTTCGGAGCCTGCCCTGAGCGTAGCCGAAGGGATGACACGCGGGGCGCAAGAATTGTTCATAATCCGCAGAGATGAATCGGGAGAATCGGGGCGAGTGGATTTGAACCACCGACCTCACGGTCCCGAACCGTGCGCTCTATCCAAGCTGAGCTACGCCCCGGCTGCCAAAACAGTGAGTATACCACCGGCTTGGGAGGATGGCAAGTTATAACAAGTTGACCGGGTCAATATCAATAGCAATTTTTACGGCCGGCCGAAGCGGGCGTTCGGCGCGCAGGGTGCTAAAGAGCCGGCGCACCGTGGCGGCGTCGGGCGCCTGGACGATAATCTGGATACGGTGGAACCGTTCGATCCGGCTGATCACCGCGGGCATCGGGCCGCGAACTTTCACGTTGAGCCGCCGCTGCTGGACGATGCCGTCGATCCGCTGCCGCATGGCGCTGGCGGCCGCCTCAAGCTTGTCGTATTTCGGGTCGCGGAGCATGAGGACGGCCAGCCGCCAGTACGGCGGCAGGTCGCAGGCCTCGCGGTGCTTCAGTTCCTCGCGGACGAAACCTTCGAAGTCCTGGGCCAGCGCGAATTTGACGGCGGGCTGCTCGGGGAAATACGTCTGGACGAAGACGACGCCCTTTTTCTCAGACCGCCCCGCCCGGCCGGCCACCTGCGCGGTGAGCTGGAACGTGCGCTCGTTCGCGCGAAAGTCCGGTAAATACAGGCACGTATCGGCGCTGACGACACCGACCAGCGTCACGTTGGGGAAGTGCAGCCCCTTGGCCAGAATCTGCGTGCCGGCGAGAATATCGATGTGGCCCTGGCCGAACTCCCTGAGCAGGCGATAATAATCCTGGCTGGCCATCGAGTCGCTGTCGACCCGCGCCACGCGGGCCTGCGGGAACCGCCGGGCCAATTCCTCCTCGAGGCGCTGCGAGCCGACGCCAATCATGGTCATCCGCTTGCCGCACAATGGGCAATCGCGCGGGACCAACGTCTGGGCGAGGCAGTAATGGCACATCGCGTAGCCGTGGTCCATGTGCGGGCCCGTGACCGTCGGCGCGTGTGAGATGGGAGTCTTGACCTTGTGGAAAGTCAGTGAAGTATCGCAGTTGCGGCACTGCAGGGTGTGTTTGCACGACGAGCAAAAGACGAAATTGCTGTAGCCGCGCCGATTCAGCAGCAGAATCGCCTGCTCTTTGCGGCCCAGCACCTGGGCGAGGTGCTCCGCCAGCGGGTCGCTGAGCAGGGACAAATGATGCTCCTTGAGACGGTTGTCCCGCATGTCGATCAGCCGCATCTCGGGCATCGGCAGGTCCATCACCCGTTTCGGCAGCCGCACCAGCGTGAAGCTGTCACGCGTGCCACAGTTGTGCAGCGTCTCCAGCGACGGCGTCGCACTGCCGAGGACGCAATGAGCGCCGGCAAGCTGGGCCCGTTTGATCGCCACATCCCGGCCGTGGTACCGCGGCACGGTGTCCTGCTTGTAGCTGGGCTCGTGCTCCTCGTCCACGACGATCAACCCGAGATTGGGGATCGGCGCGAAGATGGCCGAACGCGCCCCGATGACGACGTCCGTCTGGCCGGCCTTTGCCTTCTGCCATTCCTGGTTGCGCTGCCCCGCCGTCAGGCCGGAATGCAGCACGGCGACCCGCGCGAACCGGGCGACGAAACGCTGCACCGTCTGGGCCGTCAGGGCAATCTCCGGCAACAGCACAATCGCCGCCTTGCCCCGCCGCACGACCTCCTCGATCACCCGGACGTAAAGTTCCGTCTTGCCGCTGTCGGTAACGCCGTGCAGCAGCGTCACACCGAAACGGCCTGTCGCAATCTGGCGATTGATGTGGTCCAGGGCGTGACGCTGGTCGTCGTTGAGCGTAACCTCCTGGGCCTCGGTGGACATGCCCTCCGGCACAACAGGCAGACCCGCGAACACCTTCTTTTGCACGATCCGGACAACCTGACCCTCGGTGAGCCGCTTGAGGGTCGGTGCCCGGCAATCGGCCGTCTCCAACAGTTCCGCGGCCTCGACCGCCGCCTCCGGCGTCACGGCCTGGCGCTCCCGCAGGATCGCCACGATGCGCTTTTGCTTGGCGCCCTTGAGCCCGTCGAGCATCTCCTCCCACGCCGCCCCGAGATAGACGTAACGCCGCTTCTTCACGCCGGCCGCCTTCTTGACCGCTCCCGGCACCATCGCCCCCAAGACCTGCCCCAGCGGGCAGACATAGTAATCACTGATCCAGCGGGCCAGCTCCATCAACTGCGGCCCCACGAGCGGCTCGTTATCGGCGACGCGCAGCACCGCCTTGAGCTGCCCGCCGGTCTTGCCACCCGCAAACGACTGCTCGTGCGGCACGTCCGCCTGCACGCAGAACCCCACCTCGACCTTATTGCTCCTGCCGAACGGGACCTCGACCCGCTGACCCACCTGAATCGGCCCAAGCTCCTCGGCCGCCAGATAATCGAACTCGGCATCCGCCCCGGAAGACTCCACCGCCACCCGGATGATGTGGTAGGCCGCAGGCGCACCAGTATCGCGGGCATCCCCCGATCGCGTCGGGGGCAGTCTCTGCCCGCGATTCGAGGGCGGGACGCCTCCGGCCTTCGGCCTCCGCCCTACGGCCTCTTGGACCGGCTCGGGGAACAGACTTGACGTTACCTCTTTACCACTCATGACTTAGCCTTCCCTTGGCAAATCCCCTCGCCGCATACAATATCGCCCCAGCCCTCCACGGTCAAGGCCATACGGACCTCGTCCCGTCGTCACCCAGGCCCCGCCCCAGCCCGCCGCGCAAGAATTTTTCCTAATCCGTATAACGCATGTGGGAAGGGTCCCCAAAACGCGCTATTTCGCGTTTTGGGAGCCCAACCCTCTCCACTGGGGCCTTTCGGCCTCCGGTCGAAATGACAAAGGGCGAGAACGAATCAGAATCCGCCACCGTATGCCGACCGCACCCTTTCCCGCCCCTTGTCGTTTTTTCGCTTGCGGCTCTCGTGCACGCCCGCCATAATGTTCTAAGAGAAGCACGACTGGCGGGGCCGCGGCGAACTGGCTGGCGACCCCAGAGGGTAAGACGATTTCGTGTATTTGAGATCGGGAGAGGCTTCAACAATCGCAGGGCCTTCGGAATTCCGATGTAAGGAGTGATTCTATGCCAGACTACAAGGAACCACTCAGAACTTATGTTTCTCAATCCTTCTGGTGTGACTACAGCAAAGACGGGGCCCGCTTCGAGAAAGCCAAGATATGCTTCGGGCCATGCAAACACATCAATGAAAGCCCCAGAAGATGCGCGAAAAGTAATAAGCCGTCTTGCGGAAACGGCCACGCAACCGCATGGTTCGATCAGTTGTTTCGAGGTGGAATAAGATTCCCCGACGTGTCATCAGAAGCAGGTTCGACCGTTTCGAAGCCCCTAACGGTGCTGGTGGCGGGTCCTCCCGGTACCGGGAAAACCACACTGTGTTCTGAAATCTGCTACAACCTGGCCGAATGTGAGAACGTTTTTTCTCTTTATGTCTCGACCGAGTCTGAAACCAATGCACTCATCTCCAATTTTGCCTCTTTTGGCCACGAGAATCCTCGTCGGTTTGTCAGACTCGATCCCGAATACTCCAGGAACGAGGGAGAAGCCCAGGTTTACGTCTGGGGCAAAGAGCGAGTGGACAGAGTCAATCAGACAAACGGAGCAATTGACATCGTTGAATCGGCTATCAAGGACATCACCAGCTATCTCTCCGGCATTGATCCCGGTGTGATTAAAATCCTCCTGGACAAGATGAGGCCGAAGCAGCTCAAGGCTGACATGCTTTCTCCCGGCGTCGTGGTATTCGACAGCCTGAATGTAATTCCTCCGAATGATGCCGGTAAATTCATCAATTCCGTAATCGCACTGGCACAAGAGAAAAAAACAGGGATTCTGTTCTTGGTCCTCGACTCGTCAATTGACAACCGAGAATACAAAATTTGGGAGCATGCTTGCGATATTGTAATTCGCTTGGACTATACGAACAAGAGCGGGTACTATACACGGACGATTGAGGTCGTCAAGGCAAGATATCAGTCCCATATCTGGGGCGAACATCCATTCAAGATATATCGGGCTTACAATGCGGGCGACGACTCAGAAACCATGAGACGAGCCCATCCGTATCGCACACAAGGTGGGATTTTCATCTATCCTTCTATCCATTACTACTTGTCCGAATACCGATATAAGGGCCCCCCGGCCGAGCGAGAAATGTGCGAGACGCTGCCGAAAGCACTGAACCGCATTCTCACAAGGCCCAGTGCGGAACAGGGTGGAAGGACGCCGCAAGGAGGTTTTCCCCGGGGAAGGTGTACCGCGTTCATCGGGGGCAGGGGCGCCCACAAGAGCCATCTTGCCTACCTGCATTTGCTGTCCCGAATGCTGGACCTGGAGGAAAATGAGAGAGAAACCCGCGCCACTGAGCGGACCGGTGCAAACGCAAGGAAGAAAGAGAGGCGCACGCATAGACGAACCGATCCCCATGAAGAGGGGTCGCTTATTATTTCCTTGCGAGATGACGAACACATGACACGAAGCACGATGAACAGCATCCTGAAGGGATTCGGGTCGCATGAACGTGTGCCGGACAATGTATCCGCGTTCGAGAAAGAGGGCCGGTTCGAGATTTTGTATTTTCATCCGGGATATACCACCCCACAGGAAGTATTTCACCGTATCTTCATTGCCGTGCAACGTGTCAAGCGAAAGTGCAGGAAGGTCACGGTCCTGTTCAATAGTCTTGACCAACTGGCAGCCCGGTTCCCGCTATGCGCCCGGGAGGAAATGTTCATACCGGGGATTATCAACTTCCTCACCGGGGAGCAAATGACGAGTATCTTCATAGCTGTCACGGAAGAAAAAGGCCAACCAAGCGAGCAATATGCCCTCCTTCCCATGGCCGACTTGATCCTTTCCTTCAATAGGAAGAGAATCAACACCTACAGCTATCTTGAAGCGGTGCGCACCGAACACCCGCCCGCGACGGATGGAGAGAAGACCGCGTTTGAAGAGAGGGCCGCGAAACTCACCAGGAAGCAGAAAGAGTATGTTGAAGAAGTTGTTGTGGAAGTGGTTCGCTTCTCAGGTGGCCAGCGAGCGGGAGCTTGCGGCATTCTCGAGCTTGTGAACGAGGTGACCGAGGATTGCATATACGACAGGCCCGGTCTGCATTTCTCTCCGTTATCCGTCGGTGGCTGGGAGTATATCCCCAAGACCAAGGTCGCGGCCCCCAGCTTGGGCGTCCCAGGTAATCCTTAAGAAACTATCTCAAAACGGCAACGTCATTCTGAGCGAAGCGAAGAATCTGGGCTGCGGACTTGAGCAACCTCTCCGGCGGCGGCCAGATGGTTCGCTTCGCTCACCATGACAAGTCAGA
>CAYFUB010000597.1:0-7483 GCA_964346195.1 uncultured Pirellulales bacterium
TCCCCTCGTAGACAAGCCCTTTCTCATAGACCAGGCCCTGCGTGAAGGCTCGTCGGTCATGGGGGTAGCTCGCGACGACCTTGTACCGGTAGTACACGACATCGGCTTCGGCAGAAGTCTGATTGCCGTCGGGCGGCGGGACATCCTGCGACTTCGCCGGCGCGGCCGTCACGTGAATCACAGAGACCATCAAAAGCCACAGTGTCAATAGCATCCTTTCCATTATAAATCACAAATCGTAAACAGTAAACCGTAGTGACCTTCGGGGCGGGCGGAATGCGCTTGACGCCGGTGGGCCGGCGGGGTAGTCTGGCGGGACAGATGATGAATCATTGATTGCGGGAGGTGTGATATGTGCAGGAAAAAGGCCGTTTCCGCGATTCTATTATCAGTACTGATGTTCGGGGCGGGCTCGTGCCGCCGGATGGAAATGCGCTCGCAGAGCGCGAATCTGCTGGCCACGGGTCTCATTGGGTGGCAGCAGATCGAGGGACAGGAGGGGAGCTGGCATTTCGAGGACGGTGTCCTGTACACCGAGGGCGAAGGCGGCGGGTGGCTGTCCACGTTGCGCCAGTACGATAATTTTGCCCTGTCGCTGGAGTTCCGGGTGCTGCCGGGGGGCAACAGCGGGGTGTTCATCCGGGCGCCGCACGAGGGCAACCCGGCTTACACCGGCATGGAAATTCAGATCCTCGACGATTCCGCCGACCAGTGGAGCGACCTGCGGCCGTACCAGTACGCGGCCAGCATCTATGACGTTCAGGCCCCCGCGGAGCGGCTAAGCCGGCCGGCGGGCGAGTGGCAGACGATGGTGATCGTGGCCCGCGGGCCGCACGTGCAGGTGGGCCTCAACGGCGTGAAGGTCATCGATACGGACGTGACCTGCTACCCCCATAAGCTACAGACCCATCCGGGCCTGAAGCGTGAGCGGGGCTATATCGGCCTGCAAAACCACGGCAGCCGGACCGAGTTCCGCAATATCAGGATTCGCGAGCTGCCGGAGGCAATGTGAATGGACCTATGGGACCAAAGGGATCTGCGAAGAGCACGCCTGCGGGCCAAATGCGTTCTCAAAGCTTGTCGGCGGCACTCGCAAATCGTAAATGGTAAATCATAAATGGCAAATCCAGAGGGGATCACTATGGACAAAAGCGGGTTTTCGCGTCGTGATTTCATCAAAACGTCGGCCGCCTCCGTGGCGGCGCTGAGTGTCGCCGGGCGGATGTACGCGGCCGGTTCGGACACGATTCGTGTCGGCCTGATTGGCTGCGGCGGGCAGGGCACACGGGACCTCATCAGTTGTGTCAACAGCACACCGGGCGTGGAAATCGTGGCGCTGGGCGACCTGTTCAAGGACCGGCTCGAGGAGTCGCTCGCCAAGCTCCGGACGGACGTGCCCGCCGCCGTGAAGGTCACGCCGGACAAGTGCTTCGTGGGCTTCGACGCGTACAAGAGGGTGCTGGCGACCGAGGTCCAGATGGTTCTCCTGGTGGCGCCGCCGCACTGGCGGGCCCAGCATTTCCAGGCCGCCGTCGAGGCGGGCAAGCATGTATTCATGGAGAAGCCGGCCGGCGTGGACCCCAAGGGCATTCGCTCGATGATTCAGACGGCGGAACTCGCTCAGCAGAAGAAGCTCTCCGTGGTCGCCGGCACGCAGCGGCGGCACAGCAAGAAATATCAGGAGACCATCCGGCGGATTCACGAGGGGCAGATTGGCGACATTGTTGCGGGCCAGGGTTACTGGAACGGCGGGGACATGCTCGGCTACTGGCAATGGTGGGACAAGGAGAACCGCTCCGATATGGAATGGCAGTGCCGGAGCTGGCCGTGGTTCACCTGGACCAGCGGCGACCATATCGTCGAGCAGCACGTCCACAATCTCGACGTCCTGAACTGGGCGCTCCAGGCCCATCCGGTGCAGTGCGTCGGCATGGGCGGCCGGGCCGTGCGCAACCTGGGCAACATCTACGACCACTTCGCCGTCGAGTTCGAGTATCCGAACGGCGTGCGGGTCGCCAGCATGTGCCGCCAGATCAACGGCAGCACCGATAGAATCGCCGAGCGGGTGGTCGGCACCAAGGGCGTGGCCGATGTCGATCAGGGCGTGATCGCTGGCGAGAAACCTTTCAGATTCTTTCGCGACGATTCGGAGTTGACCTACGAGGAGCAGGATCCCGATCACTACGTCCAGGAGATGGCCGACCTGATCGCCAGTATCCGCAACGGCACACCGATCAATGAGGGCCGGAACGTGGCTGAGAGCACGATGAACGCCATTATGGGCCGCATGAGCGCCTATACCGGCCGGGCCCTGAAGTGGGACTGGGCCATGAACGCCTCGAAGCAGGACCTGACGCCGCCGAAGTACGACTGGATCGACCTGCCGGTCGAACCCGTCGCCATCCCCGGCAAGACACCGCTTGTCTGATTGATGAAGGATTATTGATGGTTGACTATTGTGGTGGGGTGGCAGACCTTGTTCGTAGTGAGGCCGTAAGGCGTTTTCTTGTCAAGGACGCGAGCGTCCTCGAATCGCAGGCAAGAGGCCCGCGACACGAACGAATGCCCTTACGGGTACACTACGAACGAGTTGCGACCGGGTGGCAGCGTCAAAGGGTCCCCAACGCGATGTATCGCGTTGGGGGGCCCCATGCGCAGCTTGGCGATGGTTTACCCACTCGCCATCGCCAAGGCCTTCGGCCTTGACGCTGCCACCCGGTTGAAGAATAGTTCCCGATTAACCTCCGGATTGAGGTGCTGCAATGAACGAGCAAGAAAGGCATGAGGGGCTTTCAAGACGTGGCTTCATGCGCGGCGCGGCCGTAGCGACGGCGGCGTCGGTGCTGGGCTCACGGGCGTATGCGGCGGGCAGTGACAAGATCCGTCTGGGCCTGATCGGTTGCGGCGGGCGCGGGACACACGATGCCACCAAGTGTCTCCATTCGGCTGAGGGAGTTGAATTGGTTGCCATGGGCGACGTGTTCAAGGATCGCTTGGACAACTGCCGCAAGAGGCTCTCCACAGACCTGCCGGACAAGGTGAAGGTCACGGACGATACGTGCTTCGTCGGATGGGATGCCCATCGCAAGGTCCTGGCCAGTGATGTCGATATGGTGATCCTGACGCAGCCGCCGCACTTTCGGCCCGCGCACCTGAAGGCCGCCATCGAGGCGGGCAAGCACGTGTTCATGGAGAAACCCGTAGCCGTGGACCCGGTCGGCGTTCGCTCCGTGATCGAATCGTCGGAGTTGGCCGAGCAGAAGGGCCTGACCATCGTCGCCGGCACGCAGATGCGCAGGATCTCGCACCTGGTCGAGGCCCAAAAGAGGGTCCGGTCCGGGGCCCTCGGCGAGATTCTGGGCGGTCAGTGCGTGCGGCTCGGCGGTGCGATGCGAACCTGGGGTCCGAAGGAGCGACAGCCCGGGTGGTCGGATATGGAGTGGCAATTGCGCCGCTGGCTGTTCATGACCTGGCTCAGCGGCGATTTCATCGTGGAGATGCACGTACACAATCTTGACATGATGAACTGGCTGATCGGCGCCCATCCGGTGCAGTGCCTCGGCATGGGCGGGCGGCAGCAGCGGGTCGAGCCCGAGTACGGCGATTCGTTCGACCACTTCGCCGTGGAGTACGAGTACCCGAACGGGCTGCGGATCGAGTACATGGGCTCGCAGATCGACGGCATGCACGACCGCAACGATCAAAGACTGGTCGGCACGAAAGGCTCGATGTATACTGATTTCGGCCGGATTGTGATTGAAGGTCAGAATGCGGCCGAGATTGCCTGGGACAAGAATGATCCGTGCCTGAAACAGCACGCCGATCAGATAGAGGCGATTCGCCGGGATAAGCGGTTAAATGAGGGCCGGCGAATCGCTGAAAGCACCCTGACCTCGATTATGGGTCGGATGAGCGCATATACGGGCCGGGCCTTGAAGTGGGACTGGGCGATGAACGCCTCGAAGCTGGACCTGACGCCGCCGGCGTACGAGTTCGGCGACGTGCCGATGCCGCCGGTGGCGGTCCCCGGCAAGACCCCGCTCATTTAAGATTGATGATGGATGATTGTTGATTGATGATTGTCCGGGTAGTTACGTTTGTCATGCTGAACGAAGTGAAGCATCTGGCCCGCGGATTGGAGTGATTCTTCATTCACGGGCCAGATCCTTCGCCTTTGGCTCAGGATGACAAGTCTATTGCCTGGGGTGTCATCCTGGATTCGTGCGAGCAAAGGAGAATTTATGAAGCGTACGGGGTTTGTCTGGGGCAAAAGCCGCAGTCTGGTCACTGTCTCACTACTGGCGGTGTCGGTTGCGGCTGTTGAAGACGTCAGGCCGGTGGTGCCGCAGGAAAGAACGATCCTCTGGAACGGCCAGGACTTCACAGGCTGGAAGCGTTTCCTGCCGGATGCGTCGAAAAACGTCGATGATACGTGGTCCATCGAAAATGGCCTGCTGCGCTGCACGGGCCGTCCCGCCGGGTACATGCGAACGGAGACGCCGTACGCGGATTATCACCTGCACGTCGAGTGGCGCTGGACGGCCAAGCCGGGCAACAACGGCGTGCTGGTTCACATGAGCGGCCAGGACGTGGTTTGGCCCCGCAGTCTGGAGTGCCAGTTGGCCGCCGGCAACGCCGGCGACTTCTGGGTCATCGGCGGCCTGGAGTTCGCCGAGCATGCCGGGGGCGGCAAACGCGTCCGGGGCCGGCGCACGACCAAACTTCACGAAAGCAGCGAGAAACCGCCCGGCGAATGGAACCGGTACGACATCGTCTGCAAGGACGACTGGGTGGTTGTGCTGGTCAATGGCGCGCTCCAGAATGTGGCCACCGAATGCTCCGATAAATCCGGTAGAATCTGCCTCCAGAGCGAAGGCGCCCCGATTGAGTACCGTAACATCTGGATCGAGCCGTTGAAGTAGGATTCTCGGGTGTAAGACAAATTTGTGGCAAATGCCCTGCATGTCATTGCGAGCCGGCCAGAAGCTGGCGCGGCCGTCTCGACCCCTGGCAATGCGAGATTGCTTCGTCGACCTGCGGCCTCCTCGCAATGACATCTCTCTTGTCCTGACCGCCACTGTTCTGTCGTACACCCGGATTCTCGCGCGGGATTGACCGCACCTCATCAAACCTGGGACGTATTAACACAATCGGTTTTCCGCGGTCGCTCTCTCTGAAGACGCGGCGCGAAGCTCTTGTCGCGGTCTGGATTTCTCAGGTGCCGAACGAATCAAGGGTAAGGAAGATGGTGGGAACGGACCAGACGTATCATCAGCCGGGTGTGCTTCGCGTGCTTCAGTCGAAGCAGGAAACCAAGGCCTTCTACAACAAGATCGCGAAGGTCTATGATCTGCTGGCGGAACGTTCGGAAGCACCCGTGCGTCGGGCCGGGCTGGAGATGCTGAACGCCCGGCCCGGCGAGAAGATGCTCGAGATCGGTTTCGGGACCGGTCATTGTCTGGTGGAGCTGGCCGAGGCCGTCGGCCCTTCCGGCCGGGTGTTCGGCGTCGATATATCCGAGCGGATGCTGCAGATCTCTCAGAAGCTGCTTCGCGCAAAGGGGCTCACGGACAGGGTCGAACTGGTCTGTGGCGACGCGTTGCACCTGCCTTATGCTTCCGAAACGCTCGACGGGATTTTCATGAGCTTTACCCTGGAGCTTTTCGACACGCCGGAGATCCCCCGGGTGCTGACCGAGTGCCGGCGTGTTCTTAAGCCGGGAGGCCGGATCACTGTCGTCGGCATGTCCCGGGTCGCACGCGGGGGGGTGGTGATGGAGGTGTTCGAATGGACGCACCGACACTTCCCGAACTATCTGGACTGCCGGCCGATTCTGGTTCGCCGAGCCATCGAGGACGCAGGCTTCCGTGTCACGGACTATCGGATCACGAAGATGTGGGTGGACGTGGAGGTTGTCTGTGCGGCGAAGTAGCTCGACCGTGATACGTTTTCAACCGTCGCACCTTGTGCGGGTGCCCCGTACCCCTTGCTCCACGATGAGGCCACGTCGAGCGTTTTCCGGGGGCCTGGAATGTCGCCCATTTTCTTGATTGGGATCATCCTCTTCGCCGGTTTCGCCGCCGGCGAGTTGGCCAAGAAGCTCCGCCTGCCCAAAGTCACGGGTATCATTCTGGCAGGTGTCCTGTTGAACCCCGGCGTCCTCGGTATTGTGCCGGGAGATTTCACGCAGCATACCAGCGTGGTGACGAACGTTGCGCTGAGCTTCATCACATTTTCCGTCGGGGGAACGCTGCTGTTCTCACGAATCCGGAAGCTGGGCAAGGAGATTCTGCTGATTACCCTGTGCGAGGGCGAGTTTGCCTTCCTGGTGACGGTGGGCGGCATCCTGCTGGTGGCGCCGCTTCTTCTGCACGAGAAGTCCGGCTGGGTGGCCACCTATATTCCGACGGCCCTGCTGATCGGCTGTCTGGCGTCACCCACGGATCCCTCCGCGACGCTGGCCGTCGTGCACGAATACAAGGCCAAAGGCCGAGTGACGTCTACAATCATGGGCGTGGCTGCGTTCGACGACGTGCTGGGTATCATCAATTACAGCGTGGCCGTAGCGGCTGCCCGGACCCTCACGGCAGGACAGGGGTTCGACTTTGTCTCGGCGGTTGCCGTTCCCGTGATGAATATTGTGGGGGCCATATTGCTGGGGGCCGCGTTCGGATTCGCGTTCAACGCGGCCACGCGCGCGCTCGGCCGGGAAACGGAGGGGGCGCTAATCGTCCTCGTGCTGGCGTCGCTGGCGCTGTGCTTTGGTGTGGCAACGCTGATAGCGGTCGATGAGCTGCTGGCCACGATGACCATGGGCATGGTAGTAGTCAATTTCAATGCCCTGAAGGAGAAGGTCTTCAAGATTCTGGAGCGGTATACCGAGGAGTTGATCTTCGTTCTTTTCTTCACGCTCAGCGGCATGCACTTGGATTTCTCCGTCCTCGGGCGGAACCTGCTTCTGGTGGTTGCCTTCGTTGTCCTGCGTACGTTGGGAAAGGTCTCGGGGGCCATGACCGGCGCCCTGGCTGGCAGGTCCAGCCGGGAGGTCCGGCGGTACGTGGCGGGAGGGCTGATCCCGCAAGGGGGCATCGTCGTCGGTCTGGTCCTGTTGATGCACCAGAATCCCGCATTTAGTGGCCTCGCCAACGTCGTCATCAGCGTAATCATCGGTGCGACGGTCATTCACGAGCTTGTCGGTCCGGTGATTTCCAAAGCGGCGATCAAGGCCGCGGGCGAAATCCCGGTGGACCGATAGGCTGAGTCCGCTGGTTTGGGGTGGATTCCGGAGGCAGCCCGCCTTAGAGTGGGAGCCGTTGGGTCGGCCCGGCGATCGC
Source organism: uncultured Pirellulales bacterium (assembly GCA_964346195.1). GTDB lineage: Bacteria > Planctomycetota > Phycisphaerae > Sedimentisphaerales > Anaerobacaceae > PLanc-01. Next base: position 7,335 of record CAYFUB010000597.1, read on the forward strand.
ACGGAGGCTCTGTTGTCCTGTCAGGCCTGTATGCCAATTGGCAGGCGAAACGGGCCGTGTGGTTGATGAGTTCTGAGGTACCCATGAAGGTAATGGTAGCGGCGAAATGCGGGTTTTGTCCGGGCGTGCGGAATGCCATCAGCACGGCG
>CAYFUB010000598.1:0-5623 GCA_964346195.1 uncultured Pirellulales bacterium
CGGTCGACGATCTCGATGCGGGCGGTCTGGCCCTGGAGGTCCCCGACGTTCCAGAAGTGCCATGCGAGTTTCTCGTTGCCCTTGCCTACCGCAGTTCGAACCACCTTGTCATCGACGCGCAGATTGATGCAGGTCTCGTCCGCGTGGTTGCCGCCGCCGATGAGGAAGTTAATATACTTGCGGGAGACCTCGAAAGCGGGGGAGGTGAGTGTCCCGTGCGGGCCGTCGCCGCCGAGAAATGTGTTCACCAGTCCCTGGTCCAGAAAGCCGCTCACCCTTTGCTGGCCGGCCAGCGTACCGCGGGCCGGTCCTTTGCCGAAGGCCTCGCCCGCGACCGTCCAGGCGCCGTAGTCATCGCCCTCGAAATCGGCCAGGACGATCTTAGGCCGGGGCGCCTCGACCTGTGTCTTGGGGGCCTCTTCGGCCGTGTGGACAACCAGCATGCGGTCTTTCTCAGCCACCATGCGGCTTTGTCGCACCGCATGCACGGATTTGACGGAGTCGAAGCACACGGCGTTTTCGAGCCACCCTAGGACGCTGGCCCGTCGGACCTGGTCGGACGTATTCTTCAGCGTGATATGGAAGATCGTTGCCGGCAGGGCGGAATCCTTCGCATTGAGCGGAATGAAAGGCGAGAACGCCTCCATCTGGACCTCGATAGGGAAGCCATCCGCCATGTAGCGGACCAGGCCGATGGGATATTCGCCCGCGAATTCGACGCGCCCGAAATCTCTATTTAGCACCCGCGCGATTGTTTTTCCGTCGGACTCCAGCACGACGGCAAAGCCGGAATCGACGGGCGAGTCGGGCCGGTAGGTGCGATAGTTGTCCCGACCGTAGCCGCTGAAGATGTGCTTGTTGAAAATCTGCCACAGCCCGAGCGTGCCATCGCCACGCAGGTACAACTGGCCCGCCGCAATCCCGCCGACCGGCATGCCAATCGTCTCAAGCTCTTCGCCGGTATAGACCGCCCGCTCGCCTCTCTCAAGAAGCCGCTCTGCATAATCCTGCGCCAACCCCTTTTCCGCCGGCACGTGATGACTGATCTTCGACGTTTCCTCTGCCATTGTGCCGGCCGCTCCCAGGAAAAAGACGCACATCAGGATCGCAGGCCAATGCCTTGTCATCCTGAACGGAGCGAAGCGGAGTGAAGGACCTGGGCTGCGTACCGGAGAAACCTCCCAATCGAGGGCCGGATCCTTCGCCTTCGGCTCGGGATGACAAGAGGCGGGGGCTTGTGACTTCGACGCGATACGTGTGAATCCATTTTCATTCATCGTCAGCTCCTCTTGGAACATCAGGGCACATCTGGGATTTCGGATCATGGATCGAGGATTCCGGATTCGGTCCGCAATCATCAATCCGCAATCCGCAATCGGACGGCCAGCAGGGTCGGCTCGACGATGTGCAGGTTGTTCAGGAGCGGCTCGGTGTACTTGATGTCGCCGTACTCGGCCTCATCGAAATGGTGCTGCTTGCCGACGTGATTGTTCCAGTCCACGCCCTCGGTCAGAAAGCCGGTGTCCCGCTGATGGTGCTTGGCGATGGCCCGCAGGATGGTCAGGCCGTCGCGTTTGTACTGCTCTTTGCCCGTGTTCTCATACGCCTCGAAATACGCCAGGGCCGCCTCGGCGTTTTCCCAGAGATAGGCCGTGTCCCAGCTCTTCTCCATATAAAGGAGGCCCTTGGTCTGCACGCCGTTGCGGTCGTCGGTCATCTTGAACTGGTCGAGGCCGGCGAGGCATTTGTCGTAGGCAAACGCCCGCACCTTCTCATCGTTCAAGAGCTTCGCCGCCTCGCGGAGCGTGCGAAACGCGACGGAGTAGGCCACGTTCTCATGCTCGTCGTAGGTGTCGTGATTGATGCTTCCGAAGAACCCGTCAGCCTCCATAAAGACTCTCACCCTCTGCCGGACGGCCTGTCGGTAATCGGCGAGTCCCCGTTGGGTCAGAGCCGTATTGAGCTGGATGATGAACAGCCCGTCGCCGCTTTTTTCGAACAGGATGTCGCTGTCGCCGTAGGCGTTCTGCGGGAAGTGCTCCCCATCCGGCCGGCAGCGCCGGGGGTACCAGCCGTTCGCGGTCGGCCTGATGTTCCGATGAATCCAGTCGGCGGTCTGCACGGCGATATCCTGCGTCGCGCTCTTGCGCGGCTCGTCCAGGATGTCGCTGAATCGCAGAAGCTGATAGGCGATCTTCGCCATCGAGCCGGGACAGAACCAGTTGCTCTTGTGCTGGTAGTTGAGGCAAAACTGGTCGGTCGTTGTCTCGCGGTAGCCGATGATGAAGCCGGTGTCATAGTTGATGAAGCCGTCTTCAAGTACGTGGTCCAGGAGTGACAGGGCCTTCTCCCGGAGGGCGGGGTCTTTGTTGTGCCGGGCAAACGCGTAAAGCTCATAGGCCCCGCCGACGGCGTTCGCCGCCCAACCGGGACCTTCCAGATTGCCGAAATCATGCCACCCCATGATGTTGCCGTCTTTGTCCACGAAGCTGGACTTGCAGCACAGATGTCCCTTGTATTCCACCAATGTGCGCTCGACGGTGAAGCGAACAGAGTCCCTGACGGAGTCGAGAATCGTGTAGCCAGGGTCCTTGGGCAGATAGAAGCTCGATTCGACGTCCTCCAGCTTCAGGTAATCGAGCCCGAACATGTAGCTCTTGACGGCCTTCTCATTGGCGCCGACGATCTCCACCCGCAGGACGTGCCGGCCCGCGTCGAGTTGGTGGACACCCATGTCGAGCACGCCTGTGGCAACCACGCCGTTGTTGTAGAGGTCGATCGGCTCGCCCAGTTCTTTGCCGTCAAGGTAGAGCTGCACGATCCCGTAATCGATGGCCTTGGTGAGTTGCATCTTGAGCCGGTAGGTGCCGGCCTTCTCCACCGGGACGGCCAGGTCGAGTGTATCGCCCGGCTTGGCGTCGATCCACCACAGGTGCGATTCGCCGCTCCAGTCGGAGCCGAAGCCGCTCATATCCTGCGGCGCCGGGTTGCCGCCCGTCTTCTCGAGGATTTTCAGCTCTTCGCCCTCGAGAGCGCCCTTGACCTTGAAGACTTCGATGGGGGTCCAGTACCCCTTGCGCTGCTCGACGGGCACGGGCTCATACGGGTCGCTTTGTCCCGCGGCCTGGTACCAGTAGGCGGTGGCGGCGTACAGTGTGGGCCTGCCGTTCGGGTAGTATTTCTCGATAGCGGCCTCGAAGGACTCCTGAAACGGGATGTTGTCCGTGATGTGCCAGCGGTTGACCGAGACGTGGCCCTTGTTGTTCATGCTGATCGTCTGGTTGTGGTAGCAATTCTCGAAGAGCGTCGGATTGCACCAGGCGTAACAGAAGTATTCCTCCGAGCCCGTGCCGAAGGTGGAGGGAAACTTTTCACCGTCAACAAAGAACTTCTCGTCGCCCTCGCCCCACCAACCGCCGCGCGGGTTCCACACGTGCAGCATGACGCCGCAGAAGCGACCCCGGCCCTCGGTCTTGAGCATGGTCCAGTCGATCTTGGCGCGCTCGGGGTCTTGGGGCAGGAACGCGTCGCGGTGCCACTTCGCATGGAATCGCCCGAGCTTTGAAGCGTCGCCCTTGAGCGGGACCGTGATGATTTCCAGGTTGATTGTGCGGCTCTGCTGCCCGTCATTGACAAGCGCGATCACCGCCTCTTGTTGAAACGGCATGAACCAGTGCGAGTACCACCAGCCGTTCTCCGTCAGCCCGCTCGGCAGGGAGCAGTACTTGTTCGCGCCGGTCGCAGTGCCGAAGAAATCCCCAAACGGCGCCCACACGCTAGGCCGCTCTTCGCTATCGAATCGAATCTGAATCGTCCACTCCCGCAGGGCGTCGCGGTCTTCCGGCGTGAATGGCGGATCTGCTTGAGCCCGGAGCGTCTTGATCGCTTGGGCACCACGCGCTATGGAGACCCACGTGCCATCGCCTTTGCCGGACATTCTTGCCTTTAGGATTTCCTCGCCGGGGGTCGACGGCAACGCTGGCCCGCAGTGGCTGAGCAGGTTGTTCGCTTCGTCGAGTGCGGCGTTCTCCGCGGCGGACAACTGGCGCTTGAAGGTCGGGACCTGGGTGCCCTTCGGATAGGTGGTGTAGACGAACTGGTAGTACGCCCCCCATTTCTCGTCGGCGACGATCTTGCCCGACTTCTGGTAGGGGATGGGCGTGTAATTGTTCCAGCCCATAGCCACGGTGTGGACCAGGGCGGGCCGTGTGAAGGGTTCGTTCGTGCGGTCGAAGTAGCCCTTGAATGGCAGGTCCACGACGGGTTCCTGCGCGCCGTCGAGGTAGATACGCACGTGGCCCTGCTCCGGCTTGGCCGACCAGATCCGCCAGATGCACCCGGGGCCTTCCATCTCGGCGAAGACGAACTGCTCGCCTTCCCGCCGGATAAAGCCGTCGCCGTCGCCATTGGCGTCCCAACGCACGTATCGGCCGGTGGCTTCGTCGTACTTGCTCTTGCGGTCCCAACTGGACCATTGGGCGCACTGCTCTCCCGGCGCCGGCAGGGTCGCCGGATACTCCAGGTCCGTCAGCCGATCGATCAAATCGACGTAGGTGAGCTTCTGTGCCGCCGTCGTGCGGTCGGTCGCCAACAACGAACATACCAGACCGCACGCAACAAGTGCACAGATGGATCCGGTGGAGATTCGTGCAGTATTCTTCATCCTCGGCCTCCCATAAAAAGGGCGATTGGCAACATATGAATGGCAAGCTGGTTGGCTTCCTTGTCACCTATCGGACGTCATTTGTCAACTGCAAATCACGAGGATGACCGAACGGGGTGTACGACAAGAAAGTGGCGAGTCAGGATAAGAGGATGTCATTGCGAGGAGGCGTACGCCGACGACGCAATCTCGGCGCGGCCAGAGGTTAAGACTGCCGCGCCAGCCTTCGGCTGGCTCGCAATGACACCCGGGGCGTTTGCCACGATTTTGTCGTAGACCGCCGAACCCGACGCATCGCGTTTTGGCTTGACGGGCGGAGGTCAAATCGGATAAGATAACATAACAACGGGCACGGCCCACCGGCTGCCTGGCGCTGGGCGAAGATCAGGCGGTCCAACATGACAGCCCCAGCCCTGGAGAAGGAAGAGGATGAGCATGTCTGCATCACCGAGGTTTCCATTTTTCGCTGTTGTCGCACTGAGTTTCTGCTTTGGGTGGGGCCAGGCCGGGGCGGCGGTCGTCATCAACGAGTTACACACGAATCCGGATGTCAAGACGGACCTGGTGGAGTTCATAGAGTTGCACAACGCCGGGACCGTGGAGGTGGACCTTTCCGGCTGGCAGTTCACGGAAGGGGTCTTTTACACCTTCCCGCCCGATACGGTTCTGCCTGCCGGCGGGTATCTCATCGTAGCCCAGAATCCCGCCGGCATTGACGCGAAGTGGAACGCAGGACGAGACCAGATTCCGGAACATCTGGTCTTCGGACCTTACGGGGGGGCCCTGGACGGCGAGGGCGAGCGCGTGGTCCTGTGCCGTGCCGATGGGGCGGTGGTGGACGAGGTGGAGTATGGCCTGGGGTTTCCATGGCCGACGGTGGGCGATGCGGTGCCCGAGACTGTGCCGGGCACGGGGTCTTCGCTGCAACTGGTCAATCCGGCGTTCGATAATGACCTGGGC
>CAYFUB010000599.1:0-2694 GCA_964346195.1 uncultured Pirellulales bacterium
GCGCGTAGAGTTTTGGTTGCGGCCGAAGGCCGCGCTGGGGGCTTCGTGCTCTTCGTGGTTTCCAGTATCCGTGTGCATCAGCGTTCATCAGCGGTTCCATTCCCTTTGTAGTTGAGGAATCCCCACGGGCGTCCTGTGTCTTGCTTGTCGCTTCAGACTTGACCTTTGTCGGTCCCTGGCCGTTCTCTTTTCCAATCATCAATCGTAAATCATCCGTCATCAATGCCGCCGCCTCGGCGGCCAAGCTCGTCACTTTCGTCTTCCTCGACCGGTTTCCACTGGCCGGTGACCCACTCTTCGGGGAAGTTCAGGCGGGCGAAGTCGCCGTGCAGCGCGACGGCGGCGCGGTCGTAAGCGCGGGCGGCTTCGATGTCCTCCTTGAAGGTGCCGAGATGGAACTTCTCGCCCTTGTAGCCGATCCGGGCGATACACTGGCCGGTCTTCCTGTTGCGGCTGACGCCCTTGTACGGCGAGGTGCAAGGCCGCCGGCACTTGGCGCGGTTGCGCATGTTCTGGCTGCGCGTGCAGATGCGCAGATTGCTGCGGCGGTTGACGCGGGCGTCGCCGTTGATATGGTCCACGAGGTAGCCTTCGGCCGGGACCATGATTTCGACGTGCATGGAAATCAACTTGCCGTTGCGCCGCCGTTGGGCGTAGTACGTGTTGCCGTCCTTCTTGGCGCACCAGTTGTGTTGACTCAGCCAGGCGTAGTCGTCGGCGTCCACGATGGCGTACTGGCCCTGGGTCAAAGGGATGTAGCGGACCCAGGGGTCGTCGGACTTTTTGGGTGCGCTCTTGCCGGTTCGCACGTGCTTGCGGCGGAAGTGCGGGCAGACGCCGTCGGGCGGCACGACCACCGTCTGACGGGGCGATTCGGGCGTGTTGCTGCAGATGCACAGGGTCTTCGCGCCGTCGCGGATTTGGCCGGAATACACACAGTTCTCGCAGCATCGCTTCTGGCTCATGCTTACCTCCGGTTTTCGATCTCGCCGTCGGTTTCTCGCACGCCGGAGGCCGCGCTCCGGCCCATCGCTCAGTAGCATGGGCATCCTGCCCATGAGTGGGTTCCCAAACGCGATCTATCACGTTTGGGGGCCCAGTCGCAGGGCCATCTTGGCCCTGCCGAAGGGCAACTTTCCACGGGCGAGAGGGGTTCCCCAAACGCTATTTATCGCGTTTGGGGGCCCCAGACGCCTGTGTGACTCACGGGCAAGATGCCCGTGTTACTTTTCATCCACTCGCTCAAGGCGATGGTGTGTGAAATGGTAAACTAACATGAGCCGTTTGTCAAAAGAAAAATGTCCCGCGGGACGGATGTAAGCCCTTGTGAATAAAGGAGTAAGAAGATTGTAGAAAAAAGGTGCGAGAAACGGCCGCGGTCCGCCGCCGGGACGATTGATGCAGCTTGCCGCGCCCGGACGAGCGCCGGCGGGAATCCGGAGTCATCGCCTTTCGCTGCGACAGACGCATGAACCCGCAACGGGCCAGGCGCACCTACGATAACAGACAGGCCGGGCTGGATACCCGACCTGTCTCGCAAGTCAACGGTGCTTTCGGCTCCGGGTCGGCCTTCTCCGAGAGGAGTGCCTCGCCATCAATTCGATCGTGGCCGAGTGTCACGCAGCGCTTCGATCTCCGCTTCGGAAAGGGCGTAGTTGTAGAGGCGGACGTCGTCGATCAGGCCGTTCCATTCGCGGCCCGGCTCCTCGGCGTTCTCGCCGATGTATGCCGGATAGGTATTGACATTGATGGAGCCGGAAGTTCTCGCGGACGCGTCGAGCTTGCCGTCGATGTAGAGGCGAAGCTCGGCGCCGTCGTAGACGCCGGCCACGTGGTGCCACTGCCCGTCGTTCACATCGGCGTTGCCGCGTACCCATTCCGGCCAGACGCCGGTGCAGCCGAAGTGCAAGTTGTTGCCCTGGTCACGGGACAAGCGCCAGGCCGTATCCCCTTTGGCAATGATGGCCTGCCAATCCACATCGAAAGCCTTGACCTTGACCCAGGCGCAGAGGGTGATCTGATGGACGATGTCAAAATCGGCCGGGTTGCCCAGGTCCACGTAGTCGCCTTCCCCGTCGAATTCGAGCGCCGCGCCGGTCACGCCGTCCGTCCAGGTGGGATCGCCAACCAGGACACCGGCGTGATTGCCGCCGGCGGCATCGGCGACCGCCCGGCCGGTGCCCTCGTCCAGCTTCCACCACGCGACGAGCCTGCCTGTGCTGAAGCTCCAGAGATTGCCCGGCGTCGTGGACCCGTCGGCGTTCACTTCATCGACGTACCAGAAGTAAGTTGTGTTTCGCTCCAGTTTCGGAAGATCGCCGAATTGTGGTTCCGTTACGGTCGCCAGCAGAGGCAGGTTGTTCGGATCGGTCCCGAAGTGCAGCCTGTGCTCCGTGGCCGTCGCGCCGGACAGCCACTTTAGTTGCGCCCCCTCCACGCGCGTGCCCACGGTTCCTTCCGCCGGCTGGGGCTTGATCGCGTACAACTCCACATTCAGCGGCAAGGCTTCCAGTTCCCTGAGCTTGGGCTCTGTCACATCCTGAACGGTCAGGTCGCCAAAGATGACCCGGTACTCGTCGCTGCAGCATTTCCAGCGCATCAGGACCGCGTGCGGGAACTCCGCCGTCACTTTGTCGCCGTAGTACGCGACGTCGTTGCCGTCGGTCATCAGGCTGCCGTAGTACATGCAGGTCC